>JASLPR010000056.1 GCA_030744875.1 Chloroflexota bacterium
CGGCCAGTTCGATGCCCCCGCCCAGTTGCCCCGTCACCGGCACCGCGACGCCCAGGGAGGGCACGTACAGCGCCAGGGCCCGGATCAGCAGACCGGATAGCAGCGAGCCGAGCGCCTCGGCCCCGTTCGCGTCGACCCCGCCGACACCCAGCAGAAGCTCCGGGGCGGTCGGTCTCGGGGACACCAACAACACCACGTCCAGCAGGATCGGGATGGTCAGGAGCAGGGGTCTTTGAACCACAATTCGAAAGCCCTCATTGAGGGCGTCGATCACACCCAAGCAGTGCTCCAGTTGCCGAGGATTCAGCCCCCGTGGTGGCCCCTTGCCGTAGCTTGCGGCGAAGTGAAGTCAAATCCCTCAATTACCCTGAACAATCTTGACATAATTGGCCCATTTTGTCCATCTTTGAGACTCTTCTGGCGGCCCTTTTCTTGGCTCGCCGGGACGCCCGCCGCGAACCGGGCTTGTATCATTAAGGCGGGACCGCCACAATCGGACCGTGACCACGGACCGAGAGGAGTCGCAATGGCCGGAAAGATCGACATCTCGCTCGAATACTGCTCTGCTTGAAACTATCTCCCTCGGGCCGTGAGCCTGACTACCGAGATTCTTGAAGAGTTCAGCACCGACATCGATAATTGGGCGCTCATCCCCTCCGGAGGGGGCGTCTTTGAACTCGTCATCAACGGCGACTTGGCCTTTTCGAAGAAGGGCGAAGGTCGCTACCCGGAGACCGCGGAAGTCCGCAGCCTGATCAGGCAGGCGATGTAGCGAAACGCAACGAGCGGGCGCGGCGTCAGCCGCGCCCGCTTGTTCTTGCTTTCCGGGTTGGGGCGCTGGCTATTCGACGAATTCGGAGGCCGCGTTGATGCCCGGGTAGAAGAACGTCATCTTCAACTGGCCGCCGGAGTCATTGCGGAAGCCGTGCGGCACGCCGGCCGGGGCCAATATGGCGTCGCCGACGGCGATTGGGATCTCGCGGTCGCCGACCAGTGCCACGCCGGTTCCTTCGTAGATGCGGAAGGCCTCTTCGATGAGGTGCTTGTGCAGCGGTAGCACGGCACCGGGCGCGAAATCCAGCTCACCCATCGTCACCGCGCCCGCGCCCTGGTCCGGGCCCATGATCTGGCGCACCTTCATGCCTTCGATAGTCGAGTCTTTCCAGGCTCCGTCCGTCGTCGCGATCACCGTCATTTTCGGGCTGCCCCTTTCCGCGTCACCATGGCTTCGTTAACCCGGTGATGCTCGCAGTTCCGCCCCCCCGGTGTCCAGCCGCCCGGCCGCGCGCTGGCGGCGTCGCTAGTTTGGCGAGGCGGTGGTCTCGCGCTCCAACCCGGGCCCCGGCAGCTCATCGAACAGACCCGGCAGGCGCCGCATCGTCCCCACCACCGACCCGCTGGTCGCCACCGGCAGCGCGCTCATGGCGAACGTGGAGGGCGCGTAGATTTCGGCTGCTTCCATGCGCACGCCGAGCCCGTCGCGCACGAAGGCCCGGTCTCCATCGATCAATACGATTCGCTTGCCCAGGTGGCGGCTGTGCAGTCGATCCAGTACCAGGTCCTCGACCGGGAACCGGAAGTCCCACTTGCCGACCAGCCGGTTGACTGGCACGTCGGTAAGTGCGATCTCGAACACGGCGCTGGAAATCTCGTTGAAGACTTCGGTGGCACGCTCGAAGAACTCGTCCAGCCAGGGCCCGCCGGTACGCTGCACGCGACGCCAGCCGTGCAGATCCACCTGTCCTTCGATCTCGGTCAGGAGCTGCCGTGCCTCGAGATCGGTGTGCCGGCGCACCAGCCGCCGCAGGTCGTCGAAGGTCCGCGGCCGCAGCAGCGACAGCGACCCGCCCAGTCCACCGGTCTGTCCCGTCGAGCCTCGTTTCATGCCGGCTCCTCCCACACTTCGCCCGCGCCTATCGAAAATGCGCTGGCCACTCGCGCCACCGAGCGGAACAATCCGCCCCGGCGGACGCTGCCGCGCCCGAAGCGCGACTCGAGTCCGTCCACCGCCACGTTCAGGCGTTCCGACCGATTGGTTCCGAACAGTGGCATCTCCATTTGGCGCGCGTCCTCAGGGGCGAAATCCGCTACGTGTACGCCAAGGAGACGGTACCGCTCACCGGGCTGAAACTCTGTGCGCATCAATACACTGGCCACGTCATAGATTGCGCCGCCGTCGTCGGTGTAGACCGGCAGCGTCCGCCGCCGCGTCAGGGTGGTGAAGTCGGCCCGTCGGATCTTTACTGTCACCACCCGGCCCTGCAGCTCGTGGGCGCGCAACCGCCGGCCGACCTCGTCGCTCAGGCGCAACAGCTCTTTCAAGAGCGCGTCCAGGTCGCCGACATCCTCGCCGAACGTGTGCTCGTTGCCGACCGACTTGCGCAGACCTTCGGTCGATACCGAACGCCGATCGATCCCGCGGGCCAGGTCGTGCAGGCGGTGGCCGAACTGCCCCAACCGGCCCACCAGTTCGGCCCGGCGCATCTCAGCGAGTTGCCCGACCTTTTCGATGCCCAGCGCCCGCAGGCGCTCTTCGGTGCGCGGGCCCACCCCCCAGATGCGCCCCACCGGCAGCGGCGCCAAGAAGGCGCGCTCGCGACCTAGCTCCACGGTCAGCAGGCCGTCGGGCTTGCAGATGTCGGAGGCGATCTTGGCCACCGACTTGTTGGTGGCCACCCCGATGCTGATGGTCAGGTTCTGCTCGGCCTGGACGGTCGCACGGATCTCGCGCGCGATGTCCTCGGGCGACCCGAAGCGGCGCTCGCCGCCGAAGACGTCCAGGAACGCCTCGTCCAACGAAATCGCCTCCACCAACGGGGTGAAGCGGTGGAACACGTCCATGACCTCGCGGGATACCTGCCTGTATACCTCGTGGCGGCCGGATACAAACTTGGCGTGCGGGCAGCGCCGCGCCGCCTGCCGCAGCGGCATGGCGGAATGGATGCCGTATTCGCGGGCCTCGTAGGACGCCGCCGCCACGACTCCGCGCGAATCCGGGTTGCCCCCAACCACCACCGGCTTGCCGCGCAGCGCCGGGTTGTCGCGCTGCTCGACGGAGGCGTAGAAGGCGTCGAGGTCGGCATGCAGGATGGACGCGGTCGCATGCGGCCCGCTCATCCCCGCCCCGCCCGTGGATTCCTCGCCGGCCGCGCTCGCCGCCCGGTCTGCCGCCTTGTCGTTCATAGCCGTCGCACCCTGTCTTTTTGCCCGTTTTCCGGACAATACCGAACGATTACCAAACAGTCAACGACTTCCTCGACTATTTCCTCCTTTCCAACGCCGTTTTGGCCCCGGCCGTTGCGCCCCTGGGCCTCGCGGAGCCACAGATTCCGATCGTCGATCGCGACGCCTGCCAAGCTCCTCTAGGCTGCCCACCCTGCCGGTGCGGTAGGCTTTGCGAAGGTTCCTCGATCGTCTGGAAGACCCGGTACGATCTGACGACAGCACCTCAGATCAATCGACCACCTCGCCATTCATACGGAGACAACCAATGACCACCAAAGATGACGTAATCGCCGCCCTGGAAACCGTTGTCGATCCCGAGCTCAACCTGGACATCTGGAACCTGGGCTTGATCTACAACGTGGAAGTCGATGAGTCCACTGTGAACATCGACCTGACGCTCACCACACCGATGTGCCCGGTGGGGCCGATGATCGTCTCCAATACCAAGGAGGCGGTGGAGAAGGTCGATGGCGTCGAACTGGCCAACATCGAGATGGTCTGGGACCCGCCCTGGGACATGGAGATGATGAGCGAAGACCTGCGCTTTATGCTGGGCAGGATATAGCCAACCGCCCGCGGACGCACGGGGGTGGGTCTCCCTCGAGGGCAGTCCCCATAAGCACGCTCTGCGATCTTGTCGACCGCGCCATCCCACCGGATCCCTGGGCCGAGGGCGACAACATCCCGTGGGACGACCCTGATTTCAGCGAGCGCATGCTGGCCGCCCGCCTGGATCAGTCCCACGACCTGGCGAGCCGCCGCGCCGGGCTGATCGATCGGCACGTCGCTTGGGTCCATGACACGGTCCTTCGCGGCGAGCCATCGCGGGTGCTCGAACTGGCCTGTGGGCCGGGGCTCTACCTGCAGCGCCTGGCGGTGCTGGGCCACGAGTGCGTCGGGATCGACTTCGCGCCGGCGGCCATCTGCTAAGCGACTGAAACCGCCGCCGACCTTTGCTGCACGTACCGGCGCGGCGACATTCGCCAGGCGGACTTCGGCGAGGGATTCGACCTGGTCCTGCTGATCTACGGGCAGCTCAACGTATTCCGCCCGGCTGAAGCCGCCGACATCCTCCGGCGCGCCCCTGCGGCGCTGGCGGCCGGCGGGCGCGTCGTGCTGGAGCCGCAGACATTCGCTCATGTGGAGGAGGGTGGCCAATCACGTAGCAACTGGAGCGCCCCCGAATCCGGTCTGTTCGCGGCGGGTCCCCACCTCCTCTTGCAAGAATCCTCCTGGGACGCCGGGCAGAAGGCCCGGACCGAGCGGTTCTTCGTCATCGATCCGGCGTCCGGAGCCGTCGAGCGCCACGTTATGACCATCGCGGCCTACTCCGACGAGCAACTGGCCGCGATGTTGATCGAGGCCGGCTTCCGGGACGTGGACCCCTGGCCCTCGCTCACCGGCGAGCCGGACCCGGAGCATCCGGCCACCACGGTCCTGCTGGCCAGCCGCTAATCCGCGCGGTTTTCCCGCCCTCGCCGTCGCGTTGTATCCTCGGCATCGGTCCGGCCGCCACCAACCAGAATCAGGAAGACGCCATGCCTCAGGTTCCCACCGAAGCCCTCCGCGAGTACGCCGAAGGTCTGTTCGTGAAGGCCGGCACCCCCGGCGACATCGCCACCGCGCTGGTCGGTTCGCTGATCCTAGCCGACCAGTCGGGCCATCCTTCCCACGGCGTCATCCGCGTGCCCCGCTACCTGGAATACATCGACACCGGCCGCGCCGTCGCCGACGGCCGACCCGAGATCATCAAGCAGACCGCGACCTCGGCGCTGGTCGACGGGCACCTGGGGTTCGGGCAGTTCACGGCAGCCTTCGCGACCCAGACGGCGATCGACCTGGCGAAGGAAAGCGGCATCGCCATCGTCGGCTGTATCCGCTGCAACCACACCGGCCGCATCGGCCAGTGGGCCGAGCAGGCCGCCGACCAGGGCATGATCCTCTTTGGCGCGGTCGGCGGGCCCATCGGTTTGGCGAGTGCTCCGTTCGGCGGACTCGGCCGCGCCCTTTCGACCAACCCGCTCACCGCCGCGGCCCCCGGCGGCGACCACGCGCCGCTGATCATGGACTTCGCCACCACTGCCACCGCCGAAGGCAAGATCCAGGTGGCCCGGGCCAAGGGCGCCCATTTGCCTCCCGGCCAGGCCCTGAACAAGCACGGCGAGCCGACCACCGCCCCGGCCGAGTTCTACGACGGCGGCATGCTGCTGCCCTTCGGCGGGCACAAGGGCTACGCCCTGGGCTTGCTGGCCGAGGTTTTGGCCAGCAGTCTCACCGGCGCCGGCGACTCCCACGACACCCCGCTGATGGGCTTCACAATCATCGCCATCGACCCGGGTATCTTCCGCTCCGTGGCCGACTACGGCGCCGACGCCGATAGTGTCTACGAGCGCGTCGAGTCGGTCCCGCCGGCCCCGGGCTTCGACGGCGTCATGATCCCCGGCGAGCCCGAGCGCCGCTCGCGCGCCGCTCATGCCGAACGCGGGATCGAACTGGCCGAGGCCACAATCCAGTTCCTGCGCGACGAAGGTAAGCGGCTCGGGGTCGACTCCGCTGCGCTAGGCTAGACCCGGGGGATCACCGGCAGCCGGCCGGCGCCGTTCGTTGACACCTCGCGGAGCCGCGCCATGACCCGACCATCCTAACCCGCCCGACGCCGTTGATCCGCTGATGTACGAACTGGTGGTCATCGGCTGCGGCCCGGCCGGGCTGGCCGCCGCCTTCTTTGCGGTCCGCCAGCGGATGCGCGTAGCGGTGGTCGGTCGCGAGATCGGCGGTCAGGCCATCCACAGCGTCCACGTCGAAAACTACCTGGGCTTCGAGGGCATCGCCGGCGAGGCGCTGGTGGATCGCTTCACCCGTCAGCTCGCCGAGCAGTTCGTTGAGTATCTCTAGGACGATGTCGACCACCTGGACCACCGCGGCGACCATTTCGAACTCGTCCTCCACGGCGGTGCGGTCATGACCGCCCGGGCGGTGATCCTGGCCACCGGCATGACCCCCAACCGGCTGGGCGTCCTCGGCGAGGCGGAGCTGATCGGCAACGGCGTCAGCTACTTTGCCGACAACTACGGCCCGACCACCCACGACAAGAATGTCCTGGTCGTCGGCGGCGACAACTCCGGACTGCAGGCCGTTCAGGAAGTCGCCCCCGTCGCCGCCCGCGTGCACGTCCTCACCCGTGGCGGCTGGACTGGCGACCCCGATCGCATCACCGCCGTGCAATAATTCGACAATGTCGAGATGCTCCCCGCGGCTACGGTGCAGCGCATCGAAGGCGATGAGCGTGTCGAGCGAGTCGTCATCGCGCTCGCCGAGGACGACACCGAGCAGACCCTCGATATCCATCTCATCTTCGTTGAGATCGGCTTCCGCCCGGCCACGGCGATCGTCAAGGATCTGGTCGAGCTAAACGACCACGGCGAAGTGATTGGCGATCGCGAAAACCTGACCGGGATCCCCGGTCTCTTCGCCGCTGGCGACGGCGCCCGCGCGGCGCTTTCGGCGAAGCGGTTCGTCCGACCGGGCGATTGGGGCGGGTAGGCGCTGGTCCGCTCGGCCGCGGTCCCACTCGCGCCCCGCCTGCTCGCCCCTCCCGCCAATCAGATGAAGGTGCCTGTGGCACTGGCCGGGCCGTCTAATCAGGGCGGCCGCCGAAATTCCGCGCGCTGGGCTCGAACAACTCCGCATACATGTCCACCGCGAAGCGGTCGGTCATCCCGGCCAGGAACCGCGCCACCACCATCGCCGTCTCCGCACCCGGCTCCTTCAGCTTCTGTCGGGTCGATAGCGGCAGTAGTCGCGGGTCCTCGACGAAGGCCCCGAAAAGCTCCCTGAGCACCATCTGGCCGCGGGCGGTCTGCCGCAGGATCGACGGCGAATCGTAGACCCGTTCCTGCATGAACGCGCTCACCTCGGCGCGGCGCACCCTGATCTCGTCCGATGGTGCAATCAGCACCGCGTCGTGCCCGCGCACCGCTTCCGCCGTTTCGATACCGGCCCCCTCCAGGCCCTCCCTCGCGGTTCGGACGACGTCCTTGATCAGCACCCCGATCACGTGACTGGTCGCCCGGCGCAACACCACCCGGGCGCGGTCGAACTCCAGGTCCGCGCGTTGCTCGCCGGAGCAGACCTCCTCGGCGTAGGTCACGGCGTCTGACCACAGCCGCGGCCCGGCGCGGAGCAGGTCCTCCAGGCCGATCAGCCCGGCGTTCACCGCGTCCTCAATGTCATGGGCCAGGAAGGCGCACTCGTCGGCCTGCGAAACGGCCTGCGCCTCGGGGCCGGGCTGCGGGTGGTGGTCGAACTCGGCGCTTTCGGTCGGGATGTCGTACAGCGTCTCGTGGCGGGCGATTCCTTCGCGGGTGGCCCAGGTCAGGTTCAGCCCGCGAAATCCCGGGTAGGGCGCTTCGATGTCGTCCACCACCTCCAGCGAGTGCTTGTTGGCGTGCCAGCCGCCGCGGTCGGCAATCAACTCGTTCAGGGCCGCCTCGCCGGCGTGCCCGAAGGGGCCGTGGCCCAGGTCGTGGCCCAGCGCGATCGCCTCGGTCAGGCTCTCGTCAAGGCCGAGTTCAAAGGCGATGCTGCGGCCGATCTGGGCGACCTCCAGCGAGTGGGTGATGCGGGTCCTAAAGAAGTCCGCCTCGGTGACCACGAACACCTGGGTCTTGTGCAGCAGGCGGCGAAAGGCGCGCGAGTGCAGCAACCGGTCGCGGTCGCGGGCGAAGGGCGTCCGGCGGGCCGGTTCCTCGGCCTGCCCGTGGGCACGATCGGTCCACGGGGACTCCCTGGGTGTTGCCAGTTTCGACGAGATTGCGATCGCGCTACTCCATCATGTTTCGGGGGACGGTGAGGGAGTCGAACTTGGCGATGGCCTTGTCGATGTGCGCCTGGCCGTTTTCGAGCGCGGTGGCGGCGTGGCCGGGCAGCAGGGCGTCGATGCCGGCGTCACGGAAGCGGGTGATGCTGTTGCCCAACTCGAACACCGAAGTCTCCTCGGCCTAATTGAGCACCACTAGCCCGCCGGCGAACACAAGGTCGCCGCCGAACATGTACTTCTTGCCATCGACTTCCAGGATGTATCTCATGTGCCGGGCCGCGTGACCGGGCGTGGATAGCGTGTGCAGCCGCAGGTTACCGACGCGAATCTCCTCGCCGTCGTCCACCTCCCGAGCCACCGCCACCGGTTCCACCCGGTAGGACGCCGGGTAGCGCCCGGCCTCCCGGGCGCGGGCCAGGTTAGTGGCGTCCTCGTCGACGGTGCGGCCCTCGTGCAGCCAGCCCCGGGTGTCGACCGGCGCGATCACTTTCAATCGGTACTGCTTGCGCAGGTAGGCGCCGCCGCCGGCGTGGTCGCCGTGGCAGTGGGTGAGGATCAGGTATTTGACGGTGTCCGGGTCGATGCCGTCGGCCTCGACGTTGGCCACGATCCGCTCCGGCTCCATGCCCACGCCGGCGTCGATCAGGGCGGTCTCCTCGCCGTCGGTAACGGCGTAGACATACCAGTCGCCCGGGTGGCTAAGCCCGAAGCCCATGAGGCCGCCACCGACGATATGGATGCTGTCGGTAAGTTTCATCGTTCCGCCTTTGCCGCCGGGCCGGGTCCTGGCGGTTTTCCGCCCGGTCCCCGGCTAATTGGCTACGTTCCCGGCGAAAGTAGCTTACCGCCGCCGGCCGAGTCCCGCGTACCGGCGATCCTCGCCGCCCCATTACAATGGCCGGACTATTGGGGAATACAGGGAGAACGCCATGCCGGGACTTTTTGACACCTACGCGATCCGTGCTCTGACCCTCAAGAACCGTATCGTCATGCCGCCGATGTGCATGTGGGCGTCCGACGCCAACGGCGAGGCCACCGACTGGCACTTTGTCCACTACGGCGCCCGCGCGGTCGGCGGAATGGGGCTCATCATCGTCGAGGTCAACGCCGTCGAGCAGCGCGGCCGGATCGACGATATCGACCAGGGCGACCTGGGCATCTGGGACGACTGCCACATCGAGCCGCTGGCCCGGTTCGTAAAGTTCTGCCGCGAGCAGGGTGCGGCGATGGCGATCCAGATCGGTCACGCCGGCCGCAAGGCCTACGGTGGACTCAAGGGCCGAGGCGCCGTGCCGGCAGTGGCTCCCTCGGCAATCCCCTTCGACGACGGCTGGGAGACGCCCCACGAGCTGTCGCTCGCCGAGATTCCCGGCATCATCCAGAGCTTCCGCGACGGGGCCCGTCGTGCCGTGCAGGCCGGATTCCAGGCCATCGAGCTACACGGCGCCCACGGCTACCTGCTGAGTTCGTTCCTGTCACCGCTGGCCAATCACCGCGGCGACGCCTATGGCGGCGACATCAATGCCCGCGCCCGGCTGGCCTGCGAGGTGACCGAGGCCGTTCGCGGTGACCTGTCCGACGAGGTGCCGATCATCGTTCGCGTATCGGCCACCGACTGGCAGGAAGACGGCAACACGATTGACGATCTGATCGCGGCGTCGAAGCTGCTCAAGGGGGCTGGCGCGGACATGATCCATGTCAGCTCGGGTGGCAACCACCCGGGCCGCCCGTCGACCCACCCGGGGTACATGGTTGGGTTCTCGGAGGCCATCCGGAATGGTGCGGATATCCCCACCATCGCCGTCGGCCTGATCCGCCATCCGGAGCTTGCAGAAGAGGTGATCCGCAACGAGCGCGCCGATCTGGTCGCGATCGGCCGCGAGATGATGCGTACCCCCGCCTGGCCTTACGTGGCGGCGGCCCGACTGGGGGTCGACCTGGAGTGGCCCGAGCCCTACGAGACCGCGAAACTCTAGGAACGGCGCGCTCGGGCAGGGTACCTCGGCGGCCGCCCCGCCCCGCCGGACTAAGAGAGCGGTCTTTCCCGAAAGTGTTGGCAGGTCTATATACATTCTGTTTTGACGGACCTACCTTCATCGGACGAATAAGCCACCCGGGGGGTGTTGCCCTTGCAAGACTGGGAAATATCGGCCGCCGACTTCTATTTCGCCGTGCCAGTCGCCGACCTTCCGCTGGGCACCGTCGCCGCGGTGGATTTCTACATCCGCACTCGCGACGGCCACTCTGTCTATCTGACCGCGGGCCAGGATCTCAACGACTCGATCCGGCTGGCGCACGACAGTTCCGGAATCGAGTCGCTGTATGTCCAGTCCGGCAAGGCCGGGCCGTATGTGCGGGGGGCATTTGAGGCCGCCCGCCTCCTGTTGGATTCGACGGATGCACCGGCCGCCAAACGCGCCCAGGCGATTCGCACGTCCGCGGGCGCGACCGCGCTGCACCTGGTCCACAACCCCGGGGTGCAGTCGTTCCAGATGGCCCGGGAGATTACCGAACTAACCGTGGCCGAGACGCTTGAGTCTCCTGAATCGCTCACCGCGCTGGTCAAGATGACCTACGTCGACCAGGAGCTTCACTACCACCTGGTCAATTCGTCGATCTACGCCATCGCGCTGGCCGGTCCGCTGGGCATCAGCGCCCCAGATTGCCTGATCACGATTGGTCTGGCGGGGCTGCTCTACGACCTCGGCATGGCCCGCATCGCGCGCCGCACGAGCACCGGCGATCCCGACCTCGACCCGGTGGTCCGGCAGCACGTCTACATTGGCCGCGATCTCATTCAGTCCGTGCCCGGCATCTCCCGCGAAGTCCGCGACGCCGCGGTCGGCCATCACGAACGCTGGGACGGCGGGGGCTACCCGGCTGGCCTGCAGAGCACGCGCATCCCACTGACCGGCCGTATCTGTGCTGTGGTCGATACCTTCGACGTGCTCACCACCACGGTACCCGACGGCACCCCGGTGGGCGCGTTCCAGGCCCTGCGCGCGATGAGCCGCGATATGCCCGGTCGCTTCGATCCGGCGCTGCTCCGCGCGCTTGTCGTCGGGCTCAGCGCCTAGCTCCCGGCGCGACCCGGTTTCGCCTCCACCACCGCGCTTCGGGCCGGTCGGCAAACCGCTACACTGAGTCCCCTCGGCGCGAATCAGGCGCCACCAGAAAGCGGGTAGCGACATGGCGGACATCAAACTCGGCCTCATCGGTTGCGGCGGAATCGTCGGCATGCTCCACCTGCCGGTTTACATGGGCCAGCCCGAAGTCGAAATTGTCGGACTGGCCGACCCCAATGCCGACGCCATCAAGGTCGCCAAAGAGCCCCATGACTCGCTGGCCGACGTGCCCGAGTACGCCAATCACCGCGACCTGCTGGACAAATCTGGCGCCAACGCCGTCCTGATTTCCTCGCCGCACGCCTTCCACAGCCAGCAGATGATCGACTCCCTAGACGCCGGCTGTAACGTCCAGACCGAGAAGCCCGCCGGCGCGAGCCCGGCCGATGTCGAAGCCGCCATCGCCAAACGCGACGCGACCGGCAAGATCGTCCTGGTCTCCTACAACCGGCGCTTCATCCCGGTTTACCAGGGAATCGTGAAGGCCCTTCGCGACGGCAAGATCGGCAGCGTCCACGGCGTCTCCCTGACCCACACCGAGAACTGGTTCGAGCGCAACCGCACCACCTGGCGCACGGTGAAGAAGATGGCCGGCGGCGGATTCATCATGGACACCGGCGCGCACACCCTGGACTTCATCCATCACGCCATCGGCAAGGACCCGGCGCTCGTCTCGGCCCGCCTCGACCGCATGGGCAGCGAAGTCGATGTCGCCGCCGCCGTCAGCTTCCAGTTCCAGGACGGCCCGATCGGCTCGGTTTTCACCACCGGGCTCGGCCCGGCGGTGGCCGGCTATCTCTGGGAAGACATCAGCTTCTTCGGTGACAAGGGCGCGATCATGCTGCGCTCGGTCGGTCCGGAGGCCTTCATGAATCCGACCGTCTTCTGGAACGATTTCGAGTCCGGCGAGACCACGGTCGAGGCGAACCCCGACGGTATAACCGACGACTACTTCCCCGGCCCCGGCACGAACTTCGTGAACGCCGTCATGGGCCGCCCGACCGCCGAGTACGCGACGCTCGAAGACGCCCTCCGCGTCCACAAGTTCGTCGACGCCATCTACCGCTCGGCCGATGCCGGTGGGGATGAGGTCACGGTCTTCTAGGCCCTCAATCTCTGGCTCGCGGGGGATGCAACGTATTCTAGGCAGTGAAGCTGGCCAGTGTCCGGCTATGCCGGTGACTCGGTAGGAAGTTTCACCTGATGAACGACGAGCCAGGCACCAACGACGTGGAAGATCGATTCCACCGGGGGATGGCCGACGTTTATCAGCAGGCGAAGGACGAGTGCGATTACACCGCCACACGTTTCTTGCAGATGCTCGCCGAACAGGGAGGCCTGGGGACGGCCAGGACATTGCTGGGCGATTCAAAGACTTCGGACGGTTTCACTGCACTGAGGAAATGTGGCTGCCTGCACCTGACCGTCGAAAACCTTGTGCTCCGGTCTGAGTTTCAGGAATTGTTCACACCAGCCGAGCGCGAGACTGCTCTGAATCGTTTGAAGTTGCGTGGCTTCGATCCCGCCGGCCTTGCGACCGGCCAAGAAATGAAAGTCCCGAAAGGGTTCAGTCCCACGGCTCCCGACCGTCGGTGCACTCCGGCCAGCGTGTGATCACGACCTTTGCGTCGGTGAAGAACTGCACCGCGTTGCCGCCCTGCCCGTGCAGGTCGCCGAAGAACGACGCCCTGCGGCCACTGAACGGGAAGAACGCCATCGGCGCGGCAACGCCGACGTTCACGCCGACGTTGCCGATATCCACTCGCTGCGCGAACTCCCGCGCCGCTCCGCCGTGGCTGGTGTAGATCGACGCCGCGTTGCCGAATTCCGACGCCTCGATGGCGGCGATCGCTTCGTACAGGGTGTCCATGCGGATCAGGTTCACCGCCGGTCCGAACACCTCTTCCCGTGCGATCTTCATGTCCATCGTTACGCCCTCCAGCAGCGTCGGCCCCACCCAGTAGCCGTCCGGGTGACCTTCCACCGTCGCGCCGCGGCCGTCGACGATCACCGTCGCGCCCTCGGCCTCCGCCCCATCCACGTAGCCGACGATCCGCTCCTGGGCTTCCCTGGAAATCACCGGGCCCATCCCGGTCGCCGGGTCGAGCCCGTCGCCCAGCGCAATCGCCTCGGTGGTCGCCACGAGGCGTTCCTTCAGCGGTTCGTAGGCTTCACCGACGGCGATGATGTTCGATCCGGCCAGGCAGCGTTCGCCGGCACAGCCGAAGATCGAGCCCATCATGTTCGACACTGCGGCGTCCATCACCGCGTCGGGCAGTACGACCAAGAAGTTCTTGGCTCCTCCCTGACACTGGGCGCGCTTGCCGTTGGCGCTCGCCGCCGCGTACACGCTCCGGGCCACCGGCGTTGACCCTACGAACGACACTCCCTGGACCTGCGGGTGCGCGCAGAGCGCCTCGCCGACTTCCGTGCCCCCGTGGAGGATCGTCAGCACGCCGGGCGGGAATCCCGCTTCGAGAACCAGCCGGGCGAGCTCCATCTGGCTCAGCGGCGCCTGCGGCGAGGGCTTGATCACGTAGCTGTTGCCGGTGGCCAGCGCGTAGGGCGCGAACCACCAGGGCACCATGCTGGGGAAATTGAACGGCGCAATCTGGGCGAAGACTCCGAGCGGCTCGCGGATCATCGTCTCGTCGAAGCCGGCCGCGATGTCCGCCGCGAAGTCGCCCATCTGCAACGACGGTATCCCGGCCGCCATCTCGACGTTTTCGAGGGTGCGGATCACTTCGCCGCGCGATTCCTCCAGAGTCTTGCCGTTCTCGAGTGTGCACAGCCGCGACAGGTCCTCGAAGTTCTCCTCGATCAGCCGGTGCAGTCGGAACAGGTAGCGCGCGCGATTCACCGCCGGGACTTTGCGCCACTCCAGGTACGCGGCCTGAGCCGCCGCCAGCGCCGCGTCCACCTCGGCTGGCGTTGACAACGGCACCGTGGCGATGGTTGCGCCGGTGGCCGGATTCGTCACCGCCACCGTCTCGGTCGCCTGTGACGGGACCTCTTCCCCACCGATCAGGTTGGCCAGGGGCGTGTCCGGGGAAATGCTTTCGAGGATGGAACCGTTGCCGCTCATCAGGGTCGCTCCCGCTCCCCGCCGCGAGCCACGGGGTATTGGTTCTTGTTGCGCGGCGAAGGTAGCAGGTCGGCCACCATTCTGGAAACATCACCGCCGACATTGACGCCGGGGCTTAACATAAGGCCGAAACACGGAGCGTTGCGCAACTGAGGGGCCCGATCGGAGGCCGGCGATGACGACCGACGACGGACGGCTGCGCTATACCTTCGCATTCTGTACCTACCGGCGCGGCTGCGTCATCGAGGACGCCATCGGCAGCCGGCTCCAGGAACAACTATCCCGCCTCACCGCCGAATTCGACGCTGACCTGCTGGATATCGGTTGCGCCGCCGACTCGGTCTTGATCCGCGTTGCCGCCCCGCCCACCATCGCCCCGACGGATCTGGCCCTGGCGCTCAAGGAAGGCTCCGAACGCACCCTCCGCGCCGAGTTCCGCCAGTTGCGCGCGGTCACCGCCCTCTGGACCTCCGGCTACCTGGTCACCACCGACCCGCGACCCGATTCCGATCGTCTCGCTCGCTTCGTGGAGGAGGAACGCGACCACGAGTCCGGCTTGCGGGTCATCATCACCGCCCCGCCGTGGACTTCCACGTCTCGCTAGTCGTCCGCTTCGCCGAGGGCCTCGCCCACAAACTCCACCACCGCCGCCACCATCTTCTCCCCGGCCAGCAGCGCGTGGTCGTTGTGGTCAGCCCCGGCGATCTCCAGCAGGCGCTCGCCCCTTCCCGCCGCCGCGAAGAGCCGCCGGCTCTGCTCCGGCGGGACCAGGCTGTCCGCCGTCCCCACGATCACCAGCAGCGGCGCGATCACCCGACCGATCCGGTCGATCGACGGGAACCGATCCTTCAGCAACAGCCCTGAGAGCAGGAACGGGTAGTGCGTTCCGGCCATTTCCACCAGCGAGGTGAACGGCGACCGCAATATCAACGCCGCCGGCGGGCGCTCCCGGGCAAGCCCCACCGCCACCGCCGCACCCAGC
This sequence comes from Chloroflexota bacterium, assembly GCA_030744875.1. Lineage (GTDB taxonomy): Bacteria > Chloroflexota > UBA11872 > UBA11872 > VXNJ01 > JASLPR01. The sequence goes on from JASLPR010000056.1 coordinate 15,237, forward strand.
GACTCCCCGAAGTACACGATCCGCTTCGGGTCCACATCGGCCCGGTCTTCTAGGTACCGCACCGCCGCCCGGGCGTCCACCGCCAGGCCCTCCTCGGTCGGGCTGCCTGGATTTCCGCCGTAGCCGCGATAATCAAACAACAGGACGCCCAGCTCCGCCGCCGCCAGCGCCTTCGCCAGCGGCGCCCGCAGGGCGCGATTGCCGCCGTTGCCGTTGAAGACCAGCACCGCCGCGGACACCGTCCGTTTCTTCCCGGGTTGTTGGAACGCCGGCAGGAACCACCCGCCCAGTTCCAGCCCGTCCTCCGTCACCAGCACCGCCTCCTCCCCGCCCGGCAGCAGGGCCGCCACCGGACCCGGCGCGCCGCCGGATGGGAAATAGATAAGGCTCCTTTGCAGCAACCAGGCCAGCAAAAGCACCAGCGCGACCACGAGCGACACAGCCGCCACCGGGACCAGCCACCGCTCCATTCCCGGCACCCGCCTAGCCCTCCCCCGCCACCTCGAGCTCCCGGTGCCGCATGCGATAGAACTCGGTGGCGAACTCCGCCCCGACCAGCAGCACGATTGCCGACAGGTAGACCCACAGCATTACCGCGATCACCGTCCCCAACGAGCCGTAGACCACGTTGAAGGTCGCCAGATTGGTCGCGTACCAGGCGAATCCAACCTTTAAGAGCTCGAACAGCACCGCCGCCAACGCCGCGCCCGGTAGCGCCTCCCGCCACGGCACCGGCGTGTTCGGCAACAGCACGTAGGTCAGTGCGAACGCCAGCGTGCTCACCGCCAGCGGGATGAACCGCCCGATAATCCCGGCCCCTGACTCGGTTGCGAAGTAGCCGATAACTGGAATCGTCTGGCCCGCCTGCTCAACTACGAACCGCGCTGCCTCGATCGCCCCCGATGCCCCCACCGATACGATCGCCAGTCCAGGCAATACCAACACCGCGAACAGGTCCACCAGCTTACCGTGCACCAGGCGGTGGTGCCGGTCCGCGTCCCAGGCCACCGTCAGCGCCCGCCGCAGCGCTGCGAACAACCGTGACGCCGACCACAGCAGGGCCACGAACGCCACCAGGCCGACCCAGCCGCGGAAGTCCCCGGAGCCATTGCCGGCGTCGGCGATCAGGCTCTTGCCCGCTGGGATCGCCTGGTTCAGCGCCTCTAGGAGCGCCTCGTAGGCTTCCTGCCCGAACGAAAAATACGACACGATTACACCGGCGCCCAGCAGTAGCGGAAACAGCGCGAAAAACGTGTGATACGCGATCGCCGCCGCATGCGTGGCGCAGTCGTCCTCCTCGAATTCGCGCCCGGTCCGGCGGATCAATTTCACCAGCGATCGCAACGGACCCGGCAGTCGTCGTTCCAGCGCCGCGGCCCGTTCACCGATGCCCCGGCCCGTCTCCCCGACCCATCCCGCAACCCCACTGCGCCGGCCCGACTCCCGGCCTTCGCTACCCGGCGGTTCGGATTTCATACCGCGATTATTGCAGGTGGTCCACAACCGCTTTCCTGCGCCAAAACGGCGGCGGTCACAGACCGCTTTCCCGCGCCGAAGCGGCGGCGGTCGCAGACTGCTTTCTTGCGCCGGGGCGGCGGGGGGGCGATATCGTTCCCTGGCTCGGATGGCGGCGCAAACCCGGTGGGGTCCGCTAATATCGCCTTATCAACTGCCAGGGAAGGGGATCACCATGGCGCTGCAACTCGACACCATCCAGGAGACCGGGGAACAGGTCGAAGCCGCCGCCCGCGAACTCGGTGCCGAAATCTACGGCGTCGCCTCCGTCGAAACCTTCAACCGCCTCTTCCCGCGCAAGCCCTCGCCCGACAAGTTCGTCGAAGGCGCCCGCTCGGTCATCGTCGTAGGCCTGCCGTTCAGTCCCGAAATCCAGGACACTATCGCCAGGCCCTGGATGGCCGAAATCCACCGCGAGGCCTCCATGGACGCCGCTATGGGCGATTCCGCCGAGCAGCACCCGCCGCCCGGCGCCGAGCGCTACTACCACGGCCCGGAAAACGACATGCTGACCCACGAAACCCACATGATCGCCTATCGCCTCGCCGCCCAGATTCGCGCCGAGGGATACAGCGCCTTCTACTTCCCCGACGTCAAGATCGAGCCTCGCTTCAAGACGGCGCCCTTCTACTTTCTGCCCACGATGTTCGCCGCCGGCATGGGCCAGCTGGGCATGAACTGCTGCATCCTGACTCCGGAGTACGGCCCGCGCTTTCGGGTGACCGCCATCATCACCGATCTCGAGTTGCCGGCCGGCGAGCCAATGGAAGAGCGCAACTACCCGGGCTGCGAGGACTGTAAGGAGTGTGTCAAGCGCTGCCCCAGCCACGCCATCAACGGCAAGTACTGGAAGAACGTCTTCCGCTGCTCCGACTACGGCTGCTCCAGCACCTGCCTCAGCGTCTGCCCGGTCGGCAAGGAGAACTAGCGGCCGGCCTCCAATCGCCCGGTGGCCTTCAGTACCCGCAGCACGTTGAGAGTGATCATCTTGCTCGGCTCGCGGCGGCTCCAGTCGGTGATTTCCACACCTGACCCCTTGAGGCCCGGCCGCCGCCAGTGGTATCCCTCCGGCCACCAGCGCCCGTCCTGGCGGCGCTTTCCGGCGATCAGATCCACGGCCTCGTCGACGCGCGCGTCCGCCAGCGGCCCGAACCGACTCAGCACCAGCAGCCCCGGCAGAACGTCGTAGCGCCAGTAGGCGGGATAGCGCAGCTTTAGCTACGCCGGGTTGATGACCTCCCCGGTGTGATCCGAGCGAAACATCCGGTGACGCAGAAACAGCTCTGCCGCCCGCCCCGCCGTCGCCCGGGTCGCCTCGTCGCCGGTGGCCCGGTGGAACTCGGTCAGACCCCAGATCGGGATCAGGCTCTCGTTGAACGACGAATGCCGCGCCTCCGGGTTCACGTCGCAATTCCAGCCGCAGTCCGGCCATTGCCACTCGACCAGCGACAGTGCCAGCAATTCCGCCCGGGGGTCGTTGGCGATGCCCAGCCGGCAGGCCACCGCCAGCACGTTGCCCTCCTGGGACGCGCAACGGCGCACCCGCCCGTCGATGGTCGGGATTCGCTTCCGGTGGTGGACGCTCACGTAGAAATCCAGCACCGGGTCGAGCATCGCCAGCGCCGTCGGTTCGCCGGCGGGCACGCCCAGCTCGACCGCCGACACCAGCCGCCAGTGGGCGCCCTGGAACTTCTGGTAGCCGCCGGCGACGCCCTGCCCGTCGGGATGGTCCGGCCCCAGCAGGTCCTGCGGGTGGCGGTCCTTGCCGATCTCGTCGTGCGCTTGCCGTACCTCCGGCTCACCGGCCGGGCGATCCAGCAGATCGGTCAGCGCTAGATAGCGCACCGCCGGGTCGGCCGCTTCCAGCAGCCACTCAATTGTCGGGGCGTTCCGACTCAGCCGGGGCAATTCCGGATCGGCTCTCCTTGTCCGCACCGCCGAGACCGAAACCGCCCGAAGGTCGCCGCCCGCTAGAGCTCCTTCGGCGAGTCGGCCGTCCAGCTCTGCTTGGGACGACGGTATTCACCTTCTTTGGAGTGACCCAGGATGCCCGGGTCAAGCCACGGCTCGACGTGCTCCGGCGCGTAGCGGGCCGCCCGGTAGACGTTCACCAGCTGCCCGCCGAAGAACGGCGAGTAGTAGTCCCACACGATCTCCTTCTCCGGCGTCACCTCAAATATGTGGCCACAGTCGGCCTCGCAGATCAGAGTGTTACCGTTAGGCAGCCGCTGCTGGCCGGCGCGGAACGGGCTGGCGAAATTCTTCGGGTCCTCGTAGGTCCAGATCACATTGTCGGGCTCGCACGGGTCGAACTCGCGGATGATTGAGTGGCCGCGCAGGGTGCCGTTATCGAACAGCAGGATGTGGCCGTTGTCCAGCATCTGCGCCTGGTGCTGACCATCCAGGGTGCCCAGGCCCCAGGCCCAGACGATGTCTTTGGAGTCCTGGTCGACGATCGAGATGATGTCCAGCGCGCGGTGGCTCAGCAGGAAATTGCCCTCGCGGAAGCGTGGGTCCTCGCGGCCGATCGGGTTGTCCGGTAGCACCGTCAGGGTATTCGTGTGCGCCCAGTCGGCCTGGTTGCGCGGCAGTTCTAGCCCGCCCAGTTCGACCAGTTCGTCGACGTGATCGCTGAGCCACCACTCCCAGTGCACGAAGCTGTCGCCGTCGATCTGCACGATCATGTCGTCCTGGATCGGCCCCCGGCTGAAGATGTCCGGCCGGTCCCGGTCGCGCTGGTAGAGAGTCAGGATCGCGCCGGTGTCCGGGTAGCGGTGGTAGTCGTGATGGGTCCTCCCATGCCACGTCCAGACCAGGTTGCCGTCGACATCGGACTCGAAGAGTCCGCCGAAGTAGTTGTCCCAGAACAGCGATCCGTCGGGGTTCAACTCGCCCCACTGGCTGTGAACCACCGGCCACGAGTGCACCACGCGCCCGTTCATGTCGATCAGGTACGAGGTGTCACCAAACGCCGGCGAGAACAGGGTGTAGCCCGGCCAGGCCTTGTTCTTGTCCCACTTGCGCACCCCGCGCAGGCCGTTGTAGATCCGCGGCGGTTTCGGGCGCACGCGGTCGCCGTAGTCGCGCCCCGGCTCTGCCTCGGTCCCGAACTTTACCTGCGACGGTCGTAGGATTCTCATACTCGGCTCTCCCTCTTCTACCGCTACGCGGTCCCGGCGATAAGTCCCTGAATGTAGCCGATCGCGTGGGCTCTTGCGCGGTAGCCGTAGCCGGCGTCGTTGACGATCCCGGGTACGTGGTCATCCAGCAGGTAGCCATCGAACCCGGCCTCGCGCAGGGTCCGGATGGCCTTGGCCACGTCGACATTGCCCTCACCCAGGAAGCATTCCTGGAACTTGCCGGCCGACCCCTGAACGTCGCGGAAGTGCACGTAGAAGATTTTGCCCCGGCCGGCCAAGTTGCGGATCGCGTCCAGGCACTGCATCCCCATCATTTCCGACCAGCAACCCATACAGAAGTCCAGGCCCAGGTTGGGGCTGTCGATGATCGCCAGCATGCGCTCGAAGCCTTCGCGATCCTTCAGGATCCGCGCCACCCCGCCCAGCGACTCCACCGGCGGATCGTCCGGGTGGGCGGCCAGCTTCACCCCGGCCTCCTCGGCCACCGGCACGACGGCCTTCAGGAAGTACTCCAGATTCGCCCACATCTCATCGGCCGTGTATTCGCGATCGAACGACAGCGGCGCGTCCTTCGCCAAGTCCATATCGAACGAAGTCACCTGCGTCCCGCCCCGCCCCGGCGTCGTCCGCGAAGTCCGCCAGACGGAGTTCGGCATCCAGTGAAAGCCTAGGATCGGGACGCTGGCCCGGCCCAGGTTGCGGATGGTTTCGGAGTAGTTTTCGATCTGCTCGTCGCGCCCCGGCAGACCCAGCATCGCCTTGTCGAAGAACGAGTTCGGCATGTTCTCCAGCGCGAAAAGCTCCAGTCCGGCGTCCTCGATCCGCGTGCGCAGGTTTAGCAGGTCCATGAACTCCCAGCGCTCTTCGCCGGGCAGGTCCGGGTTGTTGAGCTGGATTCCGGTGGCCCCCAACTGCGCCGCGAACGCCAGCGCCTCGTCGTCCAGACTCCGCAACTGCCCCACCGCGATCTTCATGTTCCCCGGCTCCCGGTCGTTACGTCAACGAGGTCTGGATTATGAGCGGCAATCCGGAACCGGGGCAAATGCCGGCTCATCGGCATTGCACGTCCCGCTTTCTCCCCGAGTGCTCTGCCCAACCGACGTCGGGACTCAGAAGATGGGTGCCTCCGGCCCAGGCCCGCAATCAGCCATCAGAACGAAGCACTCGGAAGGGTGTCAGGCGCCGATCAAATCCAGGATGATGTCCGCCCCCAGGATGGCCAGCGCCGAGATCGCCAGGTTTTTCGCCAGCCTCCCCAGCCAGGAGGCGACAACGAAGCGTTGCCAGCCGAACCGCGCCGCCCCGGCCACGGCCCCGGCAATATCGAATACTGGATTCGGCGTCGCCGCGAGGACTAGGATCGTCACGAAACCGTGAATCCGCAGGAAACGCTGCACCCGGTAGTACCAGCGATTGCGCCGTATCCAGCGCGAGCCCGTGTACCCCAGGAAATAGGAGTACATCTCACCGATCACCTGGCCGGTGGTCCCGATGATTGCCGGCAGCCACCAGCTCTCAAATGCGATCGCGAATGCCCCGATGGCCGCCCAGCCGAAGCCGGGCAACATAAACAGCGCCCCGCTCAACACCGCCGCCACGAAGAGCGCCAGGTAACCCTCCGTCTGGTTGCGCATCAGGTTGTCCGCCAGCGGGATGGCCGCCACCGACACCCCGAGCACGACTACCAGTGTCACCAGCTGAATAGCCAGCACCATCCGCCGCCGCCGCCCGTACTCCTCGTCGGTTTCGGGAATCTGCCTCGGCTCGTTCATCGCCAGGAAACGCAATCTCCAACGTCATCGTGTTCGTGAATCGGAGCATAATACCGGCAACAACCCCGGACAAAGTCCTCGCCGCCCGGCACCACCGAACCGCAGGTCCCTCCATGAAGGCCGCCTATCTCGACAGTGCCAACCAGGTGTCCATCCGCGACGTCCCCTGCCCCGCCCCCGGGCCCCGCGACGTTCTCGTGAAGGTCGTGTCAGTCGGCGTCTGCGCCTCCGATGTCCACTACTATGAGCACGGTCGCATCGGCTCGTTTGTTGTCGAAGAGCCGCTGATCCTCGGTCACGAGTCAGCCGGCGAAGTCATCGAAGTCGGCACCGAGGTGACCACGCTTTCTCCGGGCGACCGCGTCTCGATGGAGCCCGGCGTCCCCTGCGCCGAGTGTGCCTACTGCCGCTCCGGCCGCTACAACCTCTGCCCCGACGTGGTCTTCATGGCGACCCCGCCGGTCCACGGCGCGTTTTGCGAGTACATCGCCCACCCGGCTGCCTACTGCTACAAGATTCCCGACTCGATGACCTTCGACGAGGCCGCGATGATGGAGCCGCTGTCGGTCGGCCTGTTCTCGGTCGAACGCTCCGACGCCCAGTCTGGCCAGCGCGTTGCCGTGCTCGGCGCTGGCCCCATCGGCCTGGCCGTCCTGCTGGCGCTCACCGCCCAGGGCGTAACCAACGTCACCCTCTTCGACATCCTCGACAGCCGTGTCGCAAAGGCTATGGAACTCGGCGCGGCGGCCGCGGTCAACGTCGCCCGCGTCGCGCTCGAAACCGACTACGCCAACCGTTTCGATATCGTCATCGAGACAGCCGGCGCCGAATCGGCCACCACTGCCACCACCCGCATCGCCACCCCCGGGGCCACCATCGTGCTGGTGGGCCACGTGGCCACCGACGTCGTCGCCATCGACACCAACGAACTCATCATCAAGCAGCTCGATGTCGTCGGCTCGTTCCGCTATGCCCACACCTACGCCCGGGGGATCGAATTGGTAGCCGCCGGCAAGATCGACGTCGCGAAATTCATCTCGCGGCACTTCACGCTCGACGAAGCCGAAGCCGCGCTCCGGTTCGCCCGCGACGCCAAGGACCAGTGCATCAAGGCCGTCGTGACGCCCTGACGGCACCCGCCGCGCCGGTGGGCAATAATGCCTGCGAGTCCACCGCCGCCAATCGCGAGGTTGCCGAAATGAGTGAAACAACTGGGGCGCTCACCATCGACTACCTGGGACACTGCGCCTTTCGCTTCACCACCCCGGCCGGGCAGCGCATCCTGGTCGACCCTCACCGTAACTGGCCCGATGGCCGCCAATGGTTCAAGCGTGAGTGCGCAAACGTCGAAGCCGATGTCCTGCTGGTTAGCCATCCCCACGCCGACCATGACCGCGTCTCCTCGGCGCTCGGCCGGCCAAAACTGCTGGAAGGGGAGGGCGAACTTGCCGGACTCGACTTTGTGGTTCACGGTCTGACCGGCCGGCACTCGGCGCGCTTCGGTCGTGACATCGACTACTTCAACACCATCTTCGTCCTCGAATCCGCCGGGTTGCGCGTCTGCCTGATGGGCGACAACGAGGCCAATTTGTCGGAGAGCCTGCGCAACGAAATCGGCCCGCTCGATGCCCTGGTGGTGCCGGTCGAAGACGCCGGCCTGATCCTCAGCGCCGCCGAGGCCGAGCGTCTGGCCAATCGCCTCCAGCCGCGCGTCGTCATCCCCACCCATTACTTCATCGAAGGGCTGACCGAGCCGTCTTCAGGCTTCGAGGGGATCGACGAATGGCGCGCTCTTCAGACAACCATCCGAGACCTGCCCGGCGCGACGCTTGAACTTCGACCGGAAGGCTTGCCCGAGAATCGGGAGGGCTGGGTATTCGGCGACTGCCTGGTGCCTCAGGACTGATTGCGCAGAATCAATTCATCGGAAAGGAACCGGCCCATGCCCCGCCAGATCATCGACCTCACCGCCACGATCGAAGAAGGCATGATCCAGAACGCCCCGTTTCATCCCCGCGCCCCGTTGCTCTGGACCAACCAGAACCACAACGTCACCCAGTGGTACCAGGAACACCTCTGGAGCGGCGATTTGCCGCCGCTTTTCGACGGCCTGCCTCCGGAAGCCGGCCAACACGGCCAGGGCCACGGCCAGCAGAGCGAGCAGGTGCTTTTCGGCACCCACATGGGCACCCACATCGACGCGCCGCTGCACTTTGACGACCGGCCCGAAGCCGGCGACGCCACCACCATCCCGGTCGAAATCTGCATGGGCGCGGCTATCCTGCTGGACCTGCGGCCGGAGGTCGGTGACGACTGGGGCCACGTCATCACGGCGGTCGATCTCGCCGCCGCCGAGGCCCGCTCCGGCGACAGCGTCCGACCCGGTGACATCGTGATCCTACACACCGGCCACTCCGCCGCCAACGCCTACGGGCCCGACGCCAGTTCGGCCAACTACGCCCCGATTCACCCCGGGCTCGGCTACCACGCGCCGGAGTGGTTCTTGGATCGCGAAGTGTCCCTGATCGGTGTCGATACCGCTAACCTGGACACGAACCAGGTCCTCTCCGCGCACGTCAACTTCCTGCTGCGCCCGTGGATCGGCAAGGAACCCGTCTATATCATCGAGAACCTGGTCCGGCTTGAGGATATCCCGCGCAGCCGCTTTGAATTCATCGGTCTGCCGCTGCCGATCAAGGACGGCAGCGGCTCGCCGATCCGCGCGCTGGCGATACTCGACTAGCGCTTCTCGCTAGCCCGCCGCCGCTCGCCGGTCCAGGGCGCGCAGCAGGCTGTCCAGTCCGCCGGCCAGGTCCGCCAACTCCACCTCCCGGCAGAGGTAGGCGAGCGCCTGGCATCCGCTGGGCGCTCGTGCGTTTCCGGGCTGCCGGGATCGCAATCGGGCTGGCCCCGCACCCTTCGGCGAAATAGACTCATCGGCGCCACGGTCCCCTCCTGATTCTGGCGGCGAAGCCCGCCCCCCGGAGCCAGTACCTTGCTCGAACGCCTCGGCCGCCTGTTCGCCCGCCGCCGCTGGTACGTCATCGGCTTCTGGGTGCTGCTGGCGGCGCTCTCACTGCTGCTGGCTCCGCGGGTCGGTTCGGTCCTGCGCGCCGGCGGTTTTTCGGCCGCCGGACTCGAATCGGAGATCGCCTTCGAGCGCTATCAGCAGGACTTCGGCTCGCCAGGCTCGGCGGTCAGCATCGTGTTCCATTCCGAGGAACTGGCCGCGTCCGATCCGGTGTTTGTCGAAGCGGCCCGCGCCGCGCTGCACCCGCTCAACCAGCTCGACTACGTCCGGCAGGTGCTGCCGTTCTGGGACAACCCCACGCAGGTGGCCCCGCGCGGGCACACCGCCTACGCGGCCGTGGTGGTCGATATCGACGACGAGCGCGCCCACCGGATCGTGCCGGACATCCGCGCCGCGCTGGCGCCCATCGAAATCGAGATGCACGTCGCCGGGGCGGCGGCGTTCTACGAAGACATCCAGTCCACCAGCGAGAGCGATCTCCGCCGCGCCGAGGCGATCGGCCTGCCGTTCGCGCTGCTTGCGCTGCTGCTGGTGTTCGGCTCGCTGGTGGCGGCCGGCGTCCCGGTGATCTCGGGCGGGGTGAGCGTGATCGTCGGCCTGGCGGCGATCTTCCTGCTGGGTCAGGTGGCCAGCTTCTCGATCTTCGCGCTCAACGTGGTCACTCTGGTCGGACTGGGCCTCGGCGCTGATTATTCGCTGTTCCTGGTCAGCCGATTTCGCGAGGAACTGGCCCGCGGGCTGAGTCCCGAGGACGCGGTGGCGGTCACCCTGTCGACCGCCGGTCGCGCGGTTCTCTTTTCGGGCCTGGCGGTCATGATCGGTCTGTCGTCGCTGACGATGTTCGAGTTCATGATGCTGCGCTCAATCGGCATCGGCGGCACGGTCGTCACCATCATTGCGGTCCTCGCTGCGACAACCTTGGTCCCGGCGATCCTGATGGTGCTGGGGCCCAACATCGACCGCGGGCGAGTCTGGCGACCGCGCTTCGGCGTCCGCGACGGTTGGGCGCGTTTGGCGCGCCTGGTCATGCGGCGCGCCGGGCTGGTCTTCCTGCTGGTCGGGCTGTTCCTGCTGCTGATGGGCGCGCCGCTGCTGCGCATCCGCGTCAACGCTCCCGACGCCGGCGTGCTCACCCCGGACAGCGAGTCGCGCCAGGTATATGACCTACTCAGCCGCGAATTTGGCGTCGGCCACATCGCTCCTTCGTTCATCGTCGCCCGCTTCGAAGGTGGCGCCCTCGGCCCGGCCGGCATCGACACCCTCTACCGCCTGGGCCTGGCCCTCGAAAACGACCCCCGGGTGGTCCGCGTGCGCGGCCCGCTGAATCTCGATCCGCGCATCACGTTCGACGAATACCGCCTGCTATACGCCGATCCGGACCAGATTGCCGACCCCTACGCGGCCGGCTTCGCGACGGTCTTCACCCGTGGCGACACCGTCGTGATGTCCATCGAGCCCCGCGCTCCGGCCGCCTCCCCGGAGGCCCGCGGCCTCGTCGACGCGCTGCGCGAATACCGCGATCGCCACGGCCTGGACCTGCTGGTCGGCGGCGGCGCGGCTGGTCTCAGCGACTTCTCCGACCGCCTGTACGAAGACTTCCCGAAGGCCGTGGCGCTGATCCTGCTGGTCAGCTACGTTGTCCTCCTCTTCCTCTTCCGTTCCATCCTCCTGCCCCTCAAGGCTGTCTTCATGAACACACTCAGCCTGGCGGCCAGTTTCGGTATGCTGGTCTTAGTGTTCCAGGACGGCTGGCTCGCCAACGTTTTCCGCTTCGAGCCGCTCGGCTACGTCGAGGCCACACTGCCGGTGCTGATGTTCGCGCTGCTCTTCGGGCTCAGCATGGACTACGAGGTGTTCCTGCTGGCCCGGGTCAAAGAAGCCCACGATTCCGGTAGCGACAACACCGAGGCGGTGGCGTTGGGACTGGAGCGGAGCGGGCGGGTCATCACCAGCGCGGCGATGGTGGTGATCGTCGTCAGCCTGGCCTTCGTCACCGCGGACATAGTGCTCATCAAGGCCGTAGGACTCGGCGCGGCGGTGGCGATCTTCATCGACGCCACGGTGGTGCGCACCCTGCTGGTCCCGGCGACGATGAAATTGCTGGGCGAGTGGAACTGGTGGGCCCCGGGGTGGCTGTTTCGAGGAGCGAAATGATAAAGAGGCACAGCCTCCTTTTCCTCCTCGGCGCGGCGCTTTTCACGCTGACCCTCGCCGCGTGCGCCCGCGACTTCGCCCCCCTCGCCGACGTCCCTCCGGCCGCCGCCGACCCGGCTGCCCTCCCGCCCATCAGCCTCCCGGCCGACCACGCCCCTCATGACAACCTCTCCGAGTGGTGGTACTTCACCGGCCATCTCAGCGATGATTCCGTCCACGAATACGGCTTCGAATTCGTGATCTTCCAGGCCGACCGCGGCGGCGAGATCGCCTACGCCGCCCACTTCGCGCTCACCGATCCGGCTGCCGGCGACTTTGCCTACGACCAGCGCACATCGTTTGCGCACGGCTCCCGGCAGGCGGTCGGACTCGACCTCTGCGTGGGCGGCTGGACGCTGGCTGAGGCCGATGGCTCGTTCGCCTTCACCGCCGACCTGCCCGACCGCCGACTCACCCTCCGCCTGAGCCCGATCAAGCCGCCGGCCATTCACAACCGCGACGGCCTGCTGGATTTTGCGCCCTACGGCTGGAGCTACTACTACTCCTATACGCGGCTGGACGTATCCGGCGAACTGTCCGGCGACGGCGGTCCGGCCGAAATCCACGGCCAGGCCTGGATGGACCACCAGTGGGGCGACTTCATCTCGGTCGGCGCCGGTGGCTGGGACTGGTTTAGCCTGCAACTCGACGACGGCCGCGACTTCACTGCCTCGATAATCCGTGGCGACGACGGTGAGGTCGTCCTCAAGTACGCCACCCTGGTTGCGCCCAACGGTGTCGCCCGCCACCTGGAGGCCGGCGAGTTCACGATCACCGCCGGGGACGAGTGGGCCAGCCCGACCACCGGGGCGATCTATCCATCGCGCTGGCGACTGGTGATCCCCGACGCGGCCATCGATCTGGAACTCCGGCCGGTCCTCGCCGCCCAGGAACTCGATGCCCGCGCCAGCACCGGCAATATCTACTGGGAAGGGGTGGTGCTGGCGGTCGGCGAATCCGGCGCGCTGGGTCGCGGCTACGTCGAACTCACCGGCTACGCGCCGGGGGCCACCGCACTCAGCCTGGACATCCTCACCGGCCCCCGCACCGACCTCTGCGCACCGGCTCCGTAGGAGTTCCCACCCACTCTGGCCCCGAGCCGGGTGATACCCTTGTCCATTCCGCTTGCAGCCGCCATCGGAGGCCGCCCCCATCAACCCTGTAATCGAAATCCCCTTCGCGCCCGAGTTCCATATCGGCCCGCTCACCATGCGCTGGTACGGGCTCATCATCGTCAGCGGCATTGGGGTCGGTTGGTGGATCGCCCGCCGCTACGCCCGCCACGCCGGGATCACCGAAGACGAGGTCGACCAGATCGCCTTTGTCGCCATCATCTGCGGCGTCATCGGCACCCGCGTTCTGCACGTCGCGGAAGAGTGGGGCGACAACTACTCCCGGGACCCCTGGACAGCCTTCCAGATGTGGAGGGGTGGTGGCTCGGTATGGGGTAGCATCATCGGCGGCATGGCCGGCGGCGTCGGCATGGCCGTCTATTACAAGCTGCCGAAGATACCGCTGCTCGAGGTCGGCAGCATGGGGCTCATCGCCGGGCAGATGGTCGGCCGTATGGCCAACGTCGTTAATGGCGAGCACACCCGCTCCCCCAGCGATCTCCCTTGGGCCTTCCTCTACACCAACCCGAACACAGCCAACCAGGTCAGTTTCCCCGCCCACCCGTCCCCCGTATACGAAATGATCCTCAACGGTTTGATCCTGCTGATCCTGATCTGGCTGGTGAAGCGCTGGGGCGGATCCGGAATCGTCTTCGCCGCATACCTATTCCTTTACTCCGCCGGGCGTTTCGGGCTTACCTTCCTGCGCGTCGACGACTACTACGGCGGGCTGAGCCAGGCCCAGTGGATCTCGGTCATCGCCGGCGTCCCAGCCCTCATCGCGCTGGTCCTTTTCGCGGTCGGCCGCCTCCCGCTCAATGTCCCCCCCGCCCTGCCGGACGCCGTCCGCGATCGCGCCGGATGATCGCCGCATGACCGACGCCGCCTTCAAGCAACTCCCGGTCACCGTCGTCTCGGGATTCCTCGGCGCCGGCAAGACCACCCTGCTTAACCACGTCCTCAACAACCGCGAGGGCCTGAAGGTGGCGGTGATCGTCAACGACATGAGCGAGATCAACATCGACGCCCAATTGCTGGGCGAGGGCGGCCTGAGCCGGGTCGATGACAAGGTCGTGCAACTCAGCAACGGCTGCGTCTGCTGCGGGCTGCGCGAGGACCTGCTGCTGGAAGTCGTCGGCCTGGCCCGGCGTGGCGAATTTGACTACCTGCTCATCGAGCCCACCGGCGTCTCCGAGCCGATGCCGGTCGCGCAGACCTTCACCTTCCCCGACTCGGCCGGTCGCGCCCTGAACGACATCGCCCGCCTGGACACCCTGGTCACGGTCGTCGACGCCGGCAGTTTCCTCGAAGATTTTGGCTCGCTGGACGAGATCGGCGATCTCGAAATCGAGGGCAAGGTCGAAGACGAGCACCGCGACATCGCCGAACTCCTGGCCGAGCAGATCGAGTTCGCCAACGTGATCGTCGTCAACAAGACCGACCTGATCGACGCCGAGGAAGTCGAAGGTCTGGCCGCACTGCTTGCCGAGCTCAACCCCGGCGCCGAGATCCTTTCCGCCGAGCACGGCCGGGTGCCGTTGGACCACATCCTCAACACCGGGCTTTTCGATCTGGACAACGTTAGCCAGTCGCCCGGCTGGGTCCGCACCCTGGGAGCGGAAGCCGAGCACGATCACGACCACGACGGCGAAGAGCACCAGTTCGAGCGCTACGGCATCGCCACGTTCGTCTATCGTGCCCGCCGGCCCTTTCACCCGCGCCGCCTGGCCGACCTCCTGAATGCCGACGGCCTGCAACACGTCCTGCGCTCGAAGGGCTTCATCTGGCTGGCCACCCGCACCGACCACGTCGGGCTCTGGTCGCAGGCCGGCGGCGTTATCAATATCTCGCCGGCCGGTACCTGGTGGGCCACGGTCCCCGAAGCCGAGTGGCCCGACGACCCCGACAACCGCGCCTATATCGAACAGCAGATGAAGGGCGACCACGGCGACCGTCGCCAGGAGATGGTGCTCATCGGGGTCGGGATGGATCGCGCCGCGCTGGTGGCCGCCCTCGACGCCTGCCTGATCACCGATGCCGAGATGGCATCCGGCGCGGCCGACTGGGCCGCCCTGGACGATCCCTTTCCCCCCTGGCCATCGCTCGGTCGCGACTGATTTTGCCCGCTGACACCGGCGCGGCGTGATCTGCGACAATGGTTCCCTGGCCATGCGGGGAGTCCCGGCGCGGTAGCGGAACCGAAGCCCTTGCCCGGCCGGCCGAACGGCGAAAGGATCCGACCTTGGCTAGAACTGTCCTCGTCCTCGGTGGTGGCATCGGTGGGGTCGTTGCCGCCCGTGAATTGCGCAAAGGGGTCGGCTCCTCCGACCGCGTCATCCTGATCGATCGCGACGGCCAGCACCTCTTCCCGCCCTCGCTGCTCTGGGTCATGGAAGGCACCCGCAAGCCGGACGCGATCGTGAAGAACCTGGAGCGGCTCCGCCGCAAAGGCATCGAGGTCATCGTCGGCACGGTGACCGGCATCGACACCGACAACCGCCGTGTCGCCACCGATGCCGGCGAGCTTGATTACGACGCGCTGGTTATTTCGCTGGGCGCCGAACTGGCCCCCGACCTCATGCCCGGCTTCGCCGAGGCCGCCGTGACCCCGTTCGACCTGGCGGGCGCGCAGGCTACCCGCGACGCCATCGCCGGGTTCGACGCCGACAAGATCGTGGTGATGATCGCCAGTCTCCCCTACAAGTGTCCGGCCGCTCCCTACGAAACTGCCATGTTCATCGATCACGCCCTGCGCAAGCGCGAGGTACGGGGTGGGGTGGAGATCGAGTTCATCACTCCCGAGCCGCAACCGATGCCGGCGGCCGGGCCCGAGCTCGGCCGCATCGTCGAGATGGCGCTGGCCGCGCGGCGCATCACCTACCGTCCCGGCCTCAACCCCGAGTCCATCGACGTGGACGGCAAGGAGGTGGTTCTGGCCGGCGGCGAACGGGTCGGCTTTGACTTGCTGGTCGGCATCCCTCCGCACCGGCCCCCGGCGGTCATCCGCGAGTCCGGGCTGGCCAACGAGGCCGGCTGGATCCCGGTGAACCACAACACGCTCACCACGCCCGTGCCAGGCGTCTTCGCCATCGGCGATGTCACCGCCATAATGACGCCGTCGGGGATGCCGTTGCCCAAGGCCGGGGTATTTGCCGAGGGCCAGGCGAAGACCGCCGCCGCCGGTGTCGCCGGATTTCTCAGCGGCGAGGCCAAACCCACCGCCAATTTCTACGGCCACGGCGAGTGCTTCCTAGAAACCGGCGGCGGCGTCGCCGGGCGCGCCACCGGCAACTTCTATGCCGAGCCCAAACCGCGGGTCAAGTTCAACATGCCCGGGCGCATCTGGCACTGGCAGAAATGGGTCTTTGAGAAGTGGTGGATGTTCCGCTGGGCGCCCTAGCCGCGGAGTGCCTCCGTTCCCCTCCGACCGGCGTTGCGCGGCCCGAGAGCCCCTGTAGAATTGGTCCCCCAAAACCAGAACCAGAATCCCCACCGGCGCCCCGCCGGAAATGGAGCAACTGAATGGCCAGCAACGTCCCGGTCACCGTCGCCCACGGAGATGGCATCGGCCCTGAAATCATGGGCGCGACGCTCGAAATCTTGGAGGCCGCCGGCGCCCGCCTCGATATCGAAACTATCGAGATCGGCGAAGCCGTCTTCAACCGCGGCCACACGGCCGGCATCGAGCCGGAATCATGGGAATCGCTGCGACGCACGCGGGTATTCCTGAAGGCGCCCATCACCACCCCCCAGGGCGGTGGATTCAAGAGTCTCAACGTCACCACTCGCAAGACCCTGGGCCTCTACGCGAACGCGCGCCCCTGCGTCGCCTATTCCCCCTACATCCAGACCAAGCACCCGGGCATGAACGTGGTCATCGTGCGCGAAAACGAGGAAGACCTCTACGCCGGCGTCGAGCACCAACAGACCGCCGAAGTCACCCAGTGCCTCAAGATCATCACCCGCACCGGTTGCGAGCGGATCGTCCGTTACGCCTTCGAATACGCCGTTCGCAACGGCCGTTCCAAGGTTACCTGCTTTACCAAAGACAACATCATGAAGCTCACCGACGGCCTGTTCCACCGGGTCTTCGATGAGATCGCGCCCGAGTACCCCGACATCGAGCCCGAGCACTGGATCGTGGATATCGGCGCGGCCAAGCTTGCCGACACCCCGGGTGTCTTCGATGTCGTCGTCATGCCCAACCTCTACGGGGACATCCTGTCCGATGTCGCCGCCCAGATCGCCGGCTCGGTCGGTCTGGCCGGCTCCGCCAACATCGGCGATGACGCGGCGATGTTCGAGGCCATCCATGGCTCGGCGCCGCGGCGCGCCGGCCAGAACATGGCGAACCCCTCCGGCCTGCTGCTCGGGGCGGTCCTGATGCTGGTCCACATCGGCCAGCCCCATGTGGCCGAACTGGTCCACAACGCTTGGCTGCGCACCATTGAAGAGGGCATCCACACCTACGATATCCACAGCGAAGAGCACAGCCGCGAGAAGGTCGGCACTCGCGAGTTCGGCGCCGCCGTCGCGGCGCGGGTCGGCCAGCAGCCGAATGAATTGCCCGCCGTTAGTTACGCGGCGGCCCCCGGGCAGACCGTAACCAGCGCGACCGCGGCCCGCGCCGCCGTCAAGAAGGAGACCGTCGGTGTCGATCTCTTCCTCGACTGGAACGCGGGCTCCCCGGCCGAACTGGCAGCCGTGGTCCAGAAACTCGAAGGCGACGGCCTGGCGCTGGACATGATCGACACCCGCGGGATGATGGTCTGGCCCGGCGGCTTCCCGGAGACCAAGACCGGTGACCACTGGCGCTGCCGCTTCATACCTGGCGATACCGGCAATGCCGTCTCCCACGCGCAAATCGCGGCGCTGCTACAGCGCGCCGCCGATGCCGGCCTAGACTTCATCAAGACCGAGAACCTCTGCACCTTCGACGGTGAGCCCGGCTACACCCTGGCGCAGGGCCAGTAGCCATGGCGGAGCCCCTGGTCGGCATCGTGATGGGCAGCACTTCCGACTGGCCCACCATGCAGAACTGCACCGCCGTGCTCGAGGAATTCGGCGTCGATCATGAGGTGAAGGTCCTGTCGGCCCACCGCACTCCGAAAGAGGCGGCCGATTGGGCGGCCGGGGCGCCGGATCGGGGTATCAAGGTCATCATCGCCGCCGCCGGCGGCGCCGCGCACCTGGCCGGCGCGATGGCGGCGCAGACCGTCCTCCCGGTTCTCGGCGTGCCGATGACCGGCTGGGCGCTGGACGGGCTCGACTCGCTGCTTTCCACGGTGCAGATGCCGCGGGGCATCCCGGTGGCCACCTTGGCCATCGGCAAGGCCGGTGCGGTCAACGCGGCGCTGCTGGCCATCCAGATCCTGGCCACCGCCGATCCGGCGCTGACTGCCAAACTCCGCGACCACCGCCAGGCCGCCGCCGACGCCATCCTCAACGCCGAACTCGACTGATCGTCCGTCCCGCGCTCCGAAGGAGAGCCCGATGAGCGACAAGAAGACCTGGCGCGACATACTCGACGACTTCAAGGACAAGGCCCGCTCCGAATTCGAGGGCGAGCGCGGCGAGGAACTCAAGGAGAAGCTGCGCGGCGTTCGCGACGACATCGAAAAGGCCCTCGAGGGCGAGGACGCGCAGCGCATCAAGGATCGCCTGGCCGAGCTCGGCAAACAGACCGAAGACGCCATCAATCGCGCCGTCAAGAGTGACGCCGCCCGCGACATAATCGAGAATCTCGAAGAAGCCCTGGAAGACCTGGGCGAGAAGATTGAAGACCTCGCCGAACCTCCTCCCAGCCCCAAGAAAGCACCCGAAGAAGACACCACCGGCTAGCCCCGAAAGGACCACCCCCATGACCACGTTCCGCTACGCCGTCCACCAGATCACCTGGGAACGCGACCTCGAAAAGGCCCTCGACGACATCGGCGCCTAGGGCTATCCCGGCACCGAGACCTTTTCCTACGTCGTGCAGGAATTCGCCGGCCGCGAGGCCGAGTTCAAGGCCATGCTCAACGCCCGCGGCCTGCAACTGGCGGCGCTCTACAGCGACGACAACGGCTACGATCCGGGCAGCGAAGCCGAGACCATCGAGCGGAACCTGGAGATCGCGCGCTTCCTGCAGGCCCTCGGCGCCGACATCCTGGTCTACGATCCCGGCCGGCCCCGTCCCGACCCGGCGCTGCCGGAGCATTTCGATGTCGTCGCCCACACGGTCAACGAGATCGCCCGCGCCAGCCACGACATGGGCGTCACCACCGCCATCCACCCGCACTGGCAGGCGCTGATCCAGGAACGCGACGACGTCACCCGCATCTTTGACATGGTCGATACGAAGTACGCCAAGCTCACCGTCGATCCGTCGCACATGGTCAAGGTCGGCTACGACCGGAGGTCTGCGAAACCTACGGCGAGATCATCGCCTACATGCACATCAAGGACTTCTCCGAGGAATTGAACACCCGGAGAACAACCTGATCAACGACGAGGGCTGGACGGAACCGTTGGTCTGGTTCACCGAGCTGGGCTAGGGCGTCATCGATCACAAGGCGGTCATCGACTCGCTGCGCCGCTCCAACTACGAGGGCTGGCTGACGGTCGAGATCGACCTCTCGTAAACCACGCCCACGAAGAGCCTGGAGATCAACAGCCGCTACCTGATCGACGAGCTGGGCTTCGACCTAAAGAGCGAGAACCACTGACGCAGTCAGTCTCTTCCGCTCCCGTTCCGCCGGGGTAGCTGGATTGCGGCCCGCGGCGAAAGCGCCTGCAGTGCCGGTTGTGTCCGTCAGCCCATAGATCCATCAAGTGGATGCATTTCTATCAAGTGGATCTCACTGGTTATCGTGTATGTGTGTGAATATGTTCTCGCCCGCTGTATATAAAGGGATATTGAAGTCTCTAATGTAAAGATCGCGTATGGAAAAATAGATTGCGTAATCATCGGGTTCATGACCAGTTGCGCGATTCGGGCTATTGCCTAGAGGTAGATCGCTGTGGGGCCTAACCGTGATGGCTTCCCTTTCCTACCCGCTGTTAAGGCGATGAGGCTAACCGGAAATGCGACCTACGGGCCAAGGAAATTTCTAGAATACGTAGACGAGAATTTCCCAGACCGGCCAGAGCGCCAGCGTCCAACGCCGGCCTACTTGTCTGTTCAAAGCCGAGCGGATTTCGATAAGGAAAGCCATATAGCTCTACGGGATGCGGGGATCATGATTTTCAGGCTCGGCCCTTCGAACGGTGCTCGCTTTGCGCTAATACGGGCTAAGTCACTAGATGACTTCTTTCTAACTAACCAACAAGAGTGAGGGCCCGCTCAGGACGGGTCAGGCTGAGAAATTCGAACCAACCTGCAGCCTAGAGGCACTATTGCCGTTTCGATTATATGGGTAAGGCAATTGAGGCTAACGCTGTAAATTTAGCAGTAGTCAGCGGGGTACTGGAGGAAGCCCTACACCTTGATTCGGGGGCGCCACAGGTTAGTCCTGCCACTGACACGAGCGCCTATACCTTTACGGTCCGCCCGCATCGCGACTTTCCCGACCTCCAGTGGAATCACCAGAAAGGCCAGGTCGAAATTGATGCTCTAGTCTTTGGTAAACGGAAAGGGCGTCCGACGTTATTTCTTGTCGAAGCCAAGCGCGGCCACGATCACATATTGCCTAAGTACAAGCTTGTTTACCCCGCTCTCGCAATCGCGGAGCAAGTTAAGAATGATGGTCTTGACCTAATACCGGTATCCCTCTGTTCTTGGAGTGATTGCGCGAAGCTATATTTCCACATCGCTGAAATGGCCTGTCCGAACTTGGTGGATGGCGGTGCATACGTTTCCGATCTAACGCAAACGTCTGGACGGTTACTGTGGATGGAAAATCCATTCTACTGAGCACCTGGCCAGTTATAGGACTTTACATAATGCCATCCACTCACCTCTTCTTCATAGACTTAGTCCGTATCACTTTACATAACGAGTACAAATGGCGCCCGACCAATAAATTCAAACTCCCAGGGGCAGTGGTCTGAGACAATTACCGCCAATCTCAGAAGCGTCTGCGGCTCAGACCTTCAGGTGCGGCCCGAGGCGCTCCCAGATCAGGTCCAATTCGCGCACGTCTTCGGCGTCCAGTTCCACCGCCCCCGGCGTTCGCGTCCGCGCGTGGGCAATGACCCCGCGCTTCACCAGCATGTACTTGAACGCCGCGAACCCCAGCATCGTGTAGAGGTTGATCAGCGGCACCAGGGCGTCAAAGACGTCGCGCGCCTTCTCCTTGTTCCCGGCCTGCCAGGCATCCCAGATGGCCACGAACACATCCACGGTGTCCGACGCCGGCATGAAACCGCAGGCCCCGCGCTCGAGTTCGGACAGCATCCAGCGGCCGAAGGCCCCGCCGAAGACTCCGACCGGCTTGTCCTTGAGAGTTTCCATCACGATTGAAAGGTTGTGGGCGCTGGGCGGTTGCTCTTCCTTCACGTACTGGATCAGTTCGATCTCATCGATCAGCTCGGCCACGAAGCTGGCGGCCATCCCGTTCTGGCCGTTCTGGATGAAGACCGGCAGCCCGGTGGCGGCGATGGCCCGGTAGTAGTCGAAGAGCTCCGCCGGGGTCGCCGAACTGACGAACGGCGGCAGGGCGATCACCGCCTGCGCGCCGGCCTGCGCCGCGTCCATGGCATAGGCTGCCGCCAGCGGCGTCGCCGGCGCGGCCACTCCGGCCACCACCGGCACCCGGCCTTCCGCCGCCCCGATCACCGTCCGCAACCCGCCCTGCCGTTCTTCTTCGGAGAGGAACTGAAACTCCGCCCCGAGCACCGGATAGACCAGCCCGTGGGCGCCGCACTTCAGGCAGAAGTCCACCTGCGAACGCAGCCCGGCATGTTCCAACCGTCCCTGCTGGTCAAACGGCGAACCCAGCACCGGGTAGATTCCGCGCATATCAGCCGCCATCGCTTACCTCCTCGTTCAGTTACCTCTTCTAGTCCGCCAGGTTGTCAATCTCTACCGGCTCGATGTCGTCGGCCGGCGCGAACCCGAACACCCGGCCGTAAAAGTACAACTCGGCCTCCAGTGCCCGTTGCACGTTCTCGGCCCGCCGGAAGCCGTGCTGCTCGCCCTCGAATTCCAGCAGCGCCACCGGGATGCCCTTCTCGCGGATCGCTCCCGCCATGCGGGCCGATTGATCCGGCGGCACGATCCGGTCCTCCAGTCCCTGCAGGAAGATCACCGGGCAGGACAGTTGCTCCGCGTTTTCAATCGGCGAGCGCTCGTCGTACAGGTCCTCGCGTTCCGGGTAAGGGCCGATCAGACCGTCCAGGTAGCGCGACTCGAACTTGTGGGTGTCGCGGGCCAGGGCTCCGGCGTCGCTGACCCCAAAATGGCTCGCCCCGGCCTGGAAGACATCGGTGAAGGTCAGCGCGCAGAGCGTGGTCCAGCCCCCGGCGCTACCGCCACTGATCGCCAGCCGTGCGCCGTCCACCACCCCCCGCTCCACCAGGTAGCGGGCGGCGTTGGCGCAGTCCTCCACGTCCACAATCCCCCATGTGCCCTGCAAGCGTTCGCGGTACTCGCGCCCGTAGCCGGTGCTGCCGCCGTAGTTCACATCCACTACCGCGATCCCGCGGCTGGTCCAGTACTGCACGCTCAGGCTCAGCGAGTCGCCGGTGGCCCCGGTCGGCCCCCCGTGGCTGTGCACAACCAGCGGCGGTAGCTCCCCGTCCGGTGCCACGAACTCCGGGTTTTGCGGCGCGTAGTAGTAGCCGTAGGCCTGTCGGCCGTTCGCGGTGGGAAAGGCCACCGGCTCGGCCACGGAAACGTAGTCCGGATCAACGTCCGTGTCGCTGGAGCGTTTCAATTCCGTCGCTTCGCCGGTTGCGATGTCCAGCCGCACCACCGCCGATCGCCGCGTCGCCGACGCCCCGAGGAACGCCACTTCTTCCCCGGCCGTCCGGATCGACCCAAACGCCGAGTAAGCGGACTCGATTTCCGTCAACTCACCCGTCTGCGGATCCAGCACCGCTAGCCGTTCAACTCCGCCTTCGGAAAACGTGCAGGCGATCCTTCCCGAGGCCAGGAACCCGTAGGTCGACATCCGAAACACCCACTGCGGCAGGCCGAACTCGGCGTCGCGGGGCAGCACCGCCTTGATGGAGTCGCTTCCTCTGCGGTACAGGTTCCACCAGCCGGTCCGGTCGGAGACGAAATAGAGCTGCCCAAACGGCGACCATTCCGGCTGAAAGACGGATTCCGTCTTCCCGCCAGCTACCAGCCAGCGATCCCCCACCGCCCCGTCCTCGGTCAGTGCCGCGACCCACAACTCGGTCCCGTCCCACGGCATGCTCGGGTGGTCCCAGCACAGCCAGGCCAGGTGCTTCCCGTCGGGGCTCACTCGCGGGTTCGCGTAGAAGTCCGCCCCCTCCACCAGCGTCGTCGGCTCGCCTTCGCTCCCGGTCCCGATGGCCACGATCCGGTTGCTCGCCTCCGCGCCTTCGGCCGAGTGATCCTCGGCAACCGCCACCAGGCGGCCTCGCCCGGCGTCACGGTCGAAATCGGCATAGCGCACCGGCGCCTCAGGGGTCAGCGCCGCCGGCGCGCCGCCGTCGGTCTGCCGGTAGATCCGTTGATCCGTCAGGTTGGTGAAATAGCAGACCCCGTCGAAGACCCGGAACGAACCGCCCCCGTACTCGTGCACCAGCGACCGGGCGCTGAACTCCTTCGGCGTCACGTCCCCGCCGGCTTCGCCGGTCCGGCTCACCACATACCGCGCCCCGTCGGCCGGCCGCATCTCCTGCCAGTACACGTCGTCGCCGTCGGTCTCCACGTCGGTCAATCGGGTGCCGCCGCGGGCGATCGACTCGGCCGTGATCGGCGATGCCCATACCCCGTAGCCGGCGATCTGCTTTTCGGTCATCGCGCTCAAGCTCCCAATACCAGTTGGATCGTCACTTCGGTCAGCCTCCGCAATTCATCGTGGGGCATGAACTCGGTCACCGCATGGGCGTCGCGGTAGCCGGCCCCCATGCACACCGTATTCATGCCCTTCGCGTTGAACTCATGCGCATCGCTGCCGCCGCCGGTCGAGATGCGGTTCGGCGTCAGTCCCGCCGCCCGGATCGCCGCTTCGGCCCGCACCAATGCCGGGTCATCGTCCCCGAGTTGGTAGGCCCGCACAAACGGCTCCACCGCGTAGTCCACGCTACCGGCGTAGTGCTCGGCGGCCTCGTTCATCGCCGCGCACATCACCGCCATCTGGGCGTCCAGGCGCTCCTCGCTGAGGCTGCGGGCCTGGGCCTCCAGGCGCGCGTACGGGGCCACGATATTCAGCGCCTGCCCGCCGGTGATCGTGCCGATATTGGCGACCGTGCCGGCGTCGATCCGGCCCAGCGGCATGTTGGCGATCGCCCGCGACATGATTGAAATCGCGCTCACCCCGGCTTCGGGCTCGATCCCGGCGTGGGCCGCCCGCCCGTGGAAATCGGCCTGCAGGCGCCGGGTCCCCGGGGCCTCGGTCACCACGTCGCCCACCGGCGAACCGGCGTCCAGCACGAACCCCACCGTCGCCGCGATCGACTCCGGTGCAAACGCCTTCGAGCCCACGTGGCCCACGTCCTCACCGATCGTGAACACCAGGTCCACCGGCCCATGCGCCGCCCCGGACCCCTCCACGGCCAGCACCGCCTCGACGATGGCCGCCACACCGGCCTTGTTGTCGGCGCCCAGGATTGTGCTGCCGTCGGTCCCGACCCCTTCTTCGTCCACCACCAGCTTCAGCCCCGCCGTCGACTGCACGGTGTCCATGTGGGCGTTCAGCATTATCGGCGCCGCGTCACTCTCCCGGTCCGGCCACATCCCGATGAGGTTCCCGATCGCGTCGCGCTTGAAATCCACCTCGGCCGGCTCCAGTAGCTCCGTCAAAACCGCCACCACCCGGTCCTCATCGCCGAAGTACGAATCCACCCGCAGCAGCGCCAGGAAGGTCTCCAGCAACCGCTCGGTCGAAGGCTCTGGATTTGACATAAAGGTCATTGCTCCCGGCCGCTGATTGTGCGTCGTGCATTATGACCCAAGCATCGAAATTGGTTGCCCGCCATAATGGCCGCGGCGAGCGTAGTCACTGCCTCAAGAGAACGTCCAGGAGACACCAGGTGAACGTAGTACTTGTCGTTATCGACACCCTCCGCCGCGACCACGTCGGCTGCTATGGCAACGACTGGATCAGCACCCCGACCCTCGACTCGCTGGCCGCCGATTCCGCCCGCTTCACCAACGTCTATCCCGAGGCCCTGCCCACCCTGCAGGTCCGCCAGTCCATCTACACCGGCAACCGCCTCTTTCCCTTCAACGACCATGCCTCGACCAAGGGGGATTTCGTCCGCTGGCCCGGCTGGCACCCGGTCGCCGAACCCCAGGTCACGTTGGCCGAGATCATGGCCCACGCCGGCTACCGCACCGGCGTCGTCACCGACACTTACCATCAGTTCAAGCCCTCCATGAACTACCACCGCGGCTTCCACCAGTTCAACTGGATACGCGGACAGGAAGGCGACGCCCACGGCTCCTCCACCGTCATGGCCAACGCCGACCTGTCGGAGATCATCCACCCTGGCTTTATCGGTACCCCGCGCGAGTGGTCGCTGCGCCGCTACCTGGCCAACACCCGCGACCACCACTACGAAGAGGACTATTTCGCTCCGCGCGTCTTTCGCGGCGCGATGGAGTTCGTTGAAGACAACCACGAGGACGACTTCTTCCTGGTCATCGACTCCTTCGACCCCCACGAGCCCTGGGACCCGCCGCCTTGGTACGCCGAGATGTACGACCCGGGCTACGAAGGCAAGAACATCGTCTGGCCCACCTACGGTCCGGCCGAGCTGCTTTCAGGAGCCGAGCAAAACCACATCCGCGCCAACTTCGCCGGCGAGGTCACCATGGTCGACCGCTGGCTGGGCCATTTCGTCGACAAGCTCCGCGACCTCGACATCCTCGACGACACCCTGCTGGTCGTGATGTCCGACCACGGCATGCCGCTGAATGAGCGTGGCGTCATCGGCAAGTATGAAGACCACCTCTACCCCGAGTTGACCGACATCATCATGCTTATCCGCGACCCGGCCGGTACCGGCGCCGGGCAGGTCGTCGATGGGTACGTCTACGATCACGACGTCATGCCGACCGTGCTGGCCCGCCTCGGCATCGAGCCGCCATTGCCGGTCGATGGCATCGACCTGGCCCCGGCCATCGCCGGCCAATCGACGGGCCGCGACTACGTCACCTGCTGCTTCGGTCAGTACCTGCAGTACCAGGACCCGGCCTGGTGGTACATCGCCTTGCGCGACGGCTCGGAGCCGCGACTCTACGACCGCGCCGCCGACCCGGACCTGCGCACCAACGTCGCGGCGGACAATTCCGACCGCTGCGCCGCGATCTACGCCCTGCTGCTGGCCGACGCTGGCGGCGACATCCGCGCGATCACCCCTGCCGAGCTCCGCACCGAAGGCGAGTGGTACGACAAGGCGTAGGCTTCGCCGGCTTCCCGTGGCCCAACCTACGTGCAGGTTGGGACCTGTAGCTTACGCCTCGGTGAGCAACCGCAGGTATTCCCGGGCCAGCTCGAGGTCACGAAGCGCCTGCTGCGCGTCGCACATCGGCTCGCGCTCGCCGCGGATCGCGGCCACGAAATTCCGCGCCTGGGCGTACATCGCGTGGGTCGAGGGCATCCCCGGACGGGTCGTCTCGGGCGGCAGGCCCTGCTCGGCGTCGCGCAGGATTTCCACCGTCCCGGCGCGATTCCGCGCCAGCGGCGGCGGCAGGTCCACCCGCACGTAACCCTTCGCAAAGCCCACCAGCGCCGACTCCTGCCAGTCCAGCGACGTCTCGTAGGGGCTCATCTCGATCGCCACCGCCACCCCCGAGTCGCTCACTCCCGCTAGCAGCACGCCGGACGGATCGGCGTAGGTGATTTCGTAGTCCTCATCCAGCAGGAAGTTCACGTAGTTGACCTGGTGGATGTAGTAATTCACGAACTTCACGTACTCCGCGTAGGCCGCCTCGTCCAGGTCCGCCGGGCGCTCCTCGGCCACCGATTCCGGGTACGGGTCGCTGGCGTCGATCAGGCCCTCGAAGCCGCCGGCGATCCAGTCACCGGCCGGCATCGTGACCCGCACATAGCGCAGTTTGCCCACCTCGCCCGACTGCTTCAGAGTGCGGATATGGTCCCGGGCGAACTCCGAGGCCGGGTCGCTGCGCTTGTGATAGCCGGGCATCACCCAGGCGTCGCCGGCCGCGATCTTCTCGAGCAGGAACCGCCCGCCGGCGACGCTCGCCGCCAGCGGTTTCTCGATGAACAGCGGAACCCCGGCCTCCAGCAATTCGGGCAGCAACCGGGCGTGATGCTCGAACTGCTGCGAGGCGACGATGCCGTCCAGTTCTTCATTCGCGAGCATCGCCGCCGCGTCCGGGTAGACGTTGGGGATGCCGTAGGCCGCTGCCACCCGCCGCGCGGTTTCCTGCCGCACATCCGCCACCGCCACGACTTCGCATTCCGAGATCACCGCGTAGTTGCGCAGGTGCGCGCACTGTCCCATCCGCCCCACGCCGACAAAGCCGATTCGCACCTTCTCCGCCGGCATGGGCGCCCTCCCCGGTGGTCCCGCGATGTTCGGTCAATGCCGCCGAGATTAGCGCATGCGGCGGAACCGGGATCGACGGGAAAGCGGGAACGGCCGGTGGCGGGTGTTGGCCGGAAGAGGAATCAGGCGAAACCGTCGAGCCGATCTTGCCAGCCGCATCGCCCCGCCAATCCCTTCAAGACCAGTCCAGCGCAGTCACCGCCGCCACTCAGCACCGCCCTCATCCGCCGAATCCCGCCCTGTTCGTAAGCGCACGTAGCGCCTCCCGGGACGCCGCCGCGTGATTTCCCTAATATCGGTCCGACCGCCACAACCGCACCCGCAAAGGGGACCCAATGCCCAGAATCAAAGTCGTCGGCGCCGGAACCCCCAGCCGCACCCCCAACCGCTGGGGCACCTGCTTCCTGCTCGAAATCGGCGGCGAATGGCTGATGATCGACTGCGGCCCCGCAGCCACCTACAAGATGTACCAGATGGACGTCTCCCCCACCGAGATCGAGCACCTCTTCTTCACCCACCTGCACTCCGACCACATCTCCGACTACCCCTGCTTCCTGATGACCCGCTTCGACCAGTGCAACGGCACCCAGCCCGACCTGCAGGTCTACGGGCCGGAGCCGATCAAGGACGTCACCGAGCGCATCTGGAGCAAAGAGCGCGGCGCGTTGTGGTACGACGTCGTCGCCCGCACCAACCATCCGATGAGCGTCCACGCTTATCACACCCGCGGCGGCGAGGGCGACCGGCCCGAGCCCGTCATCCACGTCCACGAGTACACCGACGGCAAGGTCGCCAGCGGCAAGACCTGGGAATGTACGGCCCTGGAAGTCAAGCACGCCCAGCCGTACATCAACTGCTACGGGTTCCGGTTCGAGACCGAGGAAGGCGTCATTGCGTTCAGCGGCGACACCGCGCCCACCGAGGCCGTGGTCGAGCTGGCCCGCGACGCGGACATGTTCGTGCAGGAGATCGTCCGCCGCGAGGCCGACATCGCCGACCGCCCCAGCCGCATTTCGGAGACCGGCAGCATCGGCGCCGCCAAGATGGCGGCCGAAGCCGGCGCCAAGCGGATGCTGGTCAACCACCAGGGCGGCGATCTCGAAAACCTGGACGCCATGGCCGTCGCCATCCAGGACGTCAAAGCCCACTACGACGGCCCGCTCTACTGGGCCCAGGACTTCACCGAAGTCGAGTGGTAAGGGTCCACGACCCTATTCCTTTCGATCTCGTAACCGGAATCCTCTAGAGTCCCAATGCTTCGAGGTCGGCGAGGGTCATGCCGGGGAGGATTTCGGGTTCGTAGAGGAGGCGGATGATGGCGCGGTCGATGGCGGCGAATTCGGTGGTATCGCTCCAGCCCTGATAGAAGGCGCTCCTCGGGTAGCCCCAGGAATCTTGGAGTAGTCCGAGTCCTTGGGTCATCTCTTCCCTGATCTGGTGGCGGCGAGTGGTGCTCGATTGTTCAGTGCCTACCCAGACCTCCATGCGGTATATCGTTCGACCCCAAACGGAGACATGGGCGAGGCAACAACACTCAGGGTCAAAGTACTGCTGGATGTCGGCGTACTCCGCGATGGTCGTGAAGTAGATCAGGGAGTTCCAGCCGGTGGTCACCCGGGAGATCGAGAGGCCGGTCAGGGAACTCAATTCGACAGCGACACGGTCGATTTCATCTAGATCGCTCTGGGTGGATGAGCCGCGGACGGCGAGACGGATGGGGCCGTACCACTTGTAGGTAATGGCAGGCCCAAGGCCTCCCTCCCCGCCAAGGGCGATCTCTTTGAAGTAGGCGATTTCGGCCTGCGAGTAGCACTGGTTGAGGGGGGCGGGGTTGGAGTCGCAGTTGGGGCCTGCGTGAGTGTGCTTTCGAGAAGTACGGTTCCCGGCGGATCGATGGCGGAGCCGGTCCAGTAGACCAACCCATCGACGGTCCAGGCCCAGTGGTTCCAGCCGTCGGTGAAGGTGGGGGTGTTGGTTGACCTGCGATAGAAGGAAAGGCCTGTGGATGTCTGCTGGAGGACGTCGCCGTTCGCAGGGCTTGAGTGGTTGCATTCGATGGGGTCGCTCATCGTGTCGCCAAGGAGTGATTTGAGGTGGGCGAAGCCGAAGGTGAAGGTGGGGGTTTCGAGGGGAGGGCGGTAGGGAGCGGCGGCGCTGGAGGTGGCCGGCAGGAGGGCAAGCGTTAGGACGAGGGCGAGAAGGAGGCGTTTCATTCGTGTTTACCGCGCCGGGCCTGAATGATGGCCGTAGCGACGTAGCCGAGTACTGCGGCGGCGATCAGGCAGTCGGGGCCTACCGTGCTACTGAGATTTGAACCGGTTGCCATGTCGATCGCGACCTTGCCAAGCAACACGACCTACCAGGCTCCAAAGCTTGCGGCAATCCAGACCTGCCATCAGGGCCAAGGGTCCTTGTCCGGCACGTCCCCACCCATCAGTCACGGTCTCGCAGAAAGCCCACTGAGCCCCAGAGAAGCCCGATAGCCGGGGACAGAAGAAGGCGTCTTATCGTCGGCGTGGTCGGTCCTGGCTGCGCCGCAGGTAGGCGAAAAACTGGAGGGCCGCCGTGATCAGGGCCCAGATGATTATGAGAGGCCACACCTGGCGAACCCCCTTCAGGATCAGATTCGCTTCCCAATAATAAGGCATCCTTGCACTAGACCCTGTGATGGTGCGAAGCCCGGCGATCCTCCTGCTCAAGACTGCTCGCTCAAGGAGCCAACCCTACCTCCAATCCCCGTTTGAACTCCCCGCTGCGATGCGCGATTATCCGACCCCGTCAATCCGATCCCCCGGGAGGCCCCCTTTGGCAATCCAGAACGTAGCCCTCATCGGCGCCGGAATCATGGGCGCCGGCGTCGCCCGCAACATCCTCAAGGGCGGCTACGCCGTCGCCGTTTACGACATCAACCCGGAAGCCGTCGCCGCGCTTGAGGCAGACGGTGCCCGCGCTGCCACCAGCGCCGCCGACGCCGGCCGTGATGCCGACATCGCCATTACCGTCCTCCCGGCCCCGGTCCACCTGGAGGCCGCGGTCTTCGGCGAAGACGGCCTTGCCGGGACCCTCCGCGAGGGCGCCATCCTGATCCAGCAATCCACTGTCGACCCGGCTGCGGTCGTCGACCTGGCCCGTCGGCTTGAGCCGCAGGGCGTCAAGGTCCTCGACGCGCCAATGCTGCGCAACCCGGTCGCCGCCGCCGCCGGCACCCTGGGCTTCGTCATCGGCGGCGACGAAGACGCCCTCGCCGCCGCGGTCCCCATCTTCGATTGCATGGGCGAGTCCACCGAGTACCTGGGCCCGGTCGGTACTGGATCGGCCCTGAAACTCGTCAACAACATGCTCAACATCACCATCCTGTGCGCGGCTCTTGAAGCCACCGCCCTGGGCATGAAAAGCGGGCTCACCCTCAAGCAGATGGTCACCGCCTTTTCAAAGACCTCCGTCTGGACCCGCCACCTGGCCACGTATCCGCAGGTCTTCGAAGAGCGCGACTTCACCCTCGGATTCATGACCGCGCTGGCCCACAAAGACATCCGCCTGGCGATGCACCATGCCGCCAGCGTCGAAGTCCCGCTCAACGTCGCCCACGCCGCCTACGACCTCATGGCCCGCGCCGAGGCTCAGGGCTACGGCCGCGACCAGTACTTCTCGGTGCTCAGGTGATCGAAGAATCGGCCGGTGTCACCGTCGAGTGCGAAGACAAGGCCCCTCCCGGCCTGCCGACCTAGAGTCCACGGACTGCCGGGAAGGATCGTCGCGCTCTGTGCGCTACGCCTTGCGGCGCATGCCGACTCCGAAGAAGAACAGCAACAGCACCGCCGCTCCCGCCAGCACTAGGACAACCGGGAGCGGGTTATCCGAAGAATTCGCGATTGCCGGAATCGATATCACCCCGAGTGCGGCAAACAACCCGAGGAGTGCAATAGCTAGGCTCATATCAGGGAGTCTCCAATCATCATCACCGATCCGCCCTGAAGCACGGCGCGGATCACCCACAGCATAGGACGACCGGGCCCCTGGTGTCCCTCTTCGGCCCGGCCACCTCCGTCGTAATCCAGGCAACTCTCATCCGCAGGCCGAGTCCGCTACCGATGAAGTCGCGCCCGTCCCCACCCCCTATTCGACATCATCTCGGCTGTTTAGATAGTAGAGCACCAACCCGCGCTTACCGTCACCGCCGTACATCACCAACCCGGTCGGTCATTCCCGGGCGCTGACCTCAAACCTGTGGCTCAACTGCCAAAGCACCCAGCCGGACACCAACCCCATCGCCGTCACCGAGGCGATCGCCGCGTAGTCCAGCCAGTTCGTGCCCGTCCACAAAAACAAGAACAGGAAGGGGTAGAACGTCAGCCAGGTCTTCAGCGCCAGCGGCGCCCGCACTCCCCGCGACGCCCCGAGGTAGAGCAGGAAATTCAGCAAGGGATAGGCGATCCCGTACAGCGCCGCCAGCCCGCCGTTCAAACCCCCGACGAACGCCAGTCCCGCCACCACCGTGATCTCGCGCACGTGATCGCTCACCTGGTCCACCAGCGCCCCGTAGTCCGACGCCTTCCCGGTGTGTCGGGCCAGCGCCCCGTCGATCCCGTCCACCAGCAGGGTGAAGACAAACAACGCCGAAGCCGCCCGGGGCGCCGGCTCGATCAGCAGTACGATCCCGACTCCCAGCGGCAGTTGCGCCAGCGACACTGCGTTGGGCGGCACCCCCAGCTTCGCCAGCGTCCAAATGGCCGGCCACAGCGCCGCCCGCAGACCCTGCCGAAACGGGCCCAGGATCAGCTTTTCCAACCCCGAATACGAATCCGCGCCCATGCCCGATTCTAGAGCCGACCCCAAGCCTGGGACCGTTCCCAACCCGCGCCGACCGCGGGGATCGGTCAGCCAGTGGCCGGAATCCGCCGGGAGAGTGGAACGGACTGCGTCCTTCCGCGGGAAGCAGAAGCCCGCCTAGATGCTCCACTCAGGCAGACCCTCCGGCTGCTTCCCCTCGTATTGCACCGTCACTCCCGCTGGCTCTTCTATGACTTTCAGAACCGACACATAGCTGTCCCGGGCGTAGCCCTGCGACTCCGCCCGCGCCATCAGTTCGTACGCCGAGTGCGCCACACTCAGCGGCACCTGCAGGCTCGTCGCGTGCTGCATCGCCAGCCGGATGTCCTTGTGCCCGAGCGCGGTCATGAACCCGGGGCTGAAATCGCGATCCTCAAAGACCTGCGAAATGCCGCTCAGGTGTCGCGCCCACGCCGGTGTCTTCGCGAACGCCGTCACCATCTGCTCCAGCGTCAGCCCGCTCTTGACCCCCAGCACCGTCGCCTCCATCGCCGCGCACAGGATGGTCACGTTCAGCATGTTGTTCACCAGCTTCAGCGCCGACCCGGTGCCGACCGGCCCGATGTGCTCCACAGAGTCCGCCATGCAATCCAGCACCGGCCGCGCCTTGTTCAGGGCCGCCGCGTCCCCACCCACCACAAAGCCCAGCGTACCGTCCTCCGCCGCGGCCGGGCCGCGCAGCATCGGCGCGTCCAGCACCGCCACGCCCTGCGGCTCCAGCCGCCGCGCCAGGTCGATAACCGTCGCCGGATCGATCGTGGACTGCTGCACTAGGACCGTCCCTTCCCCGGCCGTCTCCGCCACCCCACCCGCGCCGAACACCGCCGCCTCCAGGTGGGCCATCTCCGGCAGGACTGTCAGCACCACGTCGGCGCCGTCGCTGGCATCGGCCGCGCTCGCTGCCGCCCGGGCGCCAGCGCCCTCCAGCGTTCGCACGGCGTTCGCGTCCGTATCGAACACCGCCACCTCATAGCCGCCCTTCATGATGTTCCGCGCCGCACCGCTTCCCATCAGCCCGACGCCGATCACTGCTACCTTCTGAATTGCCATGCTGCGCTCCTGTTCCGTTTCGCCGGAGAAAGACCTTATCGCCGCTCGCGCGCCTCAGCATGACACGTCTACCCCCCGCCCCGCCCCGGCCCGCCAGCCGGTCCGAAAGCCCGGCGGCGCCCGCTGCCGTCGCCACGTCACAGCGTGCGTCCGCTGATAGAACCAGGGACCCGGTGGGTCAGACCAGCACGGATGCCGTTGCCGCGCGTGGCCGCGCCACCCGGCGATAGGCCGCCCAGGCCCGCGCCAACCGCCGCACGCCCTCCTCCATCTCCGCCGCCTCGTGCACATAGGGAATCCGCAGCCGGTCGCGGTGGCCTTCCGCCGGCGACATCATCGGCCCCGACAGCACCGCCATCTGGTGACGTTGCGCCACATTGGCGAACTCGTCGGCGTCGCCCTCCGGTATCCGCACCCACAGCGACAGCCCGCCACGCGGGGCGTCCCAGGTCCAATCCGGCAGCCACTCTTCCAGCAGCGCCGTCAGCCGCCCATAGCGTCTGCGTACCAGTTCCGCGCGGTCTGCTCGCGTCGGCGCGAACGTCGGCACCAGTTTTGCGGCGACCATCTGCGAGACGATGCTCGATCCCAGGTCCAGCCCCACCTTGCGCCGTGACAACCGATCGATCAGCGGCGCTGTCGCCCGAATCCAACCCACCCGCAGCCCGCCCCAGAACAGCTTGCTCCCCGAGCCCACGGTAATGATTGGCTCATCCGGGTCGTGCGCCGCCAAAGGCGGCGGCAGCGGGTCGTCATCCAGCCGGATTTCGGCCACCACCCGATCACCGGCACCCCGGTTTCCTTCGCCAGCCGCGCCACCGCCCGCCCGGCCGCCTCCGGCATCACGGTGCCGGTTGGCGCCTGGAAGGTCGGCACCAGGTACACCAGCGCCGGCGGCGTCCGCCCCAGCGCCTCGCGCAGCGATTCCACGTCCGCCCCGTCGTGGCCCACCGGCACCGGGATCATCCGCGCCCCGGTCGCCCGAAAGGCGTCGATCGCCCCAATAAAGGTCGGGTCCTCCACCACGACTCGGTCCCCGGGCCGCAGGTACATTTGCGCTAGCAGCGAGATCGCCTGCTGGCCGCCGTTGGTTATCAGCACCTCGTCCGGGCTCGTCGGAACGCCCTCGGCGGCCAGGTGATCGGCCACCGCCCGGCGCAGTTCTGGTATTCCCAGCGCCTCGTAGCCGGACTCCGCCTCCTGTCGGGCGATCTCGTTCGGGTCCAGCCCGGCGATCGTCTCGGCCACCACCTTTGCCCCGCCCAGCGCCGCCTGCGTGAACAGGGTCATCGACTCCTTCGCGGCCATCGCGCCGCCCAGCAGGTCGCCTGCCTCGTCGCTCGCGATCCCCGGGGTCATCTCCAGCCCGCCTGACACTCGCGTGCCGCTGCCCCGGCGGCTTTCCACCAGCCCATCCTGGCGCAGCAGGTCATAGGCCGTCACCACTGTCGTGCGACTCACCGCCAACATCCGCGTCAGTCAGTCAGAAGAGACGGTCTGCGATCGCTGCGTGCAGGTTGGGATGCCGGTCGCGTCTTGCCTGGAAGCGCCCGTAATCGGATCGGGCTAGGAGTTGCCTTCGGGCGCCCCGGGGATCCACGTCTCCTCATCAGCCCCTGCCACCTCCGCCTGCCTGCGCACCAGCTCAAACAGGTAGTTCGAAAGCTGGTTCACATACTCCAGTTCCGTCTCCTTCAGCGGCCGAACTTCATGTAGCCGTTGCGCGGCTCGTTCCGCCCGTCGGCATACCGAACGGCACAGGTGGATCGCCGCCGCGCCCGGTTCAGCACCGGGCACGATGAAGTTCTGCAGCGCCGGCAGCGCGGCCGCCAACGCCTCCTTCTTCTCAACCAGCCCCGCCAACTCCGCCGCGCCGATGCCCACGCTGTGCCGCGACTCCGGGTCCGCGATCCCGGCCCCGAGTTCCAGCAGGCTTCGTTGCAGTCCCAGCAGCGCCTCCCTGACCCCGTCGTCCGTCACCAACGACCGGGCCAGCGCCAGCGCCGAACCCAGCTCGTCCAGCGAACCCAGTACCTCCATCAGGAGATCGGTCTTCACGGTCTCCCCGCCAAAGTAGGCCGTCGTCCGCGGATCGTCCCGGCGCTTGGCCACATTCCCTCCAATCGGCTTGCTTCGCGATTGCAAATATAATCGGCTGTGGCCAAACGAACCGCAAAATCTCGTCGTACCCGGTCGGCTTCCCCGCTGCCCCCCGCCGCCCACATCAGCGTGCGCGGCGCGCGCGTCCACAATCTCCGCGAGGTCGACCTCGACATCCCTCGCGATCGTTTCGTTGTCATCACCGGCGTGTCGGGCTCCGGCAAATCCAGCCTCGCCTTCGACACGCTCTTTGCCGAGGGCCAGCGCCGCTACGTCGAGTCGCTCTCCGCCTACGCCCGCCAGTTTCTCGGCCAACTCGAAAAGCCCGAAGCCGACCACATCGAGGGCCTTTCCCCGGCCATCTCCATCGACCAGCGCGGCGTCTCGCGCAATCCTCGCTCAACCGTCGGCACCGTCACCGAGATCTACGACTACCTCCGCCTGCTGTATGCCCGGGCCGGCGATCCGCACTGCCCGCAATGCGGCCGACCGCTGCACAGCCACACCGTCCAGGAGATGGTCGACATCGTCCTCGACCGGCCCGAACGCACCCGCCTGTTGATCCTGGCACCGGTCACCCCCGGGTCCGACGGCTACCCCGGCGTGTTCGCCGACGCGCTGCGGGCCGGCTTCGTGCGCGCCCGTATCGACGGCGAAGTCCACGACCTCGAGTCGACCCCCGACATCGACCCCGACACGGTGCCGAAAGTAGAAATCGTCGTCGACCGCGTCGTAGTCCGCCCGGATTTCCAGACCCGCCTCGCCGACTCGCTCGAAACAGCGCTGCGCCTCGGCGGCGGCACCGTCCTGATTCAGATCCTCGACGGACCGGAGATCCTGCTCGCCGACCATCTCCACTGCCTGCACTGCAACCTGGTTTTTCCGCAATTGGAGCCGCGATCGTTCTCGTTCAATAGCCCCCACGGGGCCTGCCCAGAGTGTGGCGGACTCGGCGCGATCATGGAGTTCGACCCGGACCTGGTGATCCCCGATCGCAGCCTTTCGATCAACGACGGCGCGCTTGCCCCCATCGAGGGCCTCACGAACTCCCGCCGCACCTCCACCCGCCTGATGCAGGCCCTCTCGCGGCGGTTCCGTTTCAGTCTCAAGAAGCCCGTCAGCGAACTCAAGCCCGAACACATCGACCTGCTCCTGCACGGCCGCGAGGGCGAGCCGGTGACCGTGCGCTACAAAGAATCCGACGCCGCCGGCACCGTCCTTGAGTTCGAGTTTGAGGGCCTCATCCCGTTCCTGCGCCGGCGCAGCAAGGCCACCGAGTCCACCTTCGTCCAGCAGAAAATCGAACGCTTCATGACCAGCCTCCCCTGCGCCGACTGCCAGGGTTCGGGCCTGCGCCCGGCCAGTCTGGCGGTGCGCTTCGCCGGCGTCGGCATCGCCGAGTACGCGGCCATGAACATCGCCGCGGCGGCCCGCGCGCTCGCCGAAGTTGATCTCAGCGGCAACCAGGAGGCCATCGCCCGCCCGATTCTCACCGAGCTCAACGCCCGGCTCGGCTTCATGATCGACGTCGGACTCGACTACCTCACCCTCGACCGCCGCGCCTCCACACTGTCTGGCGGCGAAGCCCAGCGCATCCGGCTGGCCACCCAGATCGGCTCCGCCCTGGTCGGCGTCATGTACATCCTCGACGAGCCGTCCATCGGCCTGCACCAGCGCGACAACGCCCGCCTGATCAAGACGCTCATGGGCCTGCGCGACGCCGGCAATTCGCTGCTTGTCGTCGAGCACGACGAAGACACCATCCGCGCCGCCGACTGGGTAATCGACATGGGCCCCGGGGCCGGCGTGCACGGCGGCGAGGTCGTCTTTCAGGGCGCTGTCCAGGAATTGGAGAAGTCCCGGTCGCTCACCGGCCGCTATCTCTCCCGCGATCTCGCCATCCCTACGCCCCGAGTCCGCCGGCCCGGCAACGGCGAGTCGCTGGTCATCGAAGGCGCCCGCGCCAACAACCTCAAATCCATCGACACCCGCTTCCCGCTGGGAACGCTGATTGGCATCACCGGCGTCTCCGGCTCCGGAAAGAGCACGCTGGTCGCCGGCATCCTGCAGCGGGCTGCCGCCCGCCGTCTCCACGGCAGCCGCGCTCAGCCCGGCGACCACGACCGCATGCTGGGACTGGATCTCATCGACAAGATCATCGCCATCGACCAGTCCCCGATCGGCCGCACCCCGCGCTCCAATCCGGCCACCTACACCGGCGTCTTCGCCCCGATCCGCGACCTCTTTGCGGCGGTCCCCGAGGCCCGCGCCCGCGGTTACAAGCCGGGCCGTTTTTCCTTTAATGTCAAGGGAGGCCGCTGTGAGTCCTGCCAGGGCGCCGGCGTTTCGCGGATCGAGATGCAGTTCCTCCCCGACGTGTACGTGACCTGCGAGACCTGCGCCGGCCGCCGCTACAACCGCGAAGCGCTTGAGATCCGCTACCGCGGCCACAACATCGCCGACGTCCTCGACATGAGCGTCGAAACCGCTCTGCAGGTCTTCGCCAGCATCCCGCGTATCGTCCGCCCGCTACAGACGCTCCACGACGTCGGCCTCGGTTACCTGACCCTCGGCCAGCCCGCCAACACCCTTTCCGGCGGTGAGGCCCAGCGGGTCAAACTCGGCTCCGAGTTGGCCAAGCGCGCCACCGGCAAGACCCTCTATATCCTCGACGAGCCGACCACCGGCTTGCACTTCGACGACGTCCGCCGGCTCATCGATGTCCTGCAGAGACTCGTCGACCGCGGCAACACCATTGTTGTCATCGAGCACAACCTTGATGTCATCAAGAACATGGACCGCCTCATCGACCTCGGTCCCGAAGGCGGCGAGGCCGGCGGAGAGATCGTCGCCGAAGGCACGCCCGAGGAGGTCGCCGCCCAGGGCACCTACACTGGCGAGTACCTCAAACGCGCGCTGGCAACCCAGAGCTAGTCCCGGAAGACGCCCCGAAGGGAGCAGGCCATGGAACACGAAGTCATCGGCACCGTGATGCTGCACGTCGAAATCCGCCTTGCCAGCGGCGAATCCGTCTACACCGAAAAGGGCGGCATGGCCTGGATGGACGACGGCATCGCCATGGACACCAGCGCCCGCGGCGGCGAAGTCGCCGAGTACGCGCTGGCCGAGGGCCAGAAGATGAAGGTCGATCCCGGCCACGTCGCGCTGTTCGAGCCGTCGGTGGACTTCAGTATCGAGCGCGTCAAAGGGATCAAGAACATGTTCCTCGGTGGCGAAGGGCTCTTTCTGGCCACGCTCACCGGGCGCGGCCGCGTGTGGCTGCAGACGATGCCGCTCACCGGTCTCGCGGCCGCCATCAACCGCCTGCTGCCCCGGCGCCACAACTAGCGCACCCCGCCCCGACACGCCAGCGTTAGCCGGCCTGGGTCGACCGCCGAACCCGCCCGTCTACTGCGCGGGCGGTCGGAACTCCGAATCGTTCGCCGGAGCCGGCGGCTCGTCGTCGCCCGCCGCATCCGCGGCCGGCTCAACCGCTTCCGCCTCATCGGCTTCCGCTGCCGCGCCCTCCACCGGATCGCCGTTCTCGTCCAGGTCCTCATCCCCGTGCAGCCCATGATCGAACTCGATGTGCTGCACCAGGTCCGGCAGGTCAAAGTCCAGCGGTCCTTCCGCCCGGCTCAGCCGCCCGTCCTCCATTAGCAAGGTGTCGTCGGTGAACTGACTCAGCGCCGGGTCGTGGGTGGCCATTGCAATCGAGATGCCACCCTCGTCCGTAATCCGGCGAAAGAGCATCATGATCTCCAGTCCGGTCACGCTGTCCAGCGCCCCGGTTGGCTCATCGGCGATCAGCAGTGACGGCTCATTCGCCAGCGCCCGGGCGATCGACACCCTTTGCTGTTCGCCACCGCTCAATTCGAAGGGCCGGTGCGTCATACGTTCGCCCAGGCCCACCAGTTCCAGCAACTCCCGCGTCCGTGCCCGCCGCGCCCGACCGCCCAGGCCGGCGATCCGCATGCTCAATTCCACATTCTCAAACGCCGAGAGCACCGGCAGCAACGAAAACGTCTGGAAGATGAATCCCATCTCGTGGCGGCGCAGTTTGGTCAACTCCCGGTCCCCCATCGCCGTCATATCGCGGCCCTCGAAAAACAGTCGTCCCTCGGTGGCCTGGTCCAGCCCGCCGACCAGGTTCAGCAGCGTCGTCTTGCCGGAGCCCGACCGTCCGCGCAGCGCCAGGAAGCGCCCCCGCGGAATCTTCCACGTCACCCCGTCAACCGCACGCACCTCGTTTTCCTGGCCGATGTAGTAGTAGCGGCTCGCCGCCTCGATGGTGATCAGGTCGTCGCCGACGTTGCCGTAGGTCTTCGCGCCCTGTTCCGCGGTGGTCGCCATCTAGCCCGACCCCCGCCCAAACAGCCCGCGCCGCGCCGGGGTGTCCTCCGGCGCTTCTTCTTCGTTATCGTCGGCCGCCGAGCGCACCGTCACCCGCCCATCCTCCACGTCCACCACCGCCCGGCCCTCGATGCCGAGTTGCTGCAGGTACTCGCGCGGGATCTGCAGCCGGCCCGCCGGGTCCACGATTACAAACTCTTCGTGCGAGTGCTCGTCGCCATCTTCCTCCCCGCCCACCCGGCGCACGGTCTCCGTGCTGGTCCGCCCGTCGCGGATCGCCACCACCCGGTCCACCCGGCGCGCGATATTGCGGTCGTGGGACACGATCACCACCGTCAGGTCGCGTTGCTCGCTTAGCGTCCGCAGGATCTCGTAGATATGCGACGCCGTCTCGTTGTCCACCTCACCGGTCGGCTCGTCTGCCAGGATCAACTCCGGCTGATTCGCCAGCGAAATCGCGATCGCCACCCGCTGCTGCTGCCCGCCGGAAAGCTCCCCGAGGTGGTGGTGCATCCGGTCCTGTAGCCCCACCGCCTCCAGTAGTTCCATCGCATATTCTTTGCGGTTGCGCGCCGACACATTCGCAAACAGCATCGGCGCCTGCACGTTCTCAAACGCGGTCAGGTAGGGGATTAGGTTCCGTCCGCTCTGCTGCCACACAAACCCAACCTTGTAACGCTTGTAGTAGACCAGTTCGCTCTCCGGCGCCTTCACCAGGTCTATCCCGCCCACCAGGCAGCCGCCGGCGCTCGGCCGGTCCAGCCCGCCGAGGATGTTCAGCAGGGTTGATTTGCCCGAGCCGCTGTTGCCGATAATGGCCATCAGCTCGCCCTTACGTACGGTCAGGTCCAGGCCCTGCAGCGCCACAACCTCCAGATCCGCCACCTTGAAGATCTTCACCAGGTTGTCGCAGACGATATAGGGCTCGCCGCCGTTGATAGGTTGTTCGCTCAACCCGCTTCGCCTCCGAATTTCATGGCCTCGTGAATCTTAATCCGCCGCAGCATCCACGCGGACACCGGGAACGACAGCACCAGCACCGCTCCGAAGAGTATGAATATCCGCCCGATATCGACCCAGGCCGTTTCCACGATAAAGGCCGGCGTATTCGCCAGCTGGTCGGCGCTCAGCTGCAAGAACGGGATGAACATGGCGCCGGTCACGATCCCCAGGATCGTCCCCACCAGCGTGCCCAGGAGAATCAGGAACCCGTTCTCAAACACAAACAGCGCGATCATCTGCCTCACCGAGAGCCCCATCGCCCGCAATATGCCGAACTCCTGCAGCCGGCGTCGGAACGACAAGAAGGAATACATCAAGAAGCCGAGCAGCGTCAGCACGGTGGAAACTATAAAACCGATTGAGAGGATGCCGAACGTACCGGTCTGGGTCGCGTCGTTGCGTGTCTCCAGAATCTCCGCCTGCGCCCCGGTCGACCCCATGATCACAATGTCCGCCTCGCGCCGCAGCCGGTTGCTCACATCCTGCGCCGCCGCCCCG
This sequence comes from Chloroflexota bacterium, assembly GCA_030744875.1. Classification (GTDB taxonomy): domain Bacteria; phylum Chloroflexota; class UBA11872; order UBA11872; family VXNJ01; genus JASLPR01. The sequence continues at coordinate 56,464 of JASLPR010000056.1, forward strand.
GGCCGCAGCGTCGCCACGATGTCCCACGGGCTCTCTCCGAAGTTGCGATGGATGAAGTCCACGTTCGTCACCACGAACACCCCGTCATCCGGGTAATGGGTCGGGAACGAATCAATCCACCCGGCGATAAAGAACTCAATCTCGTTCTGCGCCAGGTTGAAGCGCACCGGGTCGCCGATCCGTAGCAAGAGCCGCTCTTGGAAGAATGCCCGGTCGGCCAGCAGCGCCCGCTCATCCATCGCCAGTGAGTTCATCAATGCGTTCAGCGGAGCGTCCGAGAAATCGTCGCGCCACCAGACCGTCTGCGCGAAATCGATCGGGTCCACCCCGTAGGCGGTCAGCTTTTCGGTCCCGCCCTCGCCGGGAATCGGGTAGACGGCCTCCGACTCCCACAACCGCGCCAGCTGTTCGATCTCCGGCTCTCCTTCATCTGAAAGCAGGTCGTAGTGCCGGTCGGCCGGCGTAATCAGCCACAGTTGCCCATCCTCATCCCACAGTCCGGTTTCATCGAAATAGGCCTCGCCGCCCACCTTAAACATCACCCGGTCGTTGATATTGCGGTCGATCGTCGCGGCCATCGAGGCGCTAAAGGTACCCAGCGCGAAGGTCAGGACCAGCAGCAGCACCAGCCGCACAAACTGACCCGGGCTCCGCGCAATCTGCCGCAGGCCCAGGTGGATGCCCACCCCGTAGATCCGGTTACCGACCGTCGAGATGGCCGCCACGATGTAGGGGAAAAAGCGCAGGAATACCAGCGCCACCGCGAAGATAAAGATCACCGGCGCCACCAGCAGCAGCGGGTCCGAAAACAGCTCGCCCTCCGGTCCTAGGCTCAGCAGCGATTCCCGCCCGCTCAGGATCATGAAACCGTAGATCGCCACCCCCAGCAGCGCCACGTCCAGGAAATAGCGCTGATACATGGGCCTGCGGGTGGCCCGCGACACATCCTGTTTATAGGTAACAATCGACTGCCGCGCGGCTCCGATCGCCGGACCCAGCGTCGCCGCGATCGACAGCACCACCGCCCCGGCCGCGAACAGGTAGTGCTGCATGCTCAGCTCGATCGGCAGGTCTTCCCGGTTCGTAAACACCAGGAAGGTATAGGTCTTCCCGATCACCTGCGCCAGGTACTTCGCCAGGAAGGGCCCAATAATCATTGCTATCGCTCCCACAAGCAGCCCTTCCAGGATGTAGACCCCAACGATCTGCCACGTCCCCACTCCGCGGGATTTCAGGATCGCAATTTCATTGCGTTGCCGGTCTACCACCATTCCCGCCGACAGGCTGATGTAGTACAGCACGATCGACACCACCGGCGCGCTCAGGATAAACAGCAGCAGCTTCAGGAAAAACAGCTTCTGGTCGAACTTGAAGAACGTCTCTTCCGGCGACACCTCCAGCTTGGTGCCCGGCAGGATTGTGTTGGTGCTCGCCCGCAGGGTGTAGAGGCCGCCGGTGATCTGCTGGTAGTTGCTGGCCTTGATGGCCGAAGCGTCGAAGTTCGAATACCAGGTCGCTTCGTAGAACATGCCGTCGTACTGCTCGACCAGTTCGCTCAGGTAGACCTCGCGCTCCACGTACATCCCGGCGTTGTCGAACGCCGTCTCCGCGTTATACAGCCAGTAGGTCGAATCCGGGTCGGTCGGTACCCAGCGCCCCACAATATGCGCCCCCAGCAGGCTTTCCTCCTCGGTATCCGGGTGCTCGTACACGATCTTCACCCGATCCCCGACGAAGGCGCCCATGTTGTCGATCGCGTCGTTGATCATCAGGACTTCCAGCATCGGCATCTGCCCGCCGGCCCCGTCATCAACCATGGTCACATCGAGGCTGGGCGCGCGTCCTTCGATGATCTCAATGTGGTCGTACAGGTCGCTCATGTTGAAGAACATCCCGTAGGCCAGTTCTCCCCGCCGTCGCCCGGTGGTTGCTGCCGCGTCGTACTCCAGCACCGGCATCATGTCGGTCTGCAGGTAGGTCACCTGGTCCAATTCGGGCAGGCCGACCAGGTTAGGCAGGTAGTAGCCGAAGAAGGCGTCGGCCTCCTCATACTTCTGCCGCGTGGTCGCCACTTCCCCGCTCGCTCCGCGGTCGAAATGCCTCAGCAGCACGCTGCTGCGCGGCTGCAGGCGTTTCGGGTCGGGCTTCGCCAGTTCCAGCTTCAGCAGGAACTCGCTGATCCCCTCCGAGTAGAGCGGGATCGATGTAATCAGCGTCACTGTGATCAGCAGCCCCAGCGCCGTGCTCAGCACCAGGACCCCGTTGTTCACCAGGCGTTTGCCGACGAATGACAGCAGCGCGTAAATCACGGCGGAACCATCACCCGGCTGGTCTGCCCGGGCGCCTCGGTCGTCCGCGCGACGTTAGGGCGAAGCGAAGATCTGCTGCCCTTCTTCAAGGCCATCCAGTATCTCAATCTCGGTATCACTTTGAATGCCCACCGTCACCGGCAGACTCCGCCGCTGGCCATCGATGATCGTCTCCACAAAGTCGCGGTTGTTCACGGTTCGCACCGCCGTCAGCGGTACCTTCAGCACGCCCTCCTGCACCTGCACCACGATCTTGAGCCGCGCCAGCATTCCTATGTCCATCCCGCCCCGGTCGAATTCCCCGTCGATGATTGTTTCCGGGATCTTTACCGTCTGGCCGGTCGTGCTGATGATGTTACGCGGCAGGGTCGTCACGCGGCCCGTGAAGGTTACTCCCGCGAAGGCGTCCATGGTGATCTCTACCGGCTGTCCCACCGAAAGGCTTGGCTGGTCAACCTCGGGCACCACCGCCTCGATAACTAGCTTCGTCGGATTCGCCAGCCCGATGATCTCTTGGTAGGCGGCCACCTGGTCGCCAGGCCGGCCGCGCACAAAGGTGACCTCGCCGGCGAACGGCGCGATCACCTGGTTCTCGAAGGTCTGCTCCTGCAATCGCTCCAGGCTGATCCGCGACTTCTCCAGGCTGTTACGCAGGATCACCAGGTCGAAGTCCTTCGACGACTCCCCGGCGTCATAGCGGGCCAGCGTGTCCCGGGCGGTCTCCAGGTTGCGGCGCAGGATCACCAGATCCAGGTCCGCCGAGGACTGTCCGGCTTCGTACTCGGCAAGTCGTTCTACGGCGATGTCGCGGTTGCTCACCGCCATGTCCACGGCACGGGTGGCCGAGTCAATATCGCTCTGTGTCGGGTTCAGGAGGGCGTCCAGGGCAGTTTGCGCGCGCACCAGGCCGGCGCCGGCCGACGCGGTCGAAGCGCGGGCTCGCTGCACGTCGGTCGTCCCTCGCCCGGCCTCCACCTGCGCCAGTTCGTACTGCGCCTCGGCCAGGTCGGCGCGGGCGCTTGACAGGGTCGCCTCAGCGGCCGCCAGGCCCGTGCCGTATTCGTTCTGGAACTCCGTCGCCATCCGGTCGATCGCCGCCTGCCGGGTCCCACCGCCCATCGCCACGTCCAGCGCCTGCTCCGCGCCCAGCAGGGTGCTGCGCGCGGCGGCGACGTCGGCCTCGGCCGCCACGATCTCCGCATTGGTGGCCGGCATCAGCGCGTCGTTGTAGGCCCTGATCGCCTCTTGCCAGGTGATCTCCGCCTTCAGCTTCGACTCATCCGAGCCGCTCCCGCCAACCGCCGCCTCGTGGTCCAGGCGGGCCTTTTCAAAAGTATTCTCCGCCTCGAGCCGCTGGGACGCCGTCGGCTTGTTCAGTACGTCCACCAGGTCGGCTTCCGACTGGTAGAACGCCGACTGCGCGGTCGCCACGTCGGCTTCCAGAATCTCCATCCGGCGCAGCGCGTCGGCCTGGGCCTCCACTGCGGTCGGCGCGCCCTGGGCCTGCACAGCCGCCAGCGTCTGCTCGGCCGCGGCCACCGCCGCCTGCTGGGTCGCCACGTCCGCCTGCACTCCGGCCAGGCTCTCCGAGATCGAAGATTCCAGTCGCGCCTGGGTCGTACTCGCGCTCACGTAGCTCGAGTTCGCCGACGCAACCGATGCCCGCGCCGAGGCCTGCTGGGCCTCGGTGCCGCCGGCCAGCAGGTTCTCGAGGGCCAGTTCCGCGGTCACCACCGAATTCTCGGCCTGCAGCACCGCCGACTCGGCGTTGGTGTACCCGGTCGCGCGCGTCTGTTCCTTCGCCGCCACGTTGTTCTCCGCCACCAGCACCGCCGTTCGGGCCGAGGATCGATCCTGCTCCAGCCCCGCCTCCGCCGAGAACACCCGCAGTTCGGCCGTCTCAAAGTTCTTCTCCGCGTCAGCCACCTGCGACTCCAGGCCGCCGGTCTCCAGCTCCGCCAGCACCTGCCCCACTTCCACCGATTCACCCTGGCGCACCAGCACGTTCTTGATACGTCCGGGGGCCCGGAAGAACAGGTCCTGGCGCTCCTCGGCCTCCACCCGCCCGGTGACCTTGATCGCCTCTTCCAGTATGCCGAATTCCACCGCCACCATCGGGCGCTGTTGACTCGATCCGGCGGTCAGCAGTGTTGGCGTGGGCGCCACCGACTGCACAAAGAATTCACAACCCGCGCAAGTTACCCCCACCACCATAGCGACCAGCGACAGCGCGATTCTGGATTTCAGGTCAAGACTCCTGGAGAGGTTTGCTCGGCGTGCGACCGTCATCCCGCGCTCGGAGTCCAGGCTTCGCCGTCACTGTGGCGATTTCCCGGTGCTCTCATTCCGACGCGAGCTGCCTACAGGGTAGGGCCCCGCAGATTGCGACACTTACACAACTGAGGATGCTATCGATCCGCTCCTTCACTGTCAACGATACATAAAGTCTTTGTAACCTCTACGCTTCCCTACCCTCACCTATTACAATCGACCCTGTTCTGGTCTGGTGTGCGGCAGCCGTCCCCAATCGCGAAGGTCCCAATGCCCCTCTCCCGACGTCGCTTGCTCGCCGGTTCCCTGGCCGCCGGGGCCGTCCTCGCCGCCTGTGGCTAGCCCGACCTGGCGGAGTTGCCCGATGGCTTCGCCGGCGACGCCGAGCCCACCCCGCCCCCGGCGCTGGCGGTCGACACCGCGGTCAAATCCGCCGGCAACGTCGCCGTCACCGTCGGCGTCGCCTCCGGCCACGCCAAGCTCGCCGAATTCGAAACCTTGATCCACAGCGCTGTCGCCGACGTCGAAGCGGCCATCCCCGCCCTCGACCTCGACGTCATTCAGGTCCGCATGGGCAGCGACCTGTCCGACTTCACCGGGGCCTTCATCAACTCCATCGAATCCGTCCTCGACCGGGGCCAGACGCTCGATCTGCTGGTCATCCCCGACCGCCCGGTGCTCCTGGCGCTGGCCGCCGCCGAGCTCATTGCCGACATCGAACCCTTCCTCGCCGGCGGCCGGCCGGAGCCCCGCCTCCCCCATCCCCTGGCCCTGCGGGCCACCTCGATCGACGGCTAGTGCTGGGCCAACGCCTAGGGCATCACTCCGCGGGCCCTCTGGTATCAGCCCGAGTTGTTCGACAACGTCGGCCTTGAGCCGCCGCCGTCGGCTGACTGGGACTGGGACGAGTTCCTCGAAGCCGCGCTCAAGCTCACCGTCCCCGCCACCGCCGACGGCAGCGGTGGCCAGTGGGGGTTCTGGTCCAACGACCTGGTCTCGCTCCCGTTCATCTGGCAGAACGGCGGCGACATCATCTCTGCCGACGGCGCCCGCAGCCTTCTCGACCAGCCGGAAGCCATAGGCGCCCTGCGTTTCTTGGCCGATCTCACCCACATCCACCGCGTGGCCCCCTCCCGCGTAGACATCGCCAAGCGCGCCTCCGGCAAGGACGGCTTCCGTATCCTAGTC
>JASLPR010000057.1 GCA_030744875.1 Chloroflexota bacterium
GATGGAATTGAGCATGCCGGACGTCGTCTCGAGGGTTCGGGGGGTGGGGTTGCCGGTACGGGGGCCGGGGGTGACCGTCTTGGCGACCAGCGCGCCGAGCTGCCCGAGGTCGAAAACGCGGGCCAGTTCCGGCCCGTAGCCGGCGGTGCCGGAGGCGGTCATCACCGGGTTTTGCAGCGCGAGGCCGTCCGGATGGGTGGGGGCAAGCTGGACGGCTAGAGCGGGTGATCCGGGGTTCTTGATGGAAGTGTGCCTGTTCACTTGCGGGCGGCGCGAGGTTGCCCGGCCCGGTTGATTTTAGTGAAAGCGGGCCGGGGTGCGGGGGCGGGGGGCGCCGGGGGCGATAGCCGGGAGCCGGGGGCGAAAGCGAGAGTGAGAAACTGCTTGCCGGGAGCGGAAAGACTTATGTTAAGATGCCGGAGCCATTGGGAGGCACTCTGGCTCAATCTACTGAACGTAGGAGACTACTTTCCATGGCTTCTATTATCGCTGTCGCCAACCAGAAGGGCGGCGTAGGCAAAACAACCACGACGGCCAACTTGGGCACGGGACTGGCACGGCGTGGTTTTCGCGTTTTGCTGGTCGACCTGGATCCACAGGCCAATCTGACGGCGGTGTTCGGCCTCGAGCGCGGCCTCGCCGAATCGATTGGGACGTGCCTGATGTCCCGCGAGGCCGACGTGCCGATCCTGCGGATTGAAGACGTGGCCGGGGTGACGGTTGATGTCGTGCCTTCCAGCCTGGATGTGGCGGCGGTCGAATCCGCGCTGGTCAACAAACTCGGCCGTGAGCTGCGCCTGCGCGAGCAACTGGGCCGGGTGCAGAGCCAGTACGACTACATCCTGATCGACACGCCGCCCTCGCTGGGCCTGTTGACGATCAACGCGATGGTGGCTGCCAACTGGGTCGTGATTCCGACCGAGGCGCGCTTCTTCTCGATGCAGGGCCTGGACATGCTGAAGGAAAGCATTAACGAAGTCCTTTACATGAACCCGAACCTGAAGATCCTGGGGATCGTGGTGAGCAAGTACGACCGCCGTTTGCGCGAAGAGGCGACCGTGAACGAGTTCCTGCGCTCGACCTGGGGCGAGAATGTATTCGCCACCGAGGTTCCGACCAACAGCAAGATCCTGGAGGCGTCCAGCGCGGGCGTTTCGATATTTGCCTACCGGGGGACCAAGAAAGCCGTCCAGATCTATGAGAATCTGGTGGAGGAGGTTGTGGCCCGTGCCTAAGCGCGATACCGCACCGTTCGATCCGCGCCGCCTGCGCGACCGGCAACGCCCGGCCGACGTGGTCTCCAACGTGGTGAACCCGCGATCGCCGGTGCGCGAAAACGGGGTGACCGAAATCCGGGTGGTTGGAATCGGCGGGGCCGGCAACAACGCCATCAACCGAATGGTCGAGGCCGGGGTCGGCGGCGTGGAGTTCATCGCGGTGAACAGCGATGCCCAGGACCTGGCCAGCTGCCTGGCCGGCCAGAAAATCCCGATCGGCATCAAGACCACCCGCAACTTGGGCGCCGGGGGTAACCCGGCGGTCGGTGAACGGGCGGCGTTTGAGAGTTCGCTGGAGATCGAGTCCGCGCTGGACGGCGCCGACATGGTGTTCGTGACGGCGGGGATGGGTGGCGGCACCGGCACTGGTGGAGCGCCGATCGTGGCGCGGATCGCCAAAGACTCGGGGGCGCTGACGGTGGGGGTGGTGACGATGCCGTTCATGTTCGAGGGATCGATGCGCGGCCGCTCGGCGGCCGGCGGCCTCGAGCAACTGCGCGAGCAGGTGGACGCCCTGGTGGTGATTCAGAACAACCGGCTGATCCACGTCGTGCAGAAGAACACCTCGATGGCGGATGCCTTCAAGGCGGCCGATACAATGCTGGTGAATGGCGTGCGCGGGATCACCGACCTGATTACTTCGGTGGGCTTCGTGAATGTCGACTTCGCCGACGTGCGCTCGATTGTGGCGAACTCAGGGACCGCGATCATGGGCGTCGGTGTGGCCGGCGGCGAAGGTCGCGCCGAGACCGCTCTGCGCCAGGCGGCGGCCAGCCCCCTGCTGGATATCCCGCTGGAAGGCGCCTCGGGCATTCTGGTGAACGTGGCCGGCGGCCAGGACATGGGTATTCATGAAATCCAGGCGGTGGTCAACGAACTGAAGCAACTGGCCAGCCCCGACGCGCGAATCGTCTTCGGCGCGGTGGTGGATCCGAATCCGCTGCAGACGCTGTCGGTGACGCTGATCGCGACCGGGTTCGGCGAGGGCGCCTCTCCGTCGCGCGATCCGTGGTCGCGGCGAGCGGCGGCCGGCGACGACGCCCCGGCGGCCCCGGTGCCGCGTGCCCGCACCATCGAACGGGTGGCGACGGAACCGGTGGGCGCCCCGACGGCCACGGCGACGGCGGAAGCGCCGGCGCCGGCGGAGCCGGAGATCCGCGAAGTGGCGCGGCCGGCGGAGGCCAACGCCCGCGACGACGAAGTGCCGGCGTTTATCCGCCGGCAGCGGCTGGACGAAGACTCCTAGCCACCGCCTGATACTCGAGTTTTCGGAGCAGCCCCCGGCGAGAGCCGGGGGCTGTTTCTGCTTTCGGGGAACCGGGTCGGTGAGCGGATTACGATGGCTAGCCGGTCGCGCGTGATCTGCGGGTGAGGACGATGACGATGCCGGTCAGGTTCATGACAATCCCGGCGATGGTGACCGGCCCGGGGACCTCGGCCAGGAAGATGACCCCCAGCAGGATGCCGCCGGTGACCTCCCCGGTGGCGACCAGGTTGGTCTTGGTGGCGGAGAGGTAGCGCAGGGCGGTGTTGTAGAGGGTGTGGCCGATGCCGATGGGGATGAAACCGGCGAGCACCAGCGCGGCCCAGCGGCCAGCGGTGTAGTTGGCGGGCTCGAAGCTGAAGATCAGCAACGGTAAGGCCCAGAGGGCCGCCCAGGCGTACATGCGCGACGTGTAGGCCAGCACCGGATCGCGCCGCCGGCGGATGCGCCCGAGGATCGAGTACACCGCGAACATCGCCCCGGAGAGCAGGGCGAAGAAATCGCCCAGGAGCATCTCGCCGGTCATGTCGGGTTCGAAGCCGGACATCACCGCTATGCCGGCGATCGAGAACGCGATGCCGGCGAGGCCGGCCGGGCGGAGGCGCTCGCCGAAGATGCGCACGGAGGCGATGACGATGATGGCCGGCGAGAAGTAGACGATCGACAGCGCATGGGCGATTGACGTGAACCAGAGGCTGGCGACGAAGAACAGGAAGTGCAGGCCCATCGCCAGCCCGTGGGCCGGGTAGGAACGGATCTCGCCGAGCCAGCCGCGCAGTTCGCCGCGGAACGCGGCGAGGCCGGTGACGAAGACCGCGCCGAAGAACAACCGCCAGAACGTGACCTCCAGCGGCGAGACCGGGAAGGCCAGGCGGACGAACAGCGAGGACGTGGCGAAGCCCAGCGAGCCGACGGCGATGAGGAGAACGCCGCGGAGTTCGCCGGCCGGTCGCTTCAAGGGCGTCTCCCCGGGTCGGGCCTGGCTAGATGCCGGTTTCCCAGCGCCAGGTGAGGTCCTGCCGCGCGAACACCGGACCCTCGGTGCACACCCGTTTGGGCCCGCGGCGGGTGGTGACGACGCAGCTGTGGCACACGCCGAGCCCGCAGGCCATGCGGGCCTCAAGGGCGAACTGGACGGTCTTGCTGCCGGTCTGGAGCTTGAGCGCGGCTTCGAATGCCTGCAGCATCGGGGAGGGCCCGCAGGCGAAGATCTGGTCGGCCCAGTCGTACCACTCGGGCATCAGGTCGACGGCGGTGCCGCGGGTTCCGGCGGAGCCGTCGTCGGTGGCGAGGTGGAGTTCGGCGGCGGCCGGGAGGAAGGCCGTTGGGAGCAGCGCGTCGGCCGTGCGCGCGCCGTTAATGAGCAGGGTGTCAGCGTCGTCACCGGCGGCGGCCGCCAGCGCGACCAGCGGGCCCGTGCCGATGCCGCCGCCGATCATCAGCAGGTGGCGGCTGCCGGGCTCGATGGCGAAGTGGCTGCCCAGCGGTCCCAGGGTGTCGACGCGATCGCCGGGGCGCCGGCGGGACAGCCAGGCGGAGCCGCGGCCGACGACCTGGTAGAGGATGGCGAAGGTGCCGGCGGCGTCGTCGATGGCAGAGAGACTGTAGGGGCGGCGGAGCAGGGGATCGTCGCTGTCGCCATTGCGCATGTGGACGAACTGGCCGGGGCGGGCGGCGCGGGCGATGGCTTCGTGGCGGAGGGTGATCCAGAAGAGCGAGTCGGAGAGGCCGGCGTTGGCGATGACCTCGGCGCTGACCGGGGACGGCACTACGGGATCTCGTCGGTGGCGTCGCGGTCGCGGTAGGCGGCCAGCGGCAGCACCCGGAAGGTGGCGCCTTCGTCACCGATGGCGTCGGCCAGCGCGCGGGCGGTGTCGATGGAGGTCAGGCAAGGCACCTGCGACTCGGCCGCCGCGCGGCGCATGTGGAAGCCGTCTTGCAGGGTCTCGCGGTCGCCGGTGAGGGTGTTGATGACCAGCACCGTGCGCTCCTGGCGGATGTTGTCGATCATGGTGTTGTCTCCGTCGCGGAGGCGGCTGACCTGCTCGACTTCGAGCCCCAGGTCGCGCAGGTGGCGGGCCGTGCCGGACGTGGCCAGCAGCGAATAGCCGCCGTCGACAAACGCCCGCGCGATGTCCCCGCACTCGGCCTTGTGGCGGTCGGCGATGGACATCAGGACGCCGCCGGCGCCGGCGATGCCGAGCCCGGCCGATACCATCGCCTTGTGCAGCGCCGGGGCGAAGCCGGTGTCCACGCCCATCACCTCGCCGGTGGATTTCATCTCCGGCCCCAGGAAGGTGTCGACGCCGGAGAGCTTGGCCATCGAAAACACTGGCGCCTTGACCGCCACCAGCGGGCTTTCGCGCCAGAGTCCGGATTCGTAGCCGAGTTCCTTGAGGGTCTGGCCCAGCATGATGCGGGTGGCCAGCCGAACCATCGGCACCCCGGTGATCTTGCTCATGAACGGCACCGTGCGGCTGGCCCGGGGGTTGACCTCAATCACATAGACCTCGTCTTCCCAGACGACGTACTGGATGTTGACTAGCCCGCGGGCGTTGACCGCCTTGCAGATGGTGAGCGTGTGGCGGACGAGCTTTTCGGCCGCCTCGGGCGAGAGCCCGATGGGCGGATAGACGGCGAAGCTGTCGCCGGAATGGACCCCGGCCCGCTCGATGTGTTCCATGATGCCCGGAATCAGGGTGTCCTCGCCGTCGCAGATTGCGTCGACTTCGACCTCCATGCCCTCGAGGTACTTGTCGATCAGCACCGGCTGGCGCGGCGACGGTTGGGTGACGGTGGTGATGTAGCGCTCAAGGCTGGCGCGATCGGCGACGATCTCCATGGCCCGCCCGCCAAGCACGTAGGACGGCCGCGCCAGCACCGGGTAGCCGAGCCGGTCGGCTACTTCTAGGGCATCCTCCATCCGGTGCACCGCCGCACCCGGCGGGCGCTGGATGCCGAGCCGCTCCAGCAGCGCATCGAACTTCTCGCGGTTCTCGGTTTCGTCAATCGATGTCACGTCGCTGCCGGCGATCCGTACGCCCAGGTTGTAGAGCGGGCCGGCCAGGTTGATGGCGGTCTGCCCGCCGAACTGCACCACCGCCGGGGGCGCGTGCTGTCCGGTCTCATTTTCCAGGATGTCGGCGACGCTTTCTTCGTCCAGCGCCTCGAAATAGAGCCGGTCGGAGGTGTCGAAGTCAGTGCTGACCGTCTCCGGGTTGCTGTTGATCATGATGCTCTTGTGCCCGCTCTCCTGCAGGGCCCAAGCGGAGTGGACCGAGCAGTAGTCGAACTCGATTCCCTGGCCAATCCGGATCGGTCCGGATCCGACCACCACCGCCGCCGGATCGTCGAAGGGTGCGGCCTCGTTCTCCATTTCGTAGGTGCTGTAGTAGTACGGGGTGTGGGCGGCGAACTCAGCCGCGCAGGTGTCGACCATCTTGTAGACCGGGCGGATGCCCCAGGTGGCCCGCAGGTCGCGTACCCGCCCAGGCAGGACGTCGGCGCGGCTGCCGATCATCTCGTCGGAGAAGCCCAATCGCTTGGCCTCCCAGAGCAGGCTCGGGTCCAGCGGCTCCTCGAGGAGGCGGATCTCCATGCGGTAGATATTGTTGAGCTTCTCGAGAAAGAAGATGTCGATGAAGGTGCGGGCGGCCAGTTCGGCGGTGGTGACCCCGCGCCGCAGCGCCGCCATCAGCGCCCAGAGGCGCTGGTCGTTGGGGATGTCGATCAACGGGGCCAGCTCGGCCGGGCTCTTCCAGGCCGGGTCTTCCCAGAGCAGTGTGCGGCCGCCGAATTCAAGTCCGCGGACGGCCTTGTTGAGCGCGGCTTCGAGCGTCCGTTCGATGGCCATGACCTCGCCGGTGGCCTTCATCTGGGTGCCGAGGCTGCGGTTGCCGCTGGCGAATTTATCGAACGGCCAGCGCGGGATCTTGACGACTACGTAGTCCAGCGCCGGTTCGAACGCGGCGGTGGTCTCGCGGGTGATCGGGTTGGCGATCTCGCCCAGCGTGCGGCCGATGGCGATCCGCGCGGCGATCCGGGCGATCGGGTAGCCGGTGGCTTTCGACGCCAGCGCCGAGGAACGACTGACCCGGGGATTGACTTCGATGACCCGGTATTCAAATGAGTTCGGATCGAGCGCGTACTGCACGTTGCAGCCGCCTTCGATTCCCAGCGCCCGGATGATCTTGAGTGCGGCCGTGCGGAGCATCTGGTACTCCTTGTCGCTCAGCGTCTGGCTGGGGGCGACGACGATCGAATCGCCGGTGTGGACGCCCATCGGGTCGATGTTTTCCATGTTGCAGACGGTGATGCAGTTGTCGGCGGCGTCGCGCATCACCTCGTATTCGATTTCTTTCCAGCCCTGCAAATATTCCTCGACCAGGATCTGGCTGATCGGGCTGAAGCGGAGCCCGCTGGCGACCACGGCTTCGAATTCGTCTTCGGTGCGAGCGATCCCGCCGCCGGTGCCGCCCAGGGTGTAGGCGGGGCGGATGATGAGCGGGAAGCCGAGTCGCCCGGCGATCTCCCAGGCCTCGGGCAAGGAGTTGGCGCTGGCGCTGCCGGGGATCGGTTCGCCGATCTCGTCCATCAGGTTCTTGAAGAATTCGCGGTCTTCGGCCTTCTGGATGGCTTCGATGGACGTGCCGAGCATGCGGACTTTGTACTTCTCCAGTACGCCGGCGTCGTTGAGGTCCTTGGCCAAGTTCAGCCCGGTCTGGCCGCCCAGGGTGGGCAGGAGGCCGTCGGGCCGTTCGTGGGCGATGATCCGCTCGACGACCGGCACGGTGAGCGGCTCGATGTAGACGATGTCGGCGATGTCCTCATCGGTCATGATCGTGGCCGGGTTCGAGTTGACCAGGACCGAGGTGACGCCCTCTTCCCGCATGGCCTTGCAGGCCTGTGTGCCGGCGTAGTCGAACTCGGCGGCTTGGCCGATGACGATTGGACCGGAACCGAGGATTAGGACCTTCTTGAGTTCGTCGTGCTTCATGCGGCGCCTTCCACCAGGTCTAGGAACCGCTCGAAGAGATACTGGTTATCCTGCGGCCCCGGGGAGGCCTCGGGGTGGTACTGGACGGTCATGATGGGCAGCTCTTTGTGGGCGATGCCTTCGACCGAGTCGTCGTTCATGTTCACGTGGCTGACTTCGAATCCGCTGTCCGCCGGGATCGAGTCGGCGTCTACCTGGAAGCCGTGGTTCTGGGAGGTGATGTGGACGCGGCCAGTGGCCAGGTCCTTCACCGGGTGGTTGGCGCCGCGATGGCCGAACTTGAGCCGGCTGGTGGTGGCCCCGATGGCCAGCGACAGTAGCTGGTGGCCCAGGCAGATGCCGGCGATCGGGTAGCGGCCCACCAGTGCGCGGATGGTGTCGATGGCCAGTTCGGCCTGCTCCGGGTCGCCGGGGCCGTTGACCAGCATCACGCCGTTGGGATCCAGGGCGTCGATGTCGGCCGGGGAGGCGTCGTAGGGCAGCACCGTGACCCGGCAGCCGCGGACCGAGAGCGAGCGCAGGATGTTTTGCTTTACCCCGCAGTCGAGCAAGGCGATCCGCGGGTTGGATTCGCGGACCGGCGGGGCGACCCAGGGTGCCCAGGGTTCGACGTCGTGGAGGTAGCGGTTGGGGGTGGTGACGTCTTCGACCAGGCGCTGGTCGGAGAGCGGCACGACGTTGCGGGCGCGGTCGGTGAGCGCCGGCAGCAGCCGGTCGAGCCCGTTGACCTGGCCGTGCAGCCACTCGAACGCGCCGGCTTCCGGCAACTCGTCGGGCTGGACCCGGGTGAGCACTGCCCGGCGGACGCCGCCGCCGCGCAGGATGCGCACCAACTGGCGGGTGTCGATGCCCTGGATGCCGGGGATGTTGTTGGCGGCCAGGAAATCATCGAGCGCGCGCTGCTGGCGCCAGTTGCTGCGGTTGGGCGATAGCTCGCGGACAACCAGCGCAGCGATCCAGGCGCGGCGCGATTCGACATCGATCGGGTTGGCGCCGTAGTTGTTGATGAGCGGGTAGGTCAGGGTGACGATCTGCCCGCGGTAGGAGGCGTCGGTGGCGATCTCCTGGTATCCGGTCATGCTGGTATTGAAGACCAACTCGCCGGCGGAATCGCGGGAGGGGCCGAATCCGTAACCGAAGAAGTGCTCGCCACTCTCCAGCGAGAGGATGGCCCGGTTCTCAGGCGCCAACGCTACCGCCCGTTGCCGCCGGGGTGGCGGCGAGGTCGAATACCGTTTCGCCGCCGAAGATGGTGCGCAAAGCCCGGCCCTTCATCGGCAGGCCGTGGTAGGGAGTGTTGTGACCCTTCGAGAGGAACCGCTCGCGGTCGACGACCCACTCAAGCTCGGGGTCGAAGATGACGATGTCGGCCGGCGCGCCGGGGCGCAGCGTGCCGTGAGGCAGGTTGTACACGCGGGCCGGGGCGACCGTCATCCGCTCGATCAGCGCCGGCAGGTCGAGCACGCCCGTGTGGACCAATCCGAGCATCGTGGCGAAGGCGGTCTCGAACAGCGAGAAGCCGCTGTCGGCGCGGGCGAACTCCACTTCCTTCTCGTGGCGGGCGTGGGGGGCGTGGTCGGTGCCGACGCAGTCGATGACGCCGCTCGCCAGGGCCGCGCGCAGTAGGTCGAGGTCGGCCGGTTCGCGTAGCGGCGGATTGACCTTGGTGTTGGCATCGTAGGGTCCCAGGCGCGCCGCGGCGGGCTCCTCGCGGCCGCCGACGATGGCGTCAGTCAGGGTGAGGTGGTGGGGGGTGACTTCGGCGGTGACCGGGGCGCCGCGCTCTTTGGCGCGCTGGATCAACTCGACCGAGCCGCCGGAACTCAGGTGCAGAGCGTGGTAGCGGCCGCCGGTCAGTTCGGATAGGAGGACGTCCCGAGAAATCATGATCTCCTCGGCCTGCCGTGGGGCGGCCGGGAGGCCGAGCCGGGTCGAGGTGAGCCCTTCGTGCATAGTCGCCCCGGCGATCAGGGATGGGTCTTCGGCGTGGTTGGCGATCGGGCGGTCGAAGCGGGTGGCGTACTCCAGCGCGGTGCGCATCGTGTCGGCGCCGGGCAGCGGGATGCCATCGTCGGAGAAGCCGATGACGCCGGCGTCGACCAGTTCGCCCATCTGCACCAGCTGCCGCCCCTGCATCCCCATAGTGACGCTGGCGAGGGGCAACACTCGGACAACCGCTTCGCGTTCGGCGAATTCGAGGATCGTTTCGATCACCCCGCGGTCGTCGGCCACCGGGCGCGTGTTCGCCATGCTGCAAATTGTCGTGAAACCACCGGCGGCGGCGGCCCGGCTGCCGGTGCCGATGGTCTCTTTGTATTCGAACCCCGGCTGGCGCAGGTGGCAGTGGGGATCGACCAGCCCTGGGGCGACGACCTGCCCGGTGGCGTCGATGGTCGCGGCGCCGTCGGGGATGCCCAACCCGGGATCGACGGCTTCGATGCGGCCGGCCCGGACCAGCACGTCGGCGATTTCGTCGCGATTGGCGGCCGGGTCGATGACCCGCGCGCCCTTGATGAGCAGGTCTTTACTGGCCATTGGCGGCCTCCGCCGAGCCCCCGGCCAGCAGGTAGATGCCGGCCATGCGGACCGCGACGCCGTTGGTGACTTGCTCCTCGATGACCGAGGCGTTGCCGTAGGCGATGGTGGCCGAGATCTCCACGCCCTGGTTCATCGGGCCCGGGTGCATGACCAGCGCGTCGGGATTGGCGCGGGCCAGGCGTGCTTCGCTGATCGAATAGAGCCGGGCGTACTCGCGCAGGTCGGGCAGGTGCGCCCCTTCCATGCGCTCCTGCTGGATGCGGAGCGCCATGACCACATCTGCGTCTTCGACGGCGACGTCGAGGTTCGGTTCGATGGTGACTAGGCCGTCGGTGCCGGGGAATCGGGTGACTTCGTGCGGCAGCAGTTGCGGCGGGCCGCACAGCACGATGCGGGCGCCCATCCGCGCGAACCCCCAGATATTCGAGCGCGCGACCCGGCTGTGCAGGATGTCACCGACAATCACCAGCTTGATCCCTTCGAGCCGCCCGAGGCGGGTGCGCACCGTGTACAGGTCCAGCAGCGCCTGGCTGGGGTGGGCGTGCCAGCCGTCGCCGGCGTTGATGACCGGGCAGTCGAGCGTGGCCGCGGCCAGGTAGGGCGCGCCGGCGTCGCGATGGCGGATGACTACCATGTCGGCGCCCAGCGCCTGGACGGTTCGCAGGGTGTCGACCAGCGACTCGCCCTTTTCGATGCTGCTGCCGGACGCGGTCACGTTGACCACGTCCGCCCCGAGGCTGCGGGCAGCGAGCTCAAAAGAGACCCGCGTGCGGGTGCTGGCTTCGTAGAAGAGATTGGCGATGGTGGTGCCGCGCAGGGTGGGCACCCGCGGTATCTGGCGGCTGAGGATCTCGGCCATGGAGACGCCGGTGTCGAGGATCAGGCCGATGTCATCGCGGCCGAACTCGTCCAGGTCCAGGAGGTTACGTTGCGAAAGCGGCATGCGGTCAATCCTCCCGGTAGGGCCGGTCGAGGGTGGCGACGGCGACGCTGTCCGCGCCATCGATTTCCTGGACCCGCAGCTCGACGTCTTCGTTGCGGGCGGTGGGGAGGTTCTTGCCGACGTAGTCGGCGCGGATCGGCAGCTCGCGATGGCCGCGATCGATCATCACGCCGAGTTGGATCGTGCGCGGGCGGCCGAAGTCGATCAGCGCGTCGAGGGCGGCGCGGACCGTGCGGCCGGTGAAGAGGACATCGTCGAAGAGGACCACGTTCTTCGCCTCGATTGGGAACGGGATGTTGGTCGGGGAGACGGCCGGGGGGCGGGCCTGCATGCCTAGGTCGTCGCGATAGAGGGTGATGTCGAGCTCGCCGACCGGCGGGGTGGTGGCTTCGAATTCGTCGATGATGGCCGCGACGCGCCGGGCCAGGGGGACGCCACGGGTGTGCATGCCGATCAACACCAGGCGCTCGGCGCCGGAGTTTTGCTCCACGATCTCGTGGGCGATGCGGGTGAGCGCGCGGCGCATGTCGGCCGCGTCCATGATCTGTCGCCGGTTCAGGCGAACACTTCCGCGGAGCAAAAAAAAGCCTTCCCCAGGGAGTGGGAAGGTGATTGGTATTCGGTTGCGTAGCGCGGCTTCAGATTCCCGTCCTTTCCGCCTCACCGGGTCGGATTAAAGGCCGGGACGGATTATACGCGGCAAAGGCCCCGCGGCGAAAGTCCGGATGGTGGCGATGTGTTTGTGAGGCGGTGGACGGCGGCGTTGATAGCCGGGTGATGGGCCGGATGCGGACTGGGAGTCGAAGAGCAATCCGGCCCCGCGAGGCTGGCCCGCGAGAGGCCGCCAGCCGGGACGGGAAAGGAGTGTGCCCACGTGGTCCTTCAAGAAGAAGGATGACAAAGCGGCGGAGATCGTCGGAAACCGGGCGGTGGCGGCCGCGGAGTGTGATCATCCCCATGCTTCGCGGGTGAGCCAGTACGGGGAGGTGGAAGGAGTGTGCAAGGTGATCAGGGTCCATTGCGAGTTATGCGGGGTCACCCTGCTGCCCCCGGAGGACACCGCCGCCTGAGCAGAGCCCCGGGACGGCCGTTCAGAGGATTGCGCCCAAGTCCCCGCGGTCCGAGGAATCACTTTACATAACGAGTACTCGCTGGTACGGTGGCCGGCGAGTGGCTGTGACGTACCGGAGCTTTTGCAGAAAGCTCGCGGCGGCGGCACTACTGGGAGGCTGGTGTGGGCTGTTGGCGATCTTCGTCCCCGCGCAAGTCGCGCGGGCGGTGCCGTCGGGGGCCAGGTCGCTACCCGAATACGAGGTGCGGGATCAGTGCGTGGTGGTTACGGCGCGGTCGATTTGCGGGAACCGGGTGGTCTACCTCGACGGACAACTGCTGCCGGCGCCGCGCTCGGTACTGGATGACGACCAACTGCTGACGATCTATGGGAAATCGCTGTGCTTGGCGCCGGTGATGGGCATCCTGGGCCGCTACTGCTCCATGGAAGAGATGGTGGCCGAGTCGCAGCCGCTGGCCCATGGGCTAGACGAGGCCAACGGCGAGCGCGGGGTCCGCCTGGCGGCCCACGTCGTCTACGGCATGGCGCTGGGAGTCGAGGTGCTTCTCGACGTGCAGATGGGCCGCTCGACGCCGCTGGCCGAGATCGAGCGGATGATCGAACACGGCTACCTGGCCTACCCGAACGTGCACATCGCACTGGATTCGGAATTCGCGACCGGGCCGTACCAGATGCTCCCCGGCTCGCCGATCGGACGCCTCGACGCGCTGAGCATCAACGAGGGCCTGCACCGCCTGGACGACTACCTGCGCGAGATCGGCTCACCGACCTGGCGGGTCGTGATGCTGCACCAGTTCATCGACACCGCCACCGACTCTTGGACGATGATCCCGAACAAGGAACTGATCGGAACCTTTGCCTACCTCGACGTGGTCCCGGTGATGGACGGGTTTGGTGGGCGCAACATCAAGGTGCGCAAGTACAACCTGATCACCGACTCAACGATCTACCCCTGGATCGAGCGGCGCTCGATCAAGCTATTCCTGCCGAATCCCTGGTCGCCGAGCCACCAGGATTTCCCGGTGCTGACTTGGCCGCAGGTGGTGGGCGACGAGCCGACTTCGGGCGGCTATCGGATGGAGCACGTGCCCGACGTGGTGGTGGTGGCCTAGCCGCTAGTCGCGAACGATCAGCGCTTCGCGGTGCTGGCCGGTGCCGACATAGCTGACCGGCACGCCGACGATTTCCTCGACCCGCTCGACGTAACCGCGGGCGTTGGCCGGCAGGTCGTCCCAACGGTTGAGGCCGGCGGTCTCGGTTTCCCAGCCGGGTAGCTCTTCGTAGACGGGCTCGACGCGGTCCAGGCGATGGGTGGTGGGCACCGAGTCGAGGACCGTGCCGTTGAGTCGGTAGCCGGTGCAGACCGGGATCGAGGCGAAGTCGTCGAGCAGGTCCATCTTGGTGAGCGCCAGGTTGGTGAGGCCGTTGATGCGGGCGGCGTGGCGAATGGCCACCGTGTCCATCCAGCCGACCCGCCGCGGGCGACCGGTCGAGACGCCGTATTCGCCGCCGCCGCCGGAGCGGAGCCGGTGGGCGATGTCGCCGTCGAGCTCGGTGGGAAAGGGGCCCTCGCCGACCGACGAGGTGAAGGCCTTGGCGACGCCGATGGCGCGGTCGATGCGCCCCGGCGGGATGCCGGTGCTGACGCAGGCGCCGGCGACCGTGGGATTGGAACTGGTTACGTAGGGGTAGTGGCCCCAGTCGATGTCGCGCATGATGCCGAGCTGGCCTTCGAGCAGGATATTCTCGCCTGCCTCAAGCGCGCGGCCGACCAGCCCGAAGGTGTCGGTGATAAACGGGGCCAGCTGTTCGCGCCAGCCGCGACACAGGTCCAGCATGTCCGCCAGTTCGAAACCAGCGTGGTCGAAGCTGGCCCGCAGGACGCGATTCTTCTGCTCCAAAATGTGTGGCAGGTATTCGTCGAGGTAGTCGTCGTCGAGGAGATCGGCGAATTGGATGCCGGAGCGGGCGAACTTGTCGGCGTAGGCCGGGCCGATGCCGCGGCGGGTGGTGCCCTGGACCAGGTCGCCGCGGCTGTCCTCTTCGGCGCCGTCGGTGGCCACGTGATAGGGCATGACGACGTGGGCGCGCTCGGCGATATACAGGCGGCCGGCGAACTCGAGGTCCGGCAGGCGCTCGTGCAGCGAAGCCATCTCGGCTAGGAAGGACTCCGGGTTGACAGCGGTGCCCGGACCCAACAGGTTGACCGTCTGGTCGCGGAGGATGCCGGAGGGAACCAGGTGCAGCCCGAAGTTGCCGGCGTCAGTGATTACAGAGTGCCCGGCGTTGTCGCCGCCCTGAAAACGGACGACCAGGTCGGCGTCGTCCGAAATCGAGTCGACGATCTTGCCTTTGCCTTCGTCGCCCCATTGGGTGCCGACGACGCAGGTGACGCTCACAAGGGGCTCCAGATCGAAATTGGTGGGTGGGAATGGCCGGGTCCGACGCCCGGCGACTAGCTAGATTACTACAGGGCGGCCCGGAGACGGGCGGAAAGCGCGCGGCGGGCGGCTAGGAAACGGAGGACTGCCGGGCGATTTCGACGCCGGGGGCGTCGCTGTCGGAGCGGGCGGTGGCCGCTTTGACGAAGCCGTCGAAGAGCGGGTGGGGGGCGTCGGGGCGCGAGGTGAACTCGGGGTGGAACTGCACCGCGACGAACCAGGGATGGTCGTGCAGTTCGATGATTTCCACCAGGTCTTTGTCCGGGTTGATGCCGCTGAGTTCCATCCCGGCCGCGGTCATGCGCTCGCGGTAGTCGTTGTTGAACTCCATGCGGTGGCGGTGGCGCTCGTTGACCAGATCGACCCCGTAGGCGGCGGCGGCGCGGGTGCCGGGCGTGAGCAGGCAGGGCTGCTCGCCTAGGCGCATGGTGCCGCCCATGTCGATGGCGCCGTAGTGGTCGGGCATCGGCCAGATGACCGGGTCGCCGGTCTCGGCGTCAAATTCGATGCTGTTCGCGCTTTCCAGGTGCAAGACGTTTCGCGCGAATTCGATGACCGCCGTCTGGAGCCCCAGGCAGAGGCCCAGGTAGGGGATGTTGTTGACCCGGGCGTAGCGGCCGGCCTCGACCTTGCCCTCGATGCCGCGCGGCCCGAAACCACCGGGGACGACGATGCCGTCGACGCCGGCCAGCACCGCGTCAATGTTGCTGGCGTCGAGCCGTTCGGAGTCGATCCAGCGGATGTTGGGGCGTTGGCCGTTGTTGATGCCGGCATGGCGAATGGCCTGCTCGACGCTGATGTAGGCGTCGGCGGCGTGGACGTATTTGCCCACCAGGGCGATATCGAGCGGACGGGTGGCGTCGGTCATCCGGTCTATCAGGCGCTGCCAGGAGCGAAGGTCCACGGGCCGCTCCGGAAGGCTGAGCTTGCGGGTGATGATCCGGCCCAGGCCGGCCTCTTCGAGGAACAGCGGGACGGCGTAGATGTTGTCGACCGATTCGAGCGGGATGACCGCCTCGTCTTCGACATCGCAGAAGAGGGCCAGCTTTTCGCGGGTTCCGGGCTGGAAGGGGAAGTCGGTGCGGCAGGCCAGGATGTCGGGGAGGATGCCGATGCCGCGCAGCGTCGCGACGCTGTGCTGGGTGGGCTTGGTCTTTAGTTCGCCGGTGGCGCCGATGTGGACCAGGAACGTGAGATGGACGTACATGACGTTCTCGGGGCCGATTTCGCGGCGGAGCTGACGCAGCGCCTCCAGGAAGGGCAGGCCTTCGATGTCGCCGACCGTGCCGCCGACCTCCACGATGACGACGTCGGCTTCGCTCTCTTCGCCTAGGCGCTTGACGTGGCGCTTGATGCCGTCGGTGACGTGGGGGATTACCTGGATGGTGCCGCCGAGGAAGTCGCCGCGGCGCTCGCGCTTGATGACCTCTTCGTACACTTGGCCGCTGGTGACGTTGCTGGCGCGGGTGAGCGGGACGTCGATGAAGCGCTCGTAGTGGCCGAGGTCGAGATCGGTCTCGGCGCCGTCGATGGTCACGAAGACCTCGCCGTGCTGGGCGGGGCTCATGGTGCCCGGGTCGACGTTGATGTAGGGGTCGAGCTTCATGATCGAAACTTCGAACCTGCGGGCCTTGAGAATCCGGCCGATTGAGGCGCAGGTGACACCTTTGCCGATCCCGGAGACAACGCCGCCGGTTACGAAGATGTATTTCGGGGAGGGCTTCAAACGGATCCGCTCGCGGGGGGTGGGGAGGGTGGAGTGATGGAGGTGAGACGAGTGCCGGGCAAGATGGCCGGCACTAGGTCTTTTCGCCTACCGGGCGCTTGAGCTTGGCCCGGGATTCGAGCCGTACGACTTCGATGTTCTCGGTCGGCAGGGCGCCGCGGCGGATGGTGAACGCGGCGGCCTGCTCCGGCAGGTCCATGCCGAGTTCGCGTAGGAAGCCGGTGATGGCCTCCTCGTTCTCGGCGGGTTTGGCGGCGGCGTAGCCCATCGGGATTACGTAGGAAGGGGTCATGGCGGAGACCAGGCGGATGGCGTCGGCCCGGCTCAAGGAGCCCCGCCCGCCGGGCGGGACGATCAGCACCTGTGGGGACCCGAACTGGTCGATGACTTCCTGGTCGGGGGGTGCGTTGAGCTGGCCGAGATGGCAGACAGAGACGCCGTCGACGGTATAGCGGTAGACGAAGCCGGCGCTCTGGCCGTTGGACTCGACGCTGGGGCGGTGGGTGGGGAGGCCGCGGACGAAGATGCCGCCGATCTCGTATTCGCCCGGTTCCTGGATGGTGTAGACCTCGGGCCGGGACGCCGCGACAAGCTTGCGGATCTTGGGCCCGATCAGGCTCAACGTCGTAACGTCGGCCTTGATCTGGAGGTTCTGGAAGCTGGGGTCGGGGAGATAGGGGTCGGTGACGGCGATGGTGTTTCGGTCACGCAATCGGAAGCATCCGCTTCCGAACCAGGCTATCTCCATCCGGCTCCAATTCAGACGGTAGAGGTCGGCTCCAGAACTCCTGAACTTTAGCATAAGCGTCGGGCCCCGCCGACGCGGAATGCTGCGGGGAATGGCCTGGATTGGATAGACTGGTCGGCGGCAAATTCCGAGGTTATATGCGCGTACTGGCGGAAAAATCGGAAGCCGGGACAATCGCCGCGATCCTGGGCGCCGCCCGCGAGGTGGCGTCGTTCTCGGAACTCCTGCGGACGATGGTGATCCGGGACCTCAAGCTGCGTTATCGCAACTCGGCGCTGGGCTTCCTGTGGTCGCTGCTGTCGCCGCTGTTGATGATGCTGGTGTTCGTCCTGGTGTTCAAAGTCCTGACCCAGTCGAGCATCGAGAACTACCCGGTGTTTCTGATGACCGGCCTGCTGCCCTGGATCTTCACCCAGGGGGCGTTGGTGGGCGGCCTGCACAGCGTGACCGGCAACGCCAACCTCATCAACAAGGTCTACTTCCCGCGCGAACTGCTGCCGCTGTCGGCGGTACTGGCCGGCTTCGTGCAATTCGTGGCGGCCTACGTACTGCTGATGGTGGCGCTGCTGGTGTTCGGGGTGCAGTTGCACGTGACAATCGTGTTCGTGCCGCTGATCATGCTGCTGAACCTGGCGTTCGCCCTCGGCCTGGCGATGGTGGTGTCGGTGGTGAACGTGTTCTTCCGCGACCTGCAACACCTGGTGGAGATCAGCATGCTGTTCTGGTTCTTCCTGACGCCGATCTTCTACACCCTCGATGTGGTGCCGAACACCAGCTTCCTGGGCCTGGATATCCACCGCTGGGTGTTCTCGCTGAACCCGATGGCCACCCTGGTCACCGACTACCGCTATGTCCTGACCGAGGGGTATTGGCCCATCCGGCACACGGTGGTGACGATTGCGATGTCCGGCTTCCTGCTGGGGCTGGGCTGGTACCTCATGCGCCGGTTCGCGCATCGTTTCGCGGAGATCGTTTAGCCCGTGCCGGCCGTGCGCTTCAGCGGAGTCTCGAAACGCTTTGAACTGACCCATTCGCGCGGCCGCTCGGTGGTTTCGCTGCTGCTGGCCGCCTTCGGTAATGCCGGCATGGACGTGGAAGAGTTCTGGGCGCTGCGCGATGTGAGTTTCGGAGTGGAGCCGGGCGAGACGCTGGGGATCATCGGGCGCAACGGCTCGGGCAAGAGCACCATCCTCAAGCTGCTCAGCGGGACTCTGCGCGCCGATGCCGGGCGCATCGAGGCCGCCGGCAGCGTGTTCGGCCTGCTGGAACTGGGCGCCGGCTTCCACCCGGACCTCACCGGGCGGGAGAACGTGTTCCTGAACGGCTCCTTCCTGGGTATTCACCGCGAGGAGATGGGCCGGCTGTACCCGGAGATCGTGGCGTTCTCGGAATTGGAACGCTTCATGGACACCCCGATCAAGCACTACTCGTCGGGGATGTACATGCGGCTGGGGTTCGCGATTGCGCTGGCGGTGAATCCGGACATCCTGCTGATCGACGAGGTGCTGGCGGTGGGCGACGCGGCCTTCGCGCGCAAGTGCTACGACGCGCTGGCCGACGTAAAGAAGTCGAAACGGACGATGCTCTTCGTGTCTCACGATCCGATCCAGGTGCGGCGCTTCTGCGATCGCGTCCTCTGGCTGGAGGAAGGGCGGATTCGCAGTCTCGGGCCGGCCCGCGATGTGATTCAGGAGTACCTGCAGAGTTCGCAGGCGCCGATCGCGGCGGTGGAGCACCGGGCGGCGACCGATCCGGCCGAGGAGGGTGCCGGGCCGGTGCGGATCGTGCAGGCGGCGCTGGTGGACGAATACGGGCGTGAGACCCACGCGGCCCTGCCCGGCGAGACCGTGACCCTGCGGGTGCGCTACGCGACCGAGGAATACCAGGACGCGGTGATCTTCGGCGCGGCGCTGCGGCGCAGCGACGGGCTCTACGTGCACGAGACTTCGACGGCCGAAGCCCAGGGGCCGGTGTCGGTGCAACCGGGAACCGGGCTGGTCGAGTGCCGACTGGGGCCGCTGCCGCTGGGGCCGGGGGTCTATCACCTCTCGCTGGCGGTCTGGGGCGAGGGCGAGCGCGCGAAGCCGTGGCACCTGTTGCGCAACAACCTAGCGCTATTCATGGGCAAGCCCAGCGGCACCCACCGGGGTACCACGGTGATCCCGCACACCTGGCGAGTGGCGGCGGCTGACGGCGGGGACCTGGCCCGGGTGGACGAAGCGACCGCCCCGCAGCCGGATATGACCACCGCCGCGTTGTCGGTGCCTTGGTCGATGCCGCCGGAGGCGCTGAACATGGGCCGCCGCGAGGAGGAGTACCTGGGCGACGGCTGGCACCCGGTGGAGAACTGGCCGCCGGCGGTGCGCTGGATCGGCCGCCGGGCACGGGTGGTGCTGACCCAGGATGTAGCCCGCGGGACGTTGATAATTTCGGCCTGTCGGCCAATGCACGCCGAGCGGCCGGTGCAGGGCACGGTGACCGTCGATGGTAAACCGATCACGAACTTCAAGATCAGCGGGATCGATTTCGAGGACGTCGTGATTCCTCTGGAACCGGTGAACCAGCCGACCCGGCTGGAGATCGGCCTGGAGCTGGCGGAGACATTCGTGCCCGCGGTGGCTGGGATCGACCCCGACACCCGCGAGTTGGGGCTGGCGATCCGCGAAATTCGAATCGAATGACCGGGGCGGCCGGGGGCGGGGTTGAATCGGGGGTGGCGGTGGTCGTGCTGAACTACAACGGTGGCGAATACCTGCCGGCCTGCCTGCGGGCGCTGGCCGCCACCGACTACCCGGCGGAAAGGCTGGAGACGGTTGTGGTCGACAACGCCTCGACCGACGGCTCGCCGGAGATGGTCGAGCGGGATTTCCCGGCGGCGCGTTTGGTGCGCAGCGGCGGGAACGTGGGCTTCGCTCGCGGCAACAATGTCGGCATCCACGCGACGACGGCGGAGTTCGTGGCGCTCGTCAACCCGGATACCGAGGTCGAGCCCGGTTGGCTGCGGCCGCTGGTACGGGCCATGGGGGAGGCCCCGGAGATCGCGGCGGTTTGCCCGAAGTTGCTGCTCTACGAAGACCGGCTGGCGATCTGCCTGGATTCCGCCACCTTTGTGCCCCGGGATGCCGGGATGGGTACGGATGAACGCTCGCTGGGCCTGCGGGTCCATTCGGTTGTGGCGCGGACCGCCGCCGGGACCGGGTTGGGGGTCGAATTCCGCGGCGGATTTGGTGGAATCGAAATCGACGAGCAGGGTCGCGAATTTCGCTGGACCAACGGGAGCGGTGAACTGGGGATTTTCGGTGGTGGCGAAGAAGCGGTCATCACGGTGGAAGTCAGCGCGCCGCGCCCCGATAGCGAGCTGGTCTCGTTCGTCGTCGGGACGATGGACGATACGCTGGCTGGCGGGCAGGCCGGCGCCGAATTGGTGCGCGAGGTCGCGGTGGCGCGGAAGTCGGCCTGGCTGCGGGCCGGAGCGGTGGTGCAAAACGCCGGCAGCGAATTGCTGGCCGATGGGTCCTCGTGCGACCGAGGGACTCTGATAACCGGCGGTAGCCCCTATGCCGATTGGGACGGCGAACCCTATACGGAGGCGCGGGATGTGTTTTCGCTGTGCGGCGCCGGGGTGCTGCTAAGGCGGGAGCCGCTGCTGGCGGTCGGCGGCTTCGACGAGCGGATGTTTATGTATTACGAGGACACCGACCTGGCCTATCGCCTGCGACGACGCGGCGGCCGGGTGCGCTATGCGCCCGGCTCGGTGATCCGGCATCACCACGCCGCCCTGGCCGGCGAGTGGTCGTCGTTCTTCCTCGAACAGGTAACTCGCAACCGGATCTACGTGCTGCTGAAGCACCGCTCGTGGCGAGTGGCGGGGCGGGCGCTGCTGGCGCTGCTGCGGGACACGGGCCGGGCCGGCCTGGCGGCGCTGCGGCAGACGGTGCTGGTGCCCCGGCATTCATCTTCTGCCTGGCAACAGGTTTTGCCCCGGGCGAAGGCGCTGGCGTGGCTGGCGTGGACCGCACCGGCGCTGCTGCGGGCGCGGCGCGTGGAGAAGAAACTCGGCGGACTGACCGAGGAGGAACTGGCCGGGTGGGTGGTGGAGGCATGAAAGTCGGCGTCTACAACCGCTGCCGGCTTCGCCGGTCTCGTCGGCATGCCGGGCGCGACTCACGCAGGGTGTCGGCGTGAAAGTCGGCGTGTATAACCGCTGGCTGCACACCTTCGGCGGCGGCGAGCGGCATTCGTGCATGACGGCAGCCGTCTTGGCGGCGGAGCATGAGGTGGAGCTGATTTCGCATCGTGGCCTGGACAAGGACGAACTGGGCCGCCGGCTGAACGTGGACCTCGACCGGGTCGGGCTGCGCGTGGTGCCGGCGATGCCGGCCAATCGCTTCCGGGAGTTCACCCGCGAGTACGATCTGTTCGTGAACGCCTCCTTCATGACCGGGCAACCGGCGGCGGCCAAACGGCGGATGATGCTGGTGCTGTTCCCGTCGCCGATGGACAAGTCGCTCGGCGGCCGGCTGCGGCGGTGGGTCGGCCAGGCGATCATTCGCGAACTGCTGCTGCCCGAATACATCGACGGCTTCTACGATGTGCAGGAATTGGGTGAGGGCTGGTTTCGCTATTCGACCACCGACGCGACCGTACGGCTGCGGAATCCGCGTCGCGGACGCGATGTGCGGGTTGAGATCATGCTCGGCAACTTCCGACCGGCGACACCGGGGGCGGTGGAGGCGGAGGCCGTAGTGGAGGGCGAGACCGTCGGGCGGGTCGCGCTGGCGCCCGAAAAAGGAACCTACCGTCGGTGGCTGGTCGACGTACCCGGTAGGCTGACGAGCGGGAAGGAACTGGACCTGACCATCAGGGCCCCGACCTACAACCCGCAGACCGAATTAGGCGAAGACGACAACCGCGAAATCGGCGTGGCGGTCACCGACGCCGCCGTGCTGCATCCGCGCCACGGCATCTACAAACTGCTGTTCCGCAAGCTGTTTCGCGGGCTGGGACTGCGGCTCGAAGGCGTGACCGAGTACGCCTCGCTGGACTACCTGGACAGCTACGACCTGATCTGCCCGATCTCGGAATTCTCGCGCGAATGGATGCACGAGTACTGGGACAAGGACGGACCGATCCTGTATCCGCCGGTGGCGGTGGACGACTTCTCCCCCGGTGAGAAGGCAAAGGTGATCCTTAGCGTCGGACGCTTCTTCGGGGCCGGCGGGCACTCGAAGCGCCACGACACGCTGATCGCGGCGTTCAAGCAGATGGTGACGGAGAACCCGCAGGAGCTGGAGGGCTGGGAATTGCACGTGGCCGGCAATCGCGGCACCCGCCCGGTGGACGCCGCGTACTACGCTGGGCTGGAGCGGGCGGCGGCGGGGGCGCCGGTGGTGCTGCACCCGGACCTGCCGTTCGCCGAGCTGCAGGACCTCTACGCGCGAGCGGCGATCTACTGGCACGCCAGCGGCTACGGGCAGGACGAACGCCGCGACCCGGTGAAGTTCGAGCACTTCGGCATCACGACCGTCGAGGCGATGGCGGCCGGCTGCGTGCCGGTGGTCATCAACCGCGGCGGGCAGCCGGAGTTGGTGACCGCCGGGGTGGACGGGGCGCTCTGGGAGACGCTGGACGAACTGATGGCGCGGACCGGCGAGATCATCGCCGACCGCGCCACCCGCGAGCGGCTGGCGGCGCGGGCGGTCACCTCGGCCGAACGGTTCAGCGAGGAACGTTTTCGGGACCGGTTGCTGGAGTTGGTGGCCACATTGGCGCCGGCATGAGGCGGCCGGGCGGGCTGCCGAGCCCGGGCGCGGCGCGGGAGTACCTGGACGGCTTCGAGCATGTGC
This sequence comes from Chloroflexota bacterium, assembly GCA_030744875.1. Classification (GTDB taxonomy): domain Bacteria; phylum Chloroflexota; class UBA11872; order UBA11872; family VXNJ01; genus JASLPR01. The sequence goes on from JASLPR010000057.1 coordinate 22,852, forward strand.
GCGGGTTCGGCCTGGACTACTACCTGAACACCGCCGTCGACCGCATCCTCGAAACCATGCGAATCTTCCCGAAGCTGGGGCCCGACGACCGCATCCTGGAACTGGCGGCGCAGCCGTATTTCATGACCGCGCTTATGCTGAAGCACTTCCCGGCGCGGCTGGAAGTGGCCAACGAGGCCGACTTCACCGAGGGCGAAGACGGCGCGTTCCAACTCAAGCACCGCGACTGGGACGCGCCCCACCGCTTCGCGTACGAGAAGTTCAACATCGAGTTCGACGAGTTCCCCTACGCCGACGAGACCTATGACGTGGTGGTGCTCTGCGAGACCATCGAGCACCTGGCCTGGGACCCGGTGCACACCCTGCACGAGGCCAACCGCATCCTGAAGCCCGGCGGGCATTTCGTGGTGAGCACGCCGAACGCCTTCCGGCTGGAGAACTTCTGGAAGGTGCTGCGCGGGCAGAACCTGTATCCGCCCTACTCGGGCTGGGGCTGGACGGCGCGCCACAACCGCGAATTCACGCCGGGCGAACTGCGGCAGCTCTTTGAGGCCAACGGCTACCGGGTCGCGCGGATGGAGACCCACTACGAACCGGGCTACGACTACGCGCCGTGGCTGAAGCGGGCGGCCGGCTGGTTGGACCGGGCCGGGCTGGCCGGGAACTTCCTGGATGTGATCCACCTGTCGGCGCAGAAGACCAGCCCGCCGCGCTATTCGTACCCGGCGGACATGTTCGCCGATGTGCACGCCTACCCGCGGACCGGCTCGGCAGCCGTGGACATGGAGGACGCCGAAGAGGCGCAGTTGCGACGCGGTTGGTACCCGCGCGAAGTCTGGCCGCCGGCGGTGCGCTGGACGGCGCGGGAGGCGATGGTGGCGCTGCGCTGGGGCGGGGAGCGCACGGCGAAGGTGAGGTTGTACTCGGGTCCGGCGGAGCTGGACGGAAACGTGGTGGTGACGCTGCGGGTGGCGGGAGTTGAAACGGCCGAGTCGCTAGCGCCGGATACCTGGGCGACGCTGGAACTGGAACTGCCGGAGGCGGATGCGGAGACGTTGGAGCTGTCGATCGCGGTGGCGCAGGCCTGGAACCCGGCCGAGGTGGCGGGTGCGACCGACACCCGCGAACTGGGCGTGGCGGTGCGCCGGGCGTGGCTGGAATGATCCGAATCCGTGCGCGCGCGCAGTGGTTGGGAGTGCGCCCGGCGCTGCTGGTGTTCATCTTCCTGGTCAGCTTCTATTAGCTGACTATGGGGGTGAACCGCACCGGCTACGGCTACAGCCCC
>JASLPR010000058.1 GCA_030744875.1 Chloroflexota bacterium
CTACCGCCCAAGCTTTGGGTCGTGCGCTCGAAAAGCTCGCCGTAGCGTCCGGCGCGGTCCGCTTTGTTGAGTTGTGATCGAACCATCTCAGTTCCCGACCTCTACCGGTTCGTCCTGTCGCAACCAGTCATACCCTTTATCCTCCAGCTCCAGCGCCAGCTCTTTTCCGCCCGATTTGACGATCCGTCCGCCGGAGAGGACGTGCACGAAATCGGGAACGATGTAATCCAGAAGTCGTTGATAGTGGGTCACGACGACGACGCTTTTGCGCTCATCGTGCAATCGGTTTACGCCGTCTGCTACGATGCGCAGGGCATCGATGTCGAGTCCGGAATCGGTTTCGTCAAGAATCGCCAGCTTCGGCTCCAGGACCGCCATCTGCAGAATCTCGTGGCGCTTCTTCTCACCGCCCGAAAAACCGTCGTTGACCGACCGTTTCAAGAAACTTTCGTCCATCTCGACGACCTTGAGCTTTTCGCGGATCAGGGCCAGAAAATCAAAGGCGTCGATCTCCTCTTCTCCCCGATGTTTGCGGACCTCGTTAAGTCCGGTGCGGAGAAAGTAGGCCGAGTTCACGCCCGGGATCTCGATCGGATATTGGAAGGCCAGGAACAACCCTTCCCGGGCCCTCTCTTCCGGTCCCATCTCCAGCAGATCCTTGCCCTCATACGTCACCGTGCCCGCAGTGACCTCGTACGCCTCGTGACCGGCCAGCACCTGTGCAAGCGTGCTTTTGCCGGAGCCGTTGGGTCCCATAATCGCGTGCACCTCACCCCGGTTCACCACCAGGTCGATGCCGCGCAGAATCTCTTTCCCCTCGCGGCGTACCGCGAGGCCCTTGACCTCGAGCAACGGTGCTGTCTTCGCCATACATCAGCCTTCTCTGTATCTCAGAATCCGGCAGCCAGCCCGGCCCTCGTTGCGGGCCGGCTCGTTCGCCGGCCGCTACCCGGTTATTTTGCCGGAATCGGGGCGGCTGCGTGTGATTGCGCAGACCGAATCTAGCACCAGTTGGAGACGCCCGCAAAATAAAGACAGTCAAAACTGACTTAACTAGTCGCACTTCCTGAAAATGGCGCCGGCGATCCGCCCCAAACGACGTCCCGACCGGCCTATCCTAAGGCGTGTGGCAGCGGCTGGTTGTAATCAGGCTTGCATGTTCCGTGGCCGGCTAAGACGCTGCGCCAGTCGCCGCGAATTCGCGCACGATCGCCTCGTAGAGCGCCGCGCAGTTTGCCACCTGGTCCAGTTCGACGTACTCGTCGGGGGAGTGCGCCTGGTCGATGTCCCCGGGGCCGAGCACGACCGCCGGAATCCCGCCCAGGGCCAGCGAAGAGCCGTCGGTTCCGTAGGGGACCCCGGCGGGTTTGTCCGCCAGGCCCAGCCCGCGCCCGGCCGCGCTGGCGGCGCTGACGATCGCCGCGGTAGGGTCGGTGTCCAGCCCTTCCTCCAGCAGGAACGGCACCAGCGATTCGAGTTGCATCCCGGGAGTCTCGGCCTGTAGGCGGTCTAGGTCGTCGGTCACCGCCTGCCAGGTCGTTTGTGCCTGTTCGCTCGGCAGCACCCGGCGGTCGATCTGGACCCGGCACTCGTCGGGCACCACGTTCACCTGCACCCCGCCGGCGATGGTGGAAACGGTCAGCGTGCCGTCGCCGCACAGGGCATGGCGCAGTTCGGGCGGCGTCACCGCGTGCCGGGCGACCAGGCGGTCGATCACCGCCGCCATCTGATAGATGGCATTGACGCCGTTCTCGGGTTTGGACGTATGGGCAGCGCGCCCCCGGGTCACCACTTCCCAGCGGGCCACGCCCTTGTGGGCGATGACCGGCACCAGCCCGGTGGGCTCGCCGACGATGGCGCCATCGGCCCGCAGTCCACGCTCGACGGCGGCGTCAACCCCACGCTTTAGATACTCCTCATCGACTGTGGCCAGCAGCACCACTTGGCAGCCAGGGTCCGGCGGGCGTTCGATTAGCCGCTCCAGCGCCAGCAGCATCGCCGCCATCGCGCCCTTGGTGTCGCAGGCGCCGCGCCCGTAAAGCCGGCCGTCTCTTTGAACTGGCTTGTTGGTCGAGACCGGGCCGTCGAACGGCACCGTGTCCAGGTGGACGTCGAACACGAGCCGGCGGGCGGCCCGGGAAGCGGGCATCTCCAGGACCGTGTTGAAACGGCCGGGCAAGACCTCGTATTGGCTCACTTCCAGCCCGAGGCGCCGGCCGTAGGCGGCCAGGAAATCCCCGTACTCGCGCTCGCCGCGCTCGCCGCCGGGCATGTCCGGGTTGACGCTGTCGATACTGACCAATTCGCTCAGCAAATCCGCCGCCCGCGCGGTCTGTCGGTTGGCTGCCATGCCGCCTCCATTCACGTTGTCGGTCGCCAGATCATAGTTGCCCGCCCGGATCGCCTGCCGCGCAATCGCCGCCCGGCGTCGATAAACTCAGCCCGATTTGTTGGCGCAGTTGTTGAGAAGAGGCCGGCGTGGACGAAAGAATCAACGTACCGATCGATACCCTCCGTGAATTTGGCCGCCGGGCGTTCGTCAACGCTGGCATGGATGCCGAAGTTGCTGAGATCGTGACCGAGGTGCAGCTGGAGGCGGCCATTCGCGGCCAGCCCACCCACAACGTCGGCGACATCCCCCGCTACGCTGACCAGGTTCGTAGCGGCTACATCAACGGTTTCCCGACAATGACCATCGAGCGCGAGTCCGGGGTCCACGCGCTCTACGACGCCGACCGCGCCGCTGGCCAGTACGCCGGCTACGTCGCGATGAACACCTGCATCGAGAAGGCCGCCGAAGCTGGCATAGCCGCCGTGGGCGTGCGCAACAGCCTGCACTACGGTGCCTCCGGATACTACGCCAGCATGGCCGCTGACAGGGATCTGATCGGCATCTGCACCACCAACGCCGGCTCCAGCATGGCTCCCTGGGGCGGCGCCAGCCACACCCTGGGCAACAATCCCCTGGGAGTCGGCGTGCCCACCGGCGACAGCCATCCGGTGATGCTCGACATTGCCATGAGCGTCGTCGCCGTCGGCAAGATCGCCCTCAGCATTGCCCAGGGCAAAGGACTCCCTGCCGGTTGGATGATTGACGCCGACGGCCGTCCGACCACCGACCCGGAGGACTTCGGTACCGGCAGCGCCGCGCCGATGGCCGAGCACAAGGGCTACGGGCTGACCCTGGTGATGGAAATCCTTTCCGGTGTCCTGACCGGAGCCCTGTTCGGTGCCGACCACAACTGGCGCGGCAAATCCGAAGGCCCCAGCGCCATCCGCGATATCGGCCATTTCTTCCTGGCCATCGACCCGGCCATGTTCATGCCGATCGATGAGTTCAAGGCCCGTATGGAGACCCTGATCGAGCACCTCCGCGCATCCAAGCTAGCACCCGGGATAGAGCGGATTATTGTGCCCGGCGAGCCCGAGTACGAGGCCCGCGCCCGCAACCTGGAAAGCGGAACCATCCCGATGCTGCGCAACACCTACGAGCGGGTGCAGGCCCACATCGAAGAGCACGACCTGGGAGTCAAGCTACCGTCGGCCTAGCTTTCGCCACCAAGGAACGGGGAACGCCGCGGTCTGGCCGCCGGAGCGATTGCGACTTCGCTGTCGTCCGCGGGTCTAGCCGCCGGCGGCCGCCGGGACGATCGAGACCTCGGCGTCGGCCGGGACCTCGGCGTCCAGGCCGCCGAGGAAACGGATGTCCTCGCCGCCGACGTAGACGCCGACGAAGGCCGACGGCTCACCCTTTTCGTCGAGCACCCGGTTCTTGATCCCCGGGTGCTTCGCGTCGATCTCGTCGAGAATTGCGCGGATCGTCCCTCCGGTAACCCGGAGCTTGCGCTCGCCGTCGACCAGGTTTCGCAATTGCGATGGAATTCTTACGGTTGCCAATTTGGTGTCCTTTTACGGGAGCCGGTCACCGGGCCGCCTGGGCCAGGACCGCTTCTTGTTTATCCTCCAGCGCGTCCTCGAACGAGCCGATTGTCGGTTGGATCGTCATGGTCACGGAGACGTGGCCGTCCACCGCCTCCTGAGTCTTGAGACCGTTGCCGGTGACGTACGCGACGGTGACTTCATCCTCGCCGATCGCGCCGTTCGCGGCCAGCTTTCTCAGGGTGGCGATGGTGACGCCGCCGGCGGCTTCGGTGAAGATGCCTTCCGTGGCGGCCAGTAGTTTGATGCCTTCCACCGTCTCGGCGTCGGTCACCGACTCGATCACGCCGCCGGTCCGCCGGGCCACTTCCAGCGAGTAGTTACCGTCGGCCGGATTGCCGATGGCCAGTGACTTCGCCACCGTCTCCGGCTGGCGCACTGGTTCGAAGGCGTCCTCGCCGGCCGCGAAGGCGGCCGCCACCGGCCCGCAGCCCGCGGCCTGCGCCCCGGAGACCCGGACGCTCTGGCCGTCGATCAGGCCGACCGTCACCATCTCTTCGAAGCCCTGCGCGATCTTCGTGTAAAGCGCCCCCGAGGCGATCGGCACCACGACGTGATCGGGCGCTCGCCAGCCGAGCTGTTCGACGGTTTCAAAGGCCAGTGTTTTGGAACCCTCCGCGTAGTAGGGACGGACGTTGATGTTGCAGAACGCCCATTCTTCTTCATCGGCGATTTCCGAGCACAGCCGATTCAGTTGGTCGTAGGTGCCGTTAACGGCGATCAAATTCGCGCCGTAGACCGCCGCGTTGGTGATCTTGCCGGCCTCGACATCGGACGGCAGGAAGACGTAGGTCTCCATTTCGGCCTTCACTCCGGCGGCCGCCACGGCGCTGGCCAGGTTGCCGGTGGAGGCGCAGGCGAAGACGGTGTATCCGAGTTCGCGAGCCTTGGTGACCGCGATTGCCACCGGCCGGTCCTTGAACGAGTAGGTTGGGTTGACCGAGTCGTTCTTCACGTAGAGGTTCTTCAGGCCGATGGCGGCGCCCAGTCGCGGGGCGTACTGCAGCGGCGTGAAACCCACTCGCACATCGGAATCCCAGCCGGATTCCACCGGCAGCAGGTCGACATATCGCCACAGGCTTATCGGGCCGTTCTCGATTTTCTCGCGGCTGATGACCGACCTGATGTGGTCGTAGTCCAGCGCGACCTCTAGGGGGCCGAAGCAGAGTTCACATACGTGAATCCCGTTGGTCGCGTAGACCTCGCCGCATTCTTTACATTTGAGTCCCAAGACTTTGCTCATGCTCCCGACTCGTTTTCGCCAGATGATGCTCGTGGGGTAGGCCGGAGAGTGCCGGCCGAGAAACCGCGCCAGGTGCGCGGCGTCACATCCTCGCCGAGCCGCCGGTGGTGGCGGTGCCCACCACGAGCGGGCGTTGAGTCGTGGGTATGTCCGGGACATGCAAGGAACCCCGTACGAGGGGTTCCACTAAAGACAGCTAATGCCAATTGTGGTCCTCTTATCTTGCAGGCAGGTCACCCACCGGAGTTGGCACCTGGTCCCATCGGGACTGGTTGCCGGGCTTCACAGGGCCGTATCCCTCCACCACTCTGGATAAGAAAATCGGGTGTGACCACTTCTTCAGTTGTCCGAAAAGTATATCATTAGGCCGCTCGCCGTCGAAGCGAATCGGTCTCGATCGGGTCCCGGTTGCCGCCGGGAATGACGGCCCATCGCTAGGAAGGGTCCGGGACCGCAGTTGCGCTTTTCATGGGTTGTGAGGGGTGTGGACGCGGGTCGGCATCGCCGGCGATCGCGCCGATTCGACATTCCCGGACGGCCGTTTGGCCGGTTTCGCGACCGCCACGCGGCCGGCGCAATTTCGCTCGCGGGCGGCCGCTGATGAACCAGTCCTCGGCCCGCCGCATCTCCATATCGCTCTTTATCAGCCAGGGCATTTTTAGCGCCGCGATGATCGCCGTCTTTACCGTGATGGCCATCGTCGCCGCCGATCTCGGCGGCAGCGGGCGCTGGGCCGGCGTGCCGATTCTGGCGATGTTCATCGGCCGCTTCTTGGCCTCTTACCTTATGGGACGCCTGATGGACCTCTGGGGCCGGCGCCCGTCGCTGGCCGGGGCCTTCCTCCTGGGCTTCGTCGGCGCGGCACTGGCGGTGGCCTCCATCCTGAATCGCAACTTCCCCGGCTTCGTGGTTGCCGCGCTCATCTTCGGCATGGCACGCGGCGGGGCCGAGCAGATGCGGTTCATCGCTGCCGAAGTGCAAATGCCGAACCGGCGCGCCTGGGCGATCGGCATTATCGTCTTCGCCGGCACGATCGGGTCGGTCTTTGGGCCCTGGATCTACCAGGCGACCGCCACCGCTGCCGCCGCCACCGGCTACGACCAGAACGTTGGGCCTTGGGCGGCCGCCGTCGTACTGATGGGCCTGGCGATGACCGTCGTCTACGCGACCCTGCGGCCGGACCCGCGCGAACTCGGCCGACAGATCGCCGTCGCCACCGAGTCCGGCCTCGGACCAGCCATCGCCCGCCCGATGTCCGAAGTCTTTACCAAGGCCCGCGTCCGCCTCGCCGTCGTCTCGGTGGCGGTCGGACAGGTGGTCATGACGATCCTGATGGCCGTCACCCCGCTTCACATGACTCAGGAAGGCTACTTCCCGGGTGACATATCCATTGTGATGGGCGCGCACATGCTGGGAATGTTCGGGCTAGCGCCGCTTACCGGACGGCTCGTTGATCGGCTCGGGCCCTACTGGGTAATCGCCGGCGGGGCCACGCTGTTGGTGGTCACCTGCGGGTTCGCCTTCTTCGCTGCCAGCGTTTCGGTGCTGGCGCTGGCGCTGTTTCTGTTGGGGCTGGGCTGGAACCTCACCTTTGTCGCTGGATCGGCGCTCTTGATGAGCATGGTCACCCAGGCCGAACGGGCCCGCAGCCAGGGCATCACCGAGATGGTGAACTCGCTCACCGGCGGCCTGGCGGCGTTGAGTTCGGGGTTCCTGCTGGTGTTCGGCGGGCTGCGCATGCTGGCCGTCGGCGGCCTGATGCTGACCGCGATTCTCGTGGTCGCCCAGGCCTGGGTGCTGGCGATGCAGGCCCATCGGCGCCCGGTGCCGGTCGCCAGCCCGGCGTCACCGGTCGACCGGGACTAGTCCCGCGGCCGGACCTCTACCCCGGCCAGCTTCTCCAGCGGCCGGATGATCGCGCTTACGTTGTTGGATCCCTCGCCCTGGGCCTGGGCCTCGCGATGCACGACCTCGGCCATCGTTGTCACCGCCAGCCGCACTCCCTGGGCCTTGCCCATATCAGTGATAAGCCCCAGGTCCTTGGTCAGCAGATCCAGGCTGAAACGCGGGTCGAAATCGCGCTTCAGGGTGCTGTCCGGGATCGTCCAGGTCATAACCGCGCTCTGGGCGACCGCGCCGTTCAGTACCTCGTAGACCAGTGCCGGGTCCACGCCGGACTTCGTCGCCAGGACGAACGCCTCGGCGACCGCCGCGTTGGTCACCCCGACGATCAACTGGTTGGCCATCTTCACCGCCGTGCCGGCGCCCACCGGCCCGCACAGAAAAATGCTGCCGCCGACGATGTCCAATACCGGCCGGGCCTTCGCGAAGTCCTCTTCCGAACCGCCCAGCATGATCGACAGGGAGCCGTCTTCAGCGCGGGCCGGTCCGCCGCTCATCGGAGCGTCCAGGTAGCCGATCCCCTTTTCGGCCGCGGCCGCGCCGCAGCGCAGCGCGGTGTCGATACCGTTGGTGCTGAAATCGATCAGGATGCTACCCGGTGGAGCATTTGCTATCAGGCCCCCGTCTCCCAGGTAGATTTCCTCAACTGTTTCCGGCACCGGCAGGGCGGTCATGATGAAATCGGCCGCGACGACCTCGCCCACGGTGGCGGCCCGGGTTGCGCCCGCCGCCACGAGTTCTTCCACCCCGGCCTGGCTGCGGTTGTGCACTGTGAGTTCGTGCCCGGCCTTGAGCAGATTCCGCGCCATCGGCAACCCCATCAGTCCTAGTCCGATGAACCCCAATCTCATGCTGCCAATCCTCTCTGATTCGTGGGCCCATGGAATGTCTGTCGGGCAGTCGAAAGCGACATGGTCAGCGCACCCTCGAGCTTCCGCTACAGGCAAGTAACCTAGCACCAAACTAATGACAGTTTGTTCGTGCTACCAAAGCGGGTAGCATAACGTAGACCTCGTTCAGCATTCCCGACTAGGGGAGAGTCCCGGACGATAGTCGCCCGATGCTGGGAAGAAGCGTACCTCCTATGGCAACTCCAACGAGAATTCGCGGGTACATCGCTGGACGACTCTGGTTGCTGCTGGCCGCCGGGCTGGTTTTCGCCTTGGCGGGTGCCGCATCCCCGATCTTGGCGATCGGCACCTCCAACACCTGGGTATCGCTGGGATCCATCCAGGCGGGGCGGGCGACCGCCGCGGAGGTCTCACCCCTCTTCTCTCTTGACGACAACGTCTTCTTCGCCAGCGATTCGGGTGGTGTTTATCGCAGTGTCGACGGAGGGTCCAACTTCACCCAGGTGAACAATGGGCTCACCGATCTTCGTGTTGGCAGCCTCTCCATCTCACCGCAGTTCAATGTTAATTCGGTGCTGTTCGCCAGCACACCCTCCGGGTTGTTCAAGTCGATCGATGCGGGCGGCAGCTGGAATACGGTGACCGGTGGGCTGCCTGCGGTCGAGGTCACCGGATTGGCATACTCTCCAACCTTCGCGACGGATACGACCGTTTATGCCGCGACGCTGGGTTTCGGCCTCTACGCCTCGGCCGATTCCGGATCAACCTGGACTCTGCTGAGTACCACTGGGATGACCAATTTGAGCCTCACCGACGTGCAGGTGGTGGAAGGTGATTTCGGTAAGCTGTTGATGGTCGTTAGGACAGCGGGTAAAGTCTTCCGCTCGGACGACACCGGTGTTACCTGGGCCGAGAAGACCACCGGGCTGCCGAGCGGCGTGGACATCACGGCGCTGGAGCTTTCCCCTGGGTTCCGCACCACCGATCTGGCTATGTTGGGGACCCGGTCGAACGGGATTTACCGCACGACTGACGGGGGCAATAACTGGGCTTCTATCGGGCTGGCCGACGATGATGCCTCGAACGTGTTCGAGTTTTCGACGGACTACACCGATGACAACACGGTGTTTGCCGGGACGACCACCGGTGGTTTCTACATTTCAACCGACAACGGCGGTTCCTTCACTGCCAAGAACAGCGGGCTTGATCGCAAGAACATCACTGCGATCAGCTCATCCAACGACTACCGAACCGATAACACCGTCTTCGCCGGAGGCGGCCAGGGTGGAATCTTCAAGACGGTCGATGCCGGTGAGAATTGGCTCGAGATGGGAAGTGGGATCAACACTCCCCGTGGCCAGGCGATCGATTTCTCCGACGACTACGTGAACGATGGCACAATGTTTGTTGCGACGCAGTCCGGTGTGTTCCGCTCCGCCGACCGTGGTACCACGTGGTCCCGTTTCTCGACGGGACTTCCGTTCCAGTCGGTGCTCTCGCTTGCCGTCTCTTCTAATTACAGCAATGACGGCCATGCTCTGGTGGGAGTGGAAGACAGCGGCTACTACAGGACCTTCGTGGGATCGGCCAACAACGCTTGGATCACACAGAACGTTAACTTGGCCACGCCGATCCAGAACGGCCCGAACGCGCTGGCACTGTCTCCGAATTTCGGAACGGATCTCACGGCGTTTGCTGGGGGGCCCGGTGGGGTCTACAGGACGAGACAATCGGGCGCCCAGTGGAACCCGGTGGGCGCTGGCGTTATCCTCGCCGACGTCGATTCACTTGCGATCTCCCCGGGATTCGGCACCGATGCTACTCTCTTCGCCGCTACCCGCGGGGCGGGAATCTACCGGAGCACCAACAGCGGAGAATCATGGTCCGCAGTCAGCACCGGTCTCGGCAGCTTCGTCGTCGCCCAGGTGAGCATGTCACCAGACTTCACGGCGGATGGGGTTGTCCTAGCCGCCACGGACGCTGGGGTGTTCATTTCCACCGATCGAGGCTCCAACTGGTCGGCCACTTCGTTGACCAGCGGGGCGTCGGCGGTGGTATTCGCGACCAGCGACCGGGCCTTCGCGGCCACTTCTGGAGTTGGTGGGGCCGTGCACCAATCGTCTGACGGTGGACGGACCTGGTCCACGATCACGAACGGCATGCCGCCTGGCGAGATCGTCAGCCTGGCGGTATCGCCGGACTTTGCCAACGATCTGAACGTCTTTGCAGGCACCGGCGGTCGCGGCGTGTGGGTCTATACCGACGGTTCTGGCACGGTTTCGACTCCCACCCAGGGTACCGCGACTATCACCAGCGCTACGGTCACCACCAACCTCTACCTAACTGATCCGACCGGTCTCAACACACAACTCAATCACAATGTGCCCAATCTGAACGTGCTGGTCGATGGCCAGCTGCGCAGTGCCAATTTCCGCGATCATTTCGACGAAACCGGCGGCATGGCGCGCTGGGGCCTGCCGACCTCGGAGGTCTTCGAAGAGACCCCTGGCACCCTGACCCAGTACTACCAACGGGGCGTTGTCGATTTCCATCGACGTGATGATCTCGGCGGCATCTGGCTGGTGGAACGCCGGCTGGCGTGGGATTTCGTCGGTGGCGGGCTCGGCGGCAGCACCGACCAGGGGGTCGAACCGCAGATCACCAATCCTAACGAAGGCGTGGTCCTTGAATGGGGGCACAAGATTTCCGACTTCGACATCACTGGTACGGATGTCGGTTTCCGTCGCTTTTTCGACGAACTTGGCGGGACCCAGAGTTTCGGGTTTCCGAAGACCGATGCCCGCGAAGATACCGGGGCCGCCGGGATGTTGCTGGCGCCCGGGTCGGACCTCGGCTGGATTCGGCAGTACTTCCAGGCCGCAGTGTTCGAATATCACCCTGAGGCGCCCGACGGATTCAAGGTGCAGCTGTCGCTGCTCGGCGACACGCTTCGCAACCAGAACTACCCCAATGAGAGTTGGGTCGCTCTGACCCCCTTCCTGCCCGCTACCGAAGTGGTCGACGACTCCGCGTTCACCGTCGTGGCGGTGAATCGGTAGGCCCACGGCAACTTTTGGGGAATGGGCGGTGTATTCTTGGCTCGGCGGGCTCGGTAGGGCGCCGCCCCTGGCGGAGCGTTCCGCCGAGCCAACCGAGCCAACATCAAGCAATTGAATCTGGCCTGCGGGCGGCGCGGGCGCCCGCCAACGATGGAGATGATCTAGATGCCTATTCGAAAGCGACGGCGAGGATTTCTCGGGCTCCTGGCCGCGTTGGTGGTGTTTGTGGCCCCGGTGGCCCCGGCGCTGGCGCTGGGCACGGCCGGCCAGTGGACCGCCCTGAACGGACCTCCCGGCGGCCCCTTCACCAGCATCGTGGCCTCTCCGGACTTCTCGTTCGATTCGTCGATCTTCGTCTCCACGTCCAGCGCCGGGGTCTTCCGCAGCAGCGACGGCGGTGGTACCTTCACCCGCCTGACCACCGGGCTCACTGATTTCAGCGTGAACCAGATCGCTGTCTCGCCGTCAATTCAAACTGACGGGACGATCTTCGCCGCCACCGCGTCCGGTGTTTTCAAGACCACCGACGCCGGCCTCAGCTGGTCCGAAGTCAGCAGCGGCCTGCCGGATGGGGCGATCAACGGCGTCGCGATTTCGCCCACCTATTCCACAGACTCGCGCGTGTATGTCTCCACTCCCGCTGACGGTGTGTTCCGAACCATCGACGGCGGGGCCAACTGGACCCGCCCCGGCTTTGGCGGCATGACCAACATGGCGATCATTGGCGTCGCCGTCTCGCCGGCGAGCGCCGATGAGGTCTTCGCCTGGACTGTTGGCACGGTCTTCCGCAGTACTAACAGCGCCCTCAGCTGGTCCGAACGCATCGTCGGGGTGGCTTCGACCGCCACGCTCACCGAGCTGGTCATTTCCCCGAACTACGGCGCCGATGGCGTGGTGTACCTGGGTACGCCGACCAACGGTGTGTATCGCACGGCGGACTCCGGCGGCACCTGGGCCAGCGTCGGGCTTGCGAGCAGCGGGTCCATCCAGGGCCTCGTGATCTCCGGCAACTACGGCCGTGACACCACCCTCTTCGCCGCCACCGCCACCGGAGGGGTATCCCGCAGCACCGACAGCGGTGGCACATGGACCGCGGTGAACACCGGACTCACCGGCACCGACTACGGACAGCTCGCGATTTCCAACGACTACTTCGTCGACCGCACGCTCTTCACCGGCAGCGCCAGCGGCTTCCTCTACAAATCGACCGACGCCGGCGCCGGCTGGTCGCTGGTTGGATCCGGGATCGCCAACGCCAACGTAGTTGGACTCGGCTTTTCGAATTCCTACGCCACCGACTCCACGATGGTCGCGGCCACCCAGGGTGGGGTATTCAAGACGACTGACGGCGGTTCCGTCTGGGCCTCGATCAACGGCGACCTGCCGTCCACCGATGTCCAGCAGTTCGCGCTGGCGCCCGGCTATCCGACCGATGACTCCGTCCTGGTCACCCTCGTGACCAGCGGCATCTACCGGACGTTCTCCGACGGCGGCTGGTGGGACGTGCAGAACACCGGCCTCAACCCGGTGCTCCGGTCAAACCCGCGGGCGCTGACCCTGTCGCCCGGCTACGGTACCGACCTCACCGCCTATGTCGGCGGGCCTTCCGGCGCCTACCGCTCGGTTGATGGCGGCGCCACCTGGAGCGCTATCAACACCGGCATTAACTACACCGACGTGTCGGCGTTCGGGCTCTCGCCGGCGTTTGCCACCGACAACACCATGTTCGCCGGCACCGCCGGCGGCGGAATGTACAAGTCGACCGATCGCGGCAGCAACTGGGTTGCGGCCACTTCCGGAATCACCGACGGCACCATCAACGCCATCGCGGTCTCCCCGGCCTATGCGACCGACGGGACCGTCCTGGCGGCCACTGACGGCGGCGTGTTTCGTTCGACCGACGGTGGGGCCACCTGGCAGGGTTCCGGCCTGGCGTCCGCCGCGTTGAGCGTGGTGGTGTCGACGAGTTTCGCCACCGACGGCATCGCGTTCGCCGCCACCATCGGACCCGGCGGCACCGTCTACGGGTCCAGCGATGGTGGGCTCACCTGGAGCCAGCTGGGCAGCAACCTGACCTCCGGATTGCCGCTGCTGGTGGTGGTTTCCCCGAACTACGCGGTCGATCAGAACGTCTTCGTCGGGACATCCGACGCTGGCCTCTGGGTGTACCAGGGCGCTCCCTAGCACCGGAGCCGGCGGCCGGGTGGGGGAGCGGGACGGCAAGGCTCGGGAGTGGGCGCTGGCGTGCCGTCGGGTCGCTTTCGTGCCGGTGTCCCGCTATGGCCGGGCTAGAATCGGCGGCGGTCGGCTTTTGCGACCGGTCCTGGGGGCGTCCAACCTTCTTGAGCAGCAATGACTGATTCCGCTTCGGGAACTGACCCTTCCCGCGAATACCCGCGAATCCTCGGCTCCAACGCCGACCGGTTTTTCGTGCCCACCGTGGAAGAGCGTCGGGAGCAGCGTGCGCGCGACGAGACCCACATCTCGCTCGTGGCCGCCTCGCTGATATTCCTAGTGGTGGACGCCCTCTGGGCGTTGATCTCGGCGGTTTTGCTCAGTGATTTTCGAGTCTCCAGCCTGGCGGTGCTGGTCGTCGACGTGGCCGTCGTCGCCCTGACCCGAAGTTCCGGGCAGCAGGCGCGCACCGCCGTGCTTCTCCGCGCGCTGCTGGGAATCACGTTCTTCGCGGTCGAGTTCGCCCTGTTCGACGCCAGCTACGCCTACCTGCTCGGGCAGGCGCTCATCGGCGCCGGGGCGGTCGTCCTGTCCGTGGGCCGCGGTGGCGAGGGGCGCAACGTGCTGGGCGGCGCCTTCGCGGCCATCGGCCTGGTGCTGGCGATTGTCCTGATGATCGTGCAGACCCAGGGGCACTTCCGCGAACTCGACGAGCAGTTCAACCGGGCCTTTGAATTGGCCGCGGTGGGCCGGACGGAAGATGCACGGGAAATAGTGGACCAGCTGCTCGCCGACAACCCGGATGATGCGGCGGTGTACATCAACTCGGCCGACTTCTTTCAGCAGGTACTCAGGGATCCCGATACCGCGCTGGCTCTGGCGCTGAAGGCGGTTGAGATCGCCGATGGCGATCTGCAAATCCCGGCCTTATCCAGGGTCGCCGACCTCTATGCCGCCCGGCAGGACCTCCCCCGGGCTTTGCAGTATGCCGAGCAAGCGATCGCCAGAGACGACGACGTCGCGGCTCTCTTCTTGCTTCGGGCCAGAATATTTCTCGGCATGGAGAGGACCCAGGACGCCCTGGCTGACCTTCGCCGGGTCGAGGAAATGGAGCCAAACTCCGATCTAGGGCGGCAGGCCCGGTTCGTCCGACTCAGTATCGAAGATCCCGATTTCTCGACCCTGATCCCCGCCGGCCGCTAGACCCGCCTAGATCGCGGCCGCGATCACATTCCCGCAGCGCCGCAGAACCTCGCGCGCCGTCGGCATCCGTCCGTTCGTCAGCAGGATGAAGATCGTCCCCGTCGCCGGGTCGGCCCAGGCCACCGTCCCCGTAGCCCCGGAGTGCCCGAATGCCCCGACCGGCACCAGCGAGCCGGAATTACCGGTCCCCAGGGACACGCTGCCGCCCCGCCGAATCGCCCAGCCCAGGCCCCAGCCCTGCTCCAGTCGCTTCGCCGCCGGCAGCGAAGCCATGCCGCGGATGTGATCGGTCAGCAGCATTCGCACCGTACCCCGGCCCAGGATGCGCCGGCCAGCGAACTCCCCTTCGTCCAGTAGCAGACGAAAGACCCGTGCTAGGTCGGCGGTGGTCGAAAACGCCCCGCCCCACGCCACCCCCAGGCGTCGCCAGTAGTCGGTATTCCAGATCCAGGCGCCGTCGGAATCTTCCGCCGGCGTCGCCGGGATCACCCGCTCCGCCAGATCGTCGCGCCAGCCCAGCGAGGTCGAGTCCATCCCCAGCGGATCGAACAACTCGCTCCGCATGAACTCCGGTAGATCGCGCCCGGTGATTCGCTCAACCACCTCACCCAGCACCAGGTATCCCTTGCTCTGGTAGGAAATGTCAGTTCCGGGGGCAAAGCGCAGCGGCTGGCGGCAGGTGGATGCCAGGTACTCGGTGAGCGGCGCCTCGCGGCGGCGCAACTCGTCGTTATCGGGCAGGAAATCTGGCAACCCACTGGTGTGCGTGAAGAGATGGCGGATCCGGACGTCGAACTTGTCGCGCTGCCCGAACTCCGGAATGTAAGTCGCGGCCCGGTCATCAAGGTCCAGCTGGCCGCGTTCCAGCAGCAGCGCGGCGGCCGTGGCCACCAGCGGTTTGGTGATCGACGCGATCAGGAATATCGCATTGTCGTCGGGGGCGCTACCCACCGATGCGCTGAAGGTTTTACCCTGCCCGTCTTCCACCCGCAGCACCGCTGCCGGCAGGTCGTCTCCGGCCGCCGTTCGCAACAGCCCTTCCGCGCGTTCGCCGGCGGCGCGCAGGTCGCTCACTCTCGTCCTCGGCGTGTTTGCCCGATCATTGCGCGCCCCTTTCGTGGGCCCTCTGCAAAAACTGCTTCATGGCCGGCCGGCTACTGACTCTGCAGGTAGCCTTCCGCCGTCTCCAGCAGCAGGTCGGCATAGGGACCGTAGGCGAGATCGCTCATGTGCCCGATCCGCACTACCTTGCCGGCCAGTTCGTCCATTCCGCCGGTGACGATGAGCCCGGCTTCCTCGCGGAGGTGGTCGATTATCGCCTGAGCCTCGTCCTCGCGCCCTGCCGGTGGGAAGAAGGCCGTCACCGTCGGGGAAGCGTTTTCCTCGGCTGCGACCGACTTGAAGCCCAGCGCGCGCATTCGTGCCCGAAAATCGGCCGCCGACTTCGCCATCCGCGCGTAGCGCGCCTCCAGCGTCTCCGATTGCTGACTGGCGATGCTGGTCGCCAGCGCCCGGATGACGCTGACCGACATCGTTGCCGGCTGCGGATGATAGTCGGGCGTGTCGTCGACAAATTGCTTCCACGTTCGCAGGTCGGTGTACCAACCGCGGCCGGTCTTTCCATGGCTCTTGATGCGGTCCCAGGCAAACGGCGCCACCGCGATTGGCGCCACCCCCGGAGGGCCGCCCAGCGCCTTCTGCGAGGCCGTGCAGCAAACCGCGACATTCCACTCGTCCATGTTCGTCTCGCAGGCGCCCAGCGATGAGACCGCGTCAACCAGGATTGTGATCCTGAATTCGCGGGCCATTTCGCAGATATCAGCCACCGGATTCAGCGCGCCGGTCGCCGTTTCGGAGTGGCAGATCAGCAGGCCGCTGTAGTCCCCGCTGGCCAGCAACGGCCGCAGCGCGGTGGGCGTCGCGATTTCGCCGGGGCCGACCGTGAACGGGTCTGCCCGCAGGCCGTTGCCCCGGGCGATCGACAGCAGGCGATCGGAAAAGTAACCGTTCACGATCACTAGCACCCGCTCATCGGGCGCGAACAGCGTGCCCACCGCGGCATCGAGGCCGGCGCTGCCCGAGGCTGACAGCAAGAAAACATCGCCCTCGGTCCCTGCATAGCGGCGGACCCCCTCGCGAACACGGGTGTAGATGTCCACCCATTCCGGTCCGTAGTGGGCGATAACCTGCTCTCCGAGGGTCTCCAGAACTTCGGGCGCCAGATCGATCGGGCCCGGAATCATCAACTTGGCGGTGCGACTGTCCAAGGGCGTGTTGACGCTCCTGCCCCCCGATGAGTTTGACTCCCGTGAATACGGTTGCGAAGCCTAGCACAAGTTTCCTGCCCCAAAGGCCGTTTCCTCTCCGTGATCTCACCCGCCCAACGTCCTGCGTGAACTCGCCGGTTGCGCGGCCGGGCGCCCGCCATCCGCTGCTGCCGGCGCCGGTTGCCGTGGGGCGGCTTTTCCCTGCCCCGGCGCGCGCCGCTACTATTGGTGCCGCCGGGTCCGTGAAGCTGGTTCTTGACCCGGATCAGGCAGGTGGTTCTTCTGGCCGACGATCGCCCGCGCATCAGCGCCTTCTTTCCGCTGTACAACGAGGAGGCCAACGTTCCCGGAACCGCGAGTAACGCCGTGGCGGCTTTGACGGACCTGGCGTCCGAGTTCGAGGTGATCTTAGTCGATGACGGCAGCACCGATCGGACCCCGGCGGCCTGCGCTGAACTGGCCGCCGCCGATCCGCGCATCCGGGTCGCCACCCATCCCGTCAACCGCGGCTATGGCGCTGCCTTGCGGACGGGCTTCGCCGCCGCGAGGATGGACCTGGTCACCTTCACCGACGGCGATGGCCAGTTCGACCTGCGCGAACTGGACCGCCTGCTCGAACGACTGCCCGGGCACGAAATGGTGATCGGTTACCGGCTGCGCCGCGCCGATCGCTGGCCGCGCCGTCTCAGCGCCTGGGCCTGGGGGGTGCTCATCGGCATCATCTTCGGAGTCCGCCCGCGCGACCTCGACTGCGGCTTCAAGCTCTTTCGTCGCGAAGTTGTGCAGGGGTTGGATCTGCAAGCCGACGGCGCCTTTATCTCCACCGAACTGCTGGCGCTGGCCAGCCAGGCAGGGCATCGCATCGCCCAGGTGGGGGTGAACCATTACCCCCGTCGACACGGCTCTTCCACCGGCAACGACCCGCGCGTCATCCTGCGGGCGTTCATGGAGCTGTTCTCGTTCTGGCGCGGACTGCGCCGCTCGAAATCATGAAGCTCTCCGTCCTGATCCCGGTCTACAACGAGGTCGGCTCCATCGCGACCGTCGTCGAACGGGTCGCCGCCGTCCCCATCGAGACAGAGATCATCCTGATCGACGACTTCTCAACCGATGGCAGCGGCGCGGTGATCGACGCGCTGCCACAGCCAGACCTGGTAATCGTCCACCACGACCGCAACCGCGGCAAGGGGGCCGCCGTGCGCACCGCGCTGGCCCAGGCGACAGGGGATGTGATCGTGATCCAGGACGCCGACCTCGAATACGCCCCGGCCGATTTCGTGCGCCTGCTCGAACCCATCGCCCTGGGTCGGGTCAAGGTCGTGTACGGCTACCGTGACTTCGAGGGGCAGCGGTGGCCACTGCGTGTAGGCAACCGCTTCCTGACCGCCGTCACCAACCTCCTGTTCGGCTCCGACCTACGCGACATGGAGACCTGCTACAAGATGATCGACCGCGAACTGGCGGCCGGGCTCGCACTCACCGCCGACCGGTTCGAGATCGAAGTCGAGCTGACCTCGAAGCTGCTGAAGAGCGGCGAACAGATCGAGCAGCTACCGATCTCCTACGAGCCGCGCCAGGGGGGTAAGAAGCTGGTGCCCTGGATCGACGGTCCGCAGGGGCTCTGGGCGCTAATCAAGCACCGTTGGTTCGTCTAGCCGCCACCGTAGCCGCCGATTCTGGCGATCGCGCGGGTGGGGCGATCCGGCCGCCGCCCAGCAGTACGTCGCCGTCGTAGAGCACGGCCGCCTGCCCCGCCGCCACCCCCCAGACCGGCTCGTCGGTGACAATTTCCGCACCGCCCCGCCCGTCCACATAGATCCGGGCCGGCGTCTCGTCGCCGCGCGAGCGCACCTTGACTGTAGCGGCCATTTCCGCGCTGAACGACGCAACCGAGACCGGGTTCAAATCGTCCACCCGAAAGCGGCTCACCTCGGCGTCGGGCCGCGGCCCCACCGTGACCACGTTCGCGATTGGGTCGATCTTGGATACGTACACTGCCGCACCGCCGGTGATGCCCAGCCCGCGCCGTTGACCGACGGTGAAGTTCTCGATCCCGCGGTGCTGGCCGAGCGGCCGTCCGTCGCCATCCACGATGGGTCCCGGCGTGCCTGTCCGCCCGGTCCAATCCCGGGCGAAGGAGCGATAGTCCGACTCCACGAAACAGATGTCCATGCTCTCCGGCTTGGTGGCCACCGAGAGGTCCAGTTGGGCGGCCTTCGCCCGCACTTCGGCTTTGGTGAAATCGCCCAGCGGGAACAACGTGCGCGCCAACTGCGGCTGGGTGAGCACGTACAAGACGTAGGACTGGTCCTTGCCGGCATCGAGGCCCCGCAGGACCCGCCAGCGGCCGTTAGGACCATTGCGGTCGGTGCGGGCGTAGTGTCCAGTGGCCAGCAGGTCGGCCCCGATCTCTTCGGCCTTCTCCCACAGCGCCCCGAATTTCACGAACTGGTTGCAGTCGATACACGGATTCGGGGTCAGGCCGTCGAAGTAGTCGTCGGCGAATCGATCGATGACGGTGCGGGCGAACAGATCGCGGAAGTTCAGGACGAAGTGCGGGATGCCCAGCCGGACGCAGACCCGGCCGGCGTCGTCGACTGAGCGCGGCGAGCAGCAGCTGCGGCGGCCCGGCTCGCTCGACTGATCGGGCCAGATATTCAGGGTCAGGCCGACCACGTCGTAGCCGTGCTCGGCCAGCACCGCGGCCGCCACGGAGCTGTCCACCCCGCCGCTCATCGCCACCGCGACACGCTGTCGCCTGCCCGACTCTGAGGTCACTCGATTCTCCCATGCGAGACCGCGTCCGTAGGGCTGGCGTCCATTCCGATCACCGGCCGCCGGCCACCCGGCTCTGCTATCTTCAAGTTCGCGAATTCTACTTCCCGGCGGAGGCCTACCGCACGTGAAATCGAAACGGTGGTGGACGACCACACGCGCCATTGTCTATTTCGATCTGGCTGACGCCGACGGCGACGCCCTCGAACCCGAGCGAATGGTGAAGACGGCCCGGCAAATCGACGCCCAGGTCGTCGGCCTGCGGGCCGCCGGGCCCTCGGCCTGGTACCCGAGCGCGCTCGAACATCATCTCCCCGCGCTTCCGGTTGACGACCCGGACGTGCTGGCGCGGCTGGTTGAAATCGCCCACGACGAGGGGCTGCGGGCGGTCGCCGGCGCCGATTTTAGCGTCGCCGGTGAGTCGGTGCTGCGACTGCGGCCGGAATGGATCGCCCGCGACGAGAACGGCGCTCCGGTTAAAGCCGACGGCAATCGCTATCGCACCTGCCCGCTCTCCGGATTTCAGGGAGCCAGCCTCGCCCATCCGGCGCTGGCCGAACTGGCCGGCTACGGCCTGGACGCACTGGTCATCCATCGTCCCGCGGCCCACCGCTGTCGCTGCGGTGCCTGCCGGCGCGGGTTTCGACAGGCAATCGGGGCCGACCTCGCGTCGATCGGCGACGGCGCGGCGTTGCGCTCCGAGTGGAGTCGCTGGCTCGGGGCAACCGCCGCCGCCGGCCTGGCGGCGAGTATCCAGGCCGCCCGCGCCGTAGAACCCGCTCTGCCGATGGTCGTGGAAACCGCGGGTCTGACCGCCAGCCCCGCCGATGCGACCGCCGTGGAGCCCAATGATATCCATCGCTCCGGCGATCTGCTGCTGCTAGGCGCTCCCCCGGGCGCCGACCCGACCCTGGCGGCCGGCGTGCGCACCCGCCACGGCCGCGAACTCAACCCCAACGGCGCCGTCTGGGTCGAGCCTTCCCGATCCGAGCCGGGGTCGGCGGCCGGGTCGAGCCCGGCCGAAGCCGCCGGCATCCTCGCCGCCGGCGGCGCCGTCTGGCATCGCTTTCAGACCCTGCCGGAATCCGGCGCGCCGACCCTTGCCGCGCATGCCCGACTGGTCGAACAGCGCGCCACGGTGGATCAGCGACTGGCCGGTGCGGTCCCCCACCCCCCGGTTGCACTGGTTTGGCCGGACCTCGCCGCGGTTGACCGACCGGAAGCCGAAGCGGCCCGTGACGAGTTCTTCGGTTTCGCGGTGGCGTTCGTCGCCCACGGCGTAGCTTTCACCGTGCTGCCCGCGCTGCTGCTGGAGATCGATCGCCTGTCGGGCTTCGCGGCGATCGCGTTGCCGGCCGCCAGCGATCTGGGCGATCGTCAGTCCCACGCCCTGCGCCGGTTTGTCGCCAGCGGCGGGGGCTTCCTGGCCAGCTTCACCAGCGGCCTGAACGACGCCGAAGGGACTCCGCGCCGCGATTGGGATCTGGCCGGCCTGGTAAACGCCGAATTCGACGGCCACATCCTCGAACCTGGACCCGACTGCGTAGCGGTCCCCCGGTCCGACGACTGGCTGAACGCCGGGCTGCCGGCCGGTTTCGCGATTCCCGCCGCTCAGCGCCAGACGATCCTGCGGCCGGCCGCGGATCGGAGCGTCCTGATGAGGCTCGAATATCGCGGCCGCTCAGACCCGCTCTCAACCGACATCCCCTATCTGCTCGGTTCAGACGATGGCCGGGTCATCTACTGCGCCGGTGAGATCGGCCGGATCGTCCGGAAGGGCGACACCCCCGGGGTTGGCCGGTTGCTGGCCAACGCGATCCGGCGGGCCGCCGGTGGCTTCGCGGTAGAACTCCGCCCCACTCCGGATGTCGAGCTGCATGTTCGGCGCGGCGCAGCGCGGGTGTACGCCCATCTGCTCAGGCTCGCCGACTCGCCTGATGACGTGGCCGATGCGGCGGTCGGCCTGACATTTGCGGCTGGCCGGCCGCCGGTAGAGGCCAATCTGGTGGCGGCCGGAGAGCCGGCGGAACTGGAGATCGCCGACGGCTGCGCCTGGGCGATCATCCCCCGCCTCGGGGCCTGGGAACTGGTGGAGTTCGTCCTCGCCGACTAGCTGGCGGAGTCCGGTCAGGCCAACCCCAACTCCACGAAGCGCCGCTCCACCATGGTGCGCGAAAGCCCGATCCGCTGCGCCAATCAGCCCGGTGCGCTGACTTCAAACTGCTAGCACCAGGCCCTGAGGAGCCGTTCCGGTAGTAGGAACTCGGTGGCGAAGCGGTCCGCCTCACGCTCGACGCCGGGGCGGCGCCGCTGGACGCCGTACCCGCGGTGCCCGAGCACCAGGTGGCCCAGTTCGTGGGCCAGGCTGAAGTTACGCCGTTCCGGTGAGTGCGCGGCGTTGATACCGACGACGATGGCCCCGCTGCGCGGCAACTTGAAGAGGACGGCGGAGATGTCGTCGTCCCAGCCTTGTTTCGGGAGCACCCGCATCTTGTGGTAGCGATTCAGGAACGCGGCCACATCCAGGATTGCCGAACCGGACAGCGGCCCCAGCCGCCGACGTTCTCTACTCGCCTGGATCGTCGCCCGCGATCTCTTCGGCTTTACGATCGCGCTGTTCTTCCTCAACGACGGAGCGATAAAACTCTCGAATCTGATGCCGGGCGCGGGCGGAGAGATCGGGCTGGGAGCGCAGGAATAACTCGATGCCGGACATATACTGGATGACCTGATCGACGCTCGGGTCACGGGCGGCGGTCTCGCCGTCGAGCACCCACTGCGCTCCGCTGCCGGCTTCGGCCAGGCCCAGTTGCTCGGCGAGCTCGCCGTACACCCGAACTACCTCGGCCTCCACGGCTCGCCCGGTCTCCCAGTTTGAGACCGAGGCGCGGCTGCCCTTGCCGCTGTGCTCGTTGATATGCGCGGCCATGCGCTCCTGGGTGAACCCCAGCGCCAGCCTGGTTTCCTTGAGTCTTGCTCCTATCCCCACCGTTTCGCCTGCGTCTTGCCCGCCTATGGGACGTGGAATCAACGAGAAATAATACCAATATCCAGGAAACTGTGCCACAAAACGAGATTGCCCGATGCCCCACCCCTGCGACAACGGCGAAGTGACCAAACTCCACTCGAACCTCGACTCGGCAATCTTTAGCAGCTTCCAAGATGCTAGATAATATTCTTAATTACTGGAATATGTCGCTGGTGAATTAAAGGGGATCAACTGGGGATCAATGGCGAAAACCGCTGCCGGCGACGGCGCTGTACTCCTGTCCATCGGCAAGGTTGCCGGGCGCCTGGGAATCAGCACCTGCACACTGAAGAACTACGAACGCGACGGCAAGATCCCCGGCGCTCGTCGCAATCCACTCAACGGCCACCGTATCTACTCGCCGGCCTAAGTCGAGCAGATTTTGACCATCATCACCGATGGCCAGGAGGATCCTCCCGAATCGTCCCGCGGCCGCCGCATCCGCCGCCGTCGAAGCAGGTCCAAATGAATGCTCCGCGACGCCCAACCGACGCGCCCGGCTCCGCCGCCCCCGACGCGCCCGGCGGCGGGCCTGATCGACGACCGCTGTGGCTCACCCGGCTCTCGTTGCGGCCGCTGGATTCACCGCTTTCGGCGGATTGCCATGCCGACGCCCTGCGGCTACCCCCGCGGGACCCCGGCCGGCCCGCGCCCGTCCCGCCCTGCCCGACTCCGGGGTTCAACGGCGCGCATTACTACGCCGAAGTCGACCCGGTCACCCTGGCGCCGGCCGCGGCCACCGGCTACCTGCGCTGCCGTTGGTGCGGCGCCAATCATCCGGCCCCGTCGTTCAGCGCCACGGTCGCCCCGGTCCGGGTGATTCGCGAGGCCACTCCCTTCGAAGTCTTTCGGCCCGTCCGGGAGGCCACCTGGTAGCCGTCGGCGGCCGCTGTAGCTAGACATAAAGTTGACACCCGGCCTAGAATCCGAATCGCGTCGGCGTCGTCAGTCTCCTGGGGCAGATACCCGGTCTATGCGATTCCTTGTTCGATCCGGCGGCCGTCTCATGGCCGTGATCGTCTTCCTGGCGGTGATGATTCTGGTCGTCACCCAGTCCGGGGCATCGCCGGCCCAGGCCCGCGCCGACGCCCGCTCGGCCCAGCTCGCGCTGCAAATCGAGGCGGTCCGGCGGGATAACCTGATCCTTGAAGAGCTGGTCAAGTTTCGTGAGTCCGACAACTTCGTGATCTCCACCGCGAAGCGTGAGCTCGGCCTGGTCGAGGCCGACGACATCGCCCTGGAATTGCGCGGACAACTGGAGCGCCGCCTGGTCGCCACCCGGGCCGTCGCCGCCCCCGCAGCCACCGTCGAACAGGCGCCGGGCCTGTTGGATTTCGGCTACATTAGGGAATGGATCGCGCAACTGGCGGGGTCCGACTAACCCCCGACAGGTTTCGTCCCGGTGAAGATCAACATCAAGCGGATCGACCCCTCCCTGCCGTTGCCACGCTATGAGACCGATGGTTCGGTCGGGTTCGATTTGATCACTCGCGAAACCACCGCCGTGCTGCCGAGGTCGTTCGCGCTCGTGCCCGGCAACGTTGTCGTACAACTGCCCCGTCAGCACATGCTGCTGGTCTCCTCGCGCAGCAGCACCCCCCGCCGCACCGGCCTGGTGGTCCCGCATGGGATCGGGGTGGTCGATTCCGATTACCGTGGTCCCGAAGACGAGGTTAAGGTCCAGGTCTGGAATCCGACCGACATCGCGATCACCGTCGAGCGTGGGGATCGCATCGCCCAGGGGATTATTGTCAGGACCGAGCGCGCCGAGTGGCAAGAGGTCGACGACGTCGGCCTCCGCAGCCGCGGCGGCTTTGGTAGCACCGGCTAGCCCCGGAGGCCACAGGAGGGCGTCCGTTGGAACCTTCGGCTCTGGTGGATCTGGTGGTTGGCTTCTACCGTCACGAGGCCGGCCTTGGCGAGGGCGACGGCGTCGTGCTGGCCGTTTCCGGCGGGATCGACTCGATGGCCCTGGCGCACGCCTCGCTGCAAATCGTGGATGGGCCGCGGTTCCAGATCGCCCACTTCGATCATCAGCTACGGCCCGACAGCCGCGCCGACCGCGACCTTGTTCGGGACTTTGCGGCGGCGGCCGGCGTCACTTTTCACTCCGCGGCGGACGACGTCGCCGGGTTCGTCCGGGAAGACGGCCGGAGCGTCGAGGAGGCCGCCCGGCTGGTGCGTTACCGGTACCTCGAGGCCGTTCGACACGAAACCGGCGCTCGCTTTGTGGCCGTCGCCCACCACCGTGACGACCAGGCCGAGACCGTGCTTCTCCGGCTGGTGCGTGGCAGCGGTCTGCGCGGGCTGCGGGCCATGCGGCCGGTTGCCGAGCACATCATCCGGCCGCTGCTGACAATTGGCCGGGAGGACATCGTCCGCTACCAGGGCGCCGCCGGGTTCGAGTACCGCGACGACCCCACCAACGCGCATCCGACGGCCGATCGCAACCGCATCCGCCTGGGTGTGCTGCCGGCGCTGCGCGACATCCGCCCCGGCGTCGCCGTGGTGCTGGCCCGCACTGCCGACACCTTCGATGGCGACGTGGAGGCCCTGCGCTGGGCCGCCTCCGAGGCCCTGGACCGCTGCGCTCCCCGGGAGTTGCAGGGCGCCCTCGAGATCTGCCGCGCGCCGCTGGCCGAGCTTCCCGCGGGCGTCATCAGGGCCGTCCTGCGCCACATCGCCGAGCAGCGATCCGGCGAATTCCCCCGGCGATCCGATATCGAGGCCGCCGCCGCGTTCTGCCTGGAGACGAAGTCGGGCGGCTCCCTTACTCTGGGCCGATCGCTTCAGATCAGGCGCTCCGCCGGACGGCTGCTGTTTGCCCCGGCCGGTGACTGGCGGCCAGCGCCCGACGCGGAGATCCCGCTCGAAGTTCCCGGGCGGATCGAGCTACCGGTTCTCGGCGCCACGCTGACTGCGCGGACGGTCAACGGGGACGCGGCGACTCGCCTGGCCGCATCCTTCAACCAGGCCGGCCGCGATCGCGATCCCTTGGTCGCCGCCGTTGATCGCGACCGGCTCGCCGGGCCACTGTCGGTCCGCGGAGGTCTCCCCGCCGACGTTTTCCAGGCCTTCGGCCGCGACGAGTCGGTGGCCCTTGCCGAATACCTCGCCCGCAAGCGGGTTCCGGACTGGCAGCGCCCGTTGACGCCGTTGCTGGTCGCCGGAACCAACATCGCCTGGGTCGCGGGTGTGGAGATTGGAGAATTCTGCCGCCTACGCCCCGAAAGCCGCCGGCTTCTGGAGCTGCGCCTCGAATACCGGGGCGGGCCGCCCGGGCCACCTCGAACCGCCCCCGTCGCCGACCCGGAAGGCTAGCCCCCGGCCTTCGGGAAATTGCACGGAATATCCCCGTCGCAGTGATATCATTAACTGAATACAAGAGGGCGTTGCGGCGGGCGGTAGACAGCCCTTCGGGTTCAGGGTCCGCCAATCACCAGGGGATCCCCAACCGGTGAATTGTCTTCAAGACACGTCGCACAGGTAACAGTGTCGACGCGACCACCGTTGGTAGATTTGGCTGACGCGGACGGCGCGGCTCGGAATCCCGATGTGACGCGCCTCACCTCTTCAAATCGCCAGAAATCTGAGCTGCTCGGAAGGGACCAGCGTCGGTGAATAACCGTTTCATGCGCAACGGATTCGTGTACCTGGTGGTCGTCGTGGCCGTTCTGGCCGTCCTTTTCATGGTCTTCCGCCAGGACTCCGGCGGCAGCGTGGTCAGCTATTCGGAAATGCTGAAATCAGTGAGGAACGAGGCCAACGGCGGCGCCGTGCCGAAGCTCGTGATTTCGGGCAACACCGTCGAGCACGTCACCAGTAGCGGCATCGTCCGCGAGCGGGTGGCCATCAAGAGTGACACCGATGTCTCGGACGATCTCAACGCCCTGGGCCTGGTGGTCGGCCAGAACGTGGATATCGAATACAAACAGCCCGGCCAGTTCGGCAGCGTGCTCACAATCCTCGGTTCGTTCTTGCCGATCCTGTTCATCGTCGGCCTGCTGATCTTCATGATGCGGCAGGCTCAGGGTTCGAATAACCAGGCCATGTCCTTCGGTCGCAGCAAGGCGCGCATGATCTCCGGCCACCGCCCCACCGTCACCTTCAAAGACGTGCAGGGAGTTGATGAGGCCAAGCAGGAACTGGCCGAAGTGGTGGAGTTCCTGAAATACCCGGAGAAATTCACCAAGATCGGCGCCCGCATTCCGGCGGGCGTGTTGTTGATCGGGCCGCCCGGAACCGGCAAGACCTATCTCGCCAAGGCCGTGGCCGGCGAAGCCGGGGTACCGTTCTTCAGCCTCAGTGGTTCCGAATTCGTCGAGATGTTCGTCGGCGTCGGCGCCTCACGGGTGCGCGACCTCTTCGAGAAGGCGCGTCAAAACGCCCCCTGCCTGATCTTCGTCGACGAGATCGACGCGGTCGGCCGGCAGCGCGGTGCCGGGCTCGGCGGCAGCCATGACGAGCGCGAGCAGACGCTGAACCAGATCCTGGTGGAGATGGACGGCTTCGAGAGCGAAACCAACGTGATCGTCCTGGCCGCCACCAACCGGCCCGACATCCTGGATCCGGCGCTCTTGCGCCCCGGGCGATTCGATCGCCAGGTAACTCTGGACCGCCCCGACATTCGCGGTCGCGAGGCCATCCTGCGCGTCCACTCCGAGGGCAAGCCGCTCGAGGAGGATGTCGACCTGATGGTGCTGGCCAAGGAAACCTCGGGCTTCACCGGCGCCGATCTAGAGAATCTGCTCAACGAAGGCGCCATTCTCGCCGCCCGCGCCAATATGAGCCAGATCGGCATGAAACAGCTCGAAGAAGCGATTGACCGGGTTGTGGCCGGCCCGGAACGCAAGAGCCGGGTCATCAGTGACAAAGAAAAGCGCGTCACCGCCTTCCACGAAGTCGGCCACGCGCTCGTCGGCCATTTCATGGGTGACATGGATCCGGTGCATAAGATTTCGATCATCCCCCGGGGCCGAATGGGGGGCTACACCCGGTTCCTGCCGCCTGAGGATCGATCCTTGATGTCGCAGAGCCAGTTCGAGGACCAGATCGCCACCATGATGGGCGGGCGGGCCGCCGAGTTGATGGTCTTTGACGAGGTGACCACCGGTGCGTCCAGCGACCTGGAGCGGTCCACCGACACCGCCCGACAGATGGTCACTCGCTACGGCATGAGTCGAAAGCTGGGCCCCCGGACCTTTGGCAAGACCGAACAGCTGGTCTTCCTCGGCCGGGACATCGCCGAGAACCGTAACTACAGCGAAGCCGTTGCCGAACAGATCGACGACGAAGTCACCGAGATCATCTTGCGCGCTCACGAGCGGGCCACCGAGGTCCTGCGCGGTCACCGCGACGACCTGGACCGAATCTCTGAATATCTGATCGAGCACGAGACGATGGACGTGCCGGCCCTGGAAGCTCTGTTGCGCGGTGAGGAGCCGCCGGAACCGCTGTCCGATCCGCCCGAACCCGAGCCGGAGCCCGAAGATCAGCCGCCGGAACCGGAAGGCCGCGACCGGCCGCCGGCCAGTCGGCGCATCGCCGAGGAGCCCGGCGGGGCGGCCTGACCCGGCTGGCATCCAGCGGTCCGGTGCCTCGTTCTTGTGGTCCGGCGCCTGGTCCTCGCGGCGTTTGACGCCGCCGGGAAGGAAGCACGGCAGACCGGCGCCTCGATTTAGCGGCCGGGCACCTTTTCCTCCTGGTCCGGCGCTTCGTTCCCACTGCCCCTGACGTCGCCGGGAAAGAGCCGCAGCAGACCGGCGCTGGCCAGCAGGTACAGGCCCGCCGTGATTCCGAACTGGACCCCGTGCAGCTCACGTTCCAGGAGGCCACCGCCAATGGCCGCCCCGGCCGCCCAGGCCACCCCCCAGCCCACCAGCAGCAGGCTGTTGAATCCGGCCCGCAGGTGCTCCGTCACCGACTCCATGTACAGCGCGCTGCGTAGCGGTTGGGCCATGTTCATGATGGCCCCACGGGCCAGGTAGGCAAAGGCGGCCAACCCCAGTCCTGGCGCAAAACCCAGCACCAGCAGCAGCGGAATCGAAGCCATCTGGGTCGCGCCCACGGTGCGCGCCATACCTATTCGCACCGCCAGCAGCGGCCCCAGAACCGTCAGTGCCGCCCGGGTGGCCACCCCGGCGCCGGCCAGTAGCCCGAACTGCTCCTCGGCCATGCCCAGCGATTTGACGAAATAGACGTTCAAGAACGGAATCACCATGCCCGCCCCGAAGGCGATCAACCC
The DNA here is from genome assembly GCA_030744875.1 of Chloroflexota bacterium. Taxonomy (GTDB): domain Bacteria; phylum Chloroflexota; class UBA11872; order UBA11872; family VXNJ01; genus JASLPR01. The sequence goes on from JASLPR010000058.1 coordinate 28,687, forward strand.
GTGGATTGACAGCAACTTGAGCAGTAGCGCCCGTTCCCGCAGGGCCAGGCGCAGGTCCTCGCGCGGCGGCAACTGCACCGCCTGTTCATGGCGCAGGAACAGCAGCGGTAGCAGGCCCAGCCCGCTCACCAGGCTGGTCACCCCCAGCACCCCCAGGTAGCCGAAGTCGAGATTCGTCCCGACCGCCTCGGCCAGCGCACTGGGGGCATAGCCGGCCAGCACATTCCCGGCCAGCGTCACCCCCAGGAAGATCAGGGCCGAGAGCGTGAACAGGTAGGGCCGGCCCGCGTCGTTGGTACTGGCGGCCAGCAGCGGCATCAGCGCCACGGCCCACATCACCCCGCCGACGCCGCCCAGGGTGTTGCCGGCCAGCAGTGTGAAATAGGTCCACGGCAGGATTTGCAGGGTGGTCCCAACGGCCAGCGCCGCCGCCGCCCACAGAATCAGCCTCTTCAACCCGATCCGCCGCGCCAGCAGCGCCGCCGGGATTGCCGCCAGCGCACTCGCCAGCGAACCGGCGCCCACCAGGTAGCCCAATCGCTCCCCCGGCACCCCCAGTTCCACCAGGTAGAGGTTATAGCCAACCGCGAAGGTCCCCACGCTCAGGCTGCCCAGGAAGGTGCTGGCCAGCAGCAGGCGGGCGTTGTGCGGGAACCGCCGGAACTGACGGTAATACTCGGCCGCGCCGGGAATTCCGCTGAGCACCGGGCCCCACCTTTCCTTGAGCGCCACCGCCGGCCGAAATCTGACCCCGTCGCGCGGCCGCCGGCCCGTTGCTAGGGCGTGAACATCACCTTGATCGCGCCGGTCGTCTTGTCGGCGGCGGTCGCGTAGGCTTCCTTCGCATCCTCGATCCCGAACTCGTGCGTGACCAGGATGTCGGCGATGCCCGGGTCGGCGTGCAGGATCTCGATGGCGTGCTCGAAGTCGGTCACGCCCTGCTCGTCGCGCGAGTAGGTGTGCGAGCCAACCACATGCAGTTCTTTTTCCAGCACCGGCAGGGCCGGAATGCCGGCGTCGCCCCAGAACGCCCCGGCCACCACCACCGTCCCGCCCGGACGCACCAGCTGCATCGCCAGGGCGGTCGTGCCGGTCGATCCGCCGACGCTCTCGATCACGATGTCCGGCAGCCCGTCGTCGCCCAGCAGTCCGCGGAGTTCGTCCTCGGTGGCGTCGGCGCCGGCCTGGATCACCTGCGTTGCGCCCAGGGCCAGCGCGGCCTTGCGCTGGTGATCGTAGCGGGCCAGCACGATGATCCGCGCCGCTCCGGCGGCCCGGGCGGCCACCGTGGCCGCCAGCCCGATTGAGCCCGCCCCGATGACCGCTATCGAAGCCCGATACGAGGGCCGCCCCATCCGTACCGCATGCACCCCTACGGCCAGCGGTTCCACCAGCGCACCGGCGGTATCCGAGAGGCCGTCCGGGACCGGCACCGCGCAATACTCCGGCATCGAAAAATACTCCGCATGCCCGCCCGGCCCGTCCGGGTCCCAGCCCATCACCATGCGAAAACCGACCTCGGTGCATATGTTGTAGCGGCCGGTGCGACAGGCTTCGCACTCGCCGCAGCGGCGCAACGGCTCCACCGCCACCCGCGCGCCCCGGGCGATTCCGGTCACACCATCGCCAACCGCCACGACTTCGCCGCAGACCTCGTGACCCACGCAGATGTGTTCCGGAACGGCCGACGACTGCAAGGCGTGGAGGCGATGCAGGTCACTGCCGCAGATGCCGGCGCGCAGCGTCCGCACGGTCACATCGCCGGGCCCCGGCGTCGGGATTTCGTAGAAATCATCGACCAGGATGTCGTTGTTGGTGATCTTGGCGGTCTTCAATTGCGGTCCCATCCTCTCGGGTGATTGCGATGCGGGTCGGGTGCGACATCCGGCGGCCCGGAGACCGGCAATTCTCCGGCGCGGTCTAATCCCGAACCGTCACCGGCCCCTGCAGCCAGGCCAGCAGCGCCGCCAGCAACGCGACCCCGGCCGCGGCGAAGAATGCGATCCGGAATCCAAGTTCCATGGACTCCACCGGCGACTGCCGCGCCACTTCGGTGCCGGCGTCCATGGTAACCACAACCGTGAACAGCGTCGCCCAGGCGGCCTGCCCGGTGGAAAACCCCAGCGTGCGGGCCGTTGCCAGGAAGCCGCTGGCCACGCCCAGCTTGGAACGCGGCAACGACCCGACAATCGCGCTGTTGAGCGTCCACTCAAACGAACCCAGCCCCGCCCCGCCGATCGCCATCGCCGCAACAACCCGCGGGATACTCGATTCCGCGCCGAGCAGACCAAGATTGAAGATGCCCACCGCCATCAGCGCCAGCCCGAACGTCGAGGGTATCCGCGGGCCGATCCGGTCCGACACCCGTCCGGCAACAATGGCGATGAACACCATCATCCCCGGAAGGACCGCCGAGATCAGGCCCACCTCCTTGACCGATAGGCCCAGAACGTCTTCCAAGTAGAACGGAATCAGCAGGAACGTCGAGGTCAACGCCGCGAACCCGAAGAACGAGGCGCTCATCGGCAGGCGGAACGACCGGATCCGAAAGAGCGACAGATCGACCATCGGGAAGCGCACCTTCTTCTGCGAATAGATGAAGGCCGCCAGCAGCGCCACCCCGGCCGCCCCTAGTCCGAGAATCGGCAATGAGGTCCAACCCATCGACCGGCCCTGGGTGATCGCGAACAGCAGGGGCGCCGTCCACCCGATCATCAGGACTGTGCCGAGTATGTCGAACCCTTCGCCCTTGATCCGTTCCGATTCACTCAAGAACACCAACCCCCCGACGATCATCAATGCCGCGATCGGCATCTCGACGAAGAACATCGCGTGCCAGCCGAGGCCGTCGACGATGAAGCCGCTCAGTATCGGCCCCGACACCAGCCCGACCGATGTCACCGTTCCCACCACCCCCAGCGCGCGTCCCCGCGACTCCGGCGGAAAAGCCCCCACGATCAGCGCCGGCCCCATGGAATTCAACGCCGCCGCGCCGATGCCGATCACCGCCCGGCCCGCGATCAGCATCAAGAGATTCTGACTGAAGGCCGAAATCGTGGAGCCGACGAAGAAGATCGCTACTCCGTACAGAAACACCTTCTTGCGGCCCACCAGGTCGGCCAGCCGGCCAGCTCCCAGCAGTAGCGCGCCGGTGACGATGATCGTTACCAGCGTCACCCACAGCACGTCCTGCACGTCGATCCCCAGGTCGTCCGCGATCGTCGGCAGCGCCACTCCCAGGGCCGTGGGATCGAACGTCGCCAGCAACACCCCGGTCGCGCCAAAGACGGCCGCGGCCAGGGCTGAACGCGAAATGCCTGCGCTGCCCGGATTCAGAGTTTCGCTGGGATCTCCGTGCGTGCTCATGCGGCGGCGAGGCTAGCGCGAATTCGCGATGGCAAGCAAACACCGCGGTGGCCGCCCGGGATGGATCGCGCCCTCCTGGCCATCCACGGCGCTCCCCTCCGCCGGGGTCCCTCCCACTGGTTTGGCGCGCCGCTCGCCGTTATGCTCGGCCCACGTTACAAATCCATCGGCGCGCGGTCCCCGGCCGGCCCGCCCTTTCCGGCAATACCGCGCGCCCGCTCCGGGAGCGTTCGGCCATGTGCGGCGAGTCATCCGGGTCCAGATCGCTTCTCGGGTTCCTGCTGGTCTTCGTTGGGGTCTGGTTCCTGCTCGAGCAGCTGGAAGTCATGAACCTCGGCGGACCCTGGCCCTGGATCCCTTCCTTCTTCATCGTGTTTGTGCTCTGGCAGATGGGCCGGGCCGATTTTCGCAATCCGCTTGGCCCATTGATCCTGGTCGCCCTCGCCGCCCTGGTACAACTGGCCATCATCGGCGATCGCTACGACCTCAAGTTCGAGGCCTTTTGGCCGGTGGTCATCATCCTGCTCGGCCTCGGGGTCATGCTGCGCGGGCGCTGGTGGGGCGGCCGTCGCACCCGACCGGCCGGCGAGGATCTCGATGTGCTGGCGGTCTTCGGCAACAGCGAGGAGCGCGTCGCCGGCGCTGACTTCAAAGGCGGTCGCGTCACCGCCATCATCGGGGCCGTCCGGATTGACCTGCGGGACGCCACCATCGGCGATCAACCGGCCACCGTCGACCTGGCCGTCACCATCGGGAATTGCTCCCTGATTGTCCCGGACCACTGGATCGTCGACCGCCATGCCACCACGGTGTTCGGCGGCAACAGCGACAAGCGCTGGGCCGCGCCGAGCGACCCTGACGGTCCCCGGTTGGTCGTGACCGGCATCGTGCTGTTTGGCGAGCTCGGGATAAAGAGCTAGCCGGGACCGGTCTGCGCGGGAGCCCGCGAGGCCAACTTTCGCCCCGGCCCAAAGGCAAATCCCAGCACCGCCAGCAGGCCGGCGAGCGCCACAACGATCGTCGTGCCGAACATCGTGTGAAATCCCGCCACATCGACCAACCGCCCCAGCAGCAGCGGTGCCGGCAGCGCCAGCGGACCGAGGATCAGATTCAGCCCCGCCATGTACGTGGGACGGCACAGATCCGGTGCCCGTTCAAGCACGATCGTGATGTCCGCAACGATGACCATGGACGCCATTCCAGCCATACCCACCGCCGCATAGATGAGCGTCAGGTCGGTGGCGCTGAACGCCAGCGAAACCGCCACGACCGTTGCCAGGCTCCCCAGCACCGGCAGATAGCGAACCCCGAACCGGTCCCCGAACCATCCCCCACTCAGCGATCCCGTCACCTGGCTCAGCAGAAAGACCGTGGTGAGCCGGGCCACGTCGGAATCGGTCGCTCCCAGGTCGCGGGCCCCAAACACGGCGATGAACGCTCCCGCGGCCATCGCCCAGGCCACGATCACCCGGGCTCCCGCGTAGTACAGGAAGCCGCGATCCTCAACAAGCACCCTCGGGATCTTGCGCATGATCCGCCAGAACAACCGATCCGAATCATCTGGATCCGGTGAAGGCGGCTCGCGCAGCGGTAGGAACAGCAGGGATCCGGCGCAAATCATCAGGCCGGCCACGGCGATCAACGTGCCGTAGCCGCGCGGGAAGGCGTCGTCTCCGAGCAACCCGGACGCCACCGCGAGACCGGCCGCGCCCAGTAGGCCCCCGGTCGCCGTGCTGGCCCCGAAGAACCTCCCTCTCACCCGCCGCGCAATGATCTTGCCCAGGATGTCCACCCAGCCGGTGGCCCCAATTCCCGCCGAGCCGTGCAACATGATTAGCGCCGGGAAGAACGTGACCAGCAAGAGGGTCGGGTTGGTGTCGCCCACGGTCAGCACGAGCAATCCAAAGAGCGCGAATGCCAGCGCTCCGATCGCGTTGGTGGTCGCCAGCCAGTTCTTCTTGATCCGCTTGTCGGCGAAGATCGAAGGTCCGGCGATTTGGGGCAGCGAGAAGCTCAACTGGACCATCGCCGGCACCATTCCCACGATCACCGCCGATTCAGTCAGATGGCTGACGAACACCGGCAAGATCGTCATTGCCGAGACCAGGTTGACGCCGGTGAAGAAGATCAGGTTGTTGCCGAAGAGCAGCGCGTAGTCGCGCCCCGGTCCACGCTGCGGCCTATCCGGCCGCCGGTTCTGAGCAACCATGTGGCGGAGTCTACGCTCTGGCGGGCTCCCGGCTCAGGCGGGCCGCACCCGGACCGGGCGCCGCGCGGCGCGCCCGGCCGTAGTACTTCGCTTGTCTATTCGAGCGCCAGGTAGCGCGTGTTGTCGTCGGAGAACGAGAAGAACTCTTCGTAGATCAGTACCAGTGAGCCCTCGCCAGCCCTGGCTTGGAACGTTACCCAGCCCTCGAACGAGCCGCCGGGGAACAGATCCGTATCCAGCTCCGGCAACGGGTACACGATCGGCGGCACGTCCCAGATTTCGCCCCGATCGCCGACGGTGTTGAACGAGAACCCATCCACGTCCAGCGGCGCGTCCTCGGTGCCGACGTTGCGGACCCGGATCCTCACCTGGACGAACTCCATACCCTCGTCGGGCTCGTTGTTGAACTGGTTCGCCTCGATCGCCATGGCCAGCGCGTCGTCGCCGCGCACCACCTCCAGGACGGTGATTTCGAAGAGGCCGTTGATGATCGTGGTTCCGAGGGGCGCGGGGGAGTCCAGCTCGACGCCAACGTCGGTCGCCGCGGCCAGCGGCTCGGCCGGCGCCGTCACCCCGGCCCCATCCTCCAGCGCCAGGTAGCGGATGTCCTCGTCACCGAAGATCGCGAACGGCTCGTGCCGGAGCATCAGGCCGGTGTCTTCCACGCGGACCTGGAAGGCCATGTAGCCCTCGCCGGATCCGCCGGGGAAGAGGTAGAAGTCAAAGTCCGGGGTCGGCTCCACCAGGCTCGGGCGCGCGTAGAAGAAGTAGAGCACATTTTCATTCCCGGTGACCTTGAAGTCGGCCTCCCACATGTTGCCGAAGGTGTCCTCGCGGCTCAGGTTATGACCGCGGAGGCGCACCAGCACGTATTCGTGCCCATCGGCGGGCGGCTCGTTGAAGCTGTTGGCCTCGGTCAGGATTTCGAGCGCCGCGTCACCGCGGACGACTTCCAGCACGCTGGCGCCCCAGGTGGCGCCGCGGACATCCTCGCCCATCGCCGCCGGCGCCGGTGGGGGAGCGTCTTCACCGCTGCACGCGGCCAGCACGAACGCCGCCAGCACCACCATCGCCAACCCGACGGCCAGCTTCTTAGAAGTCTTGCTCCCTAGTCTGCATTGATCTGCACGAATGTGCGCGTATTCTAGCCCCGATCGCGCGTCACTGAGGCGATCAGCCGGAGTCCGCCGCCCCATCGAGGGCCCGCTCCGACGCGATTACCCCGAGGTGTTCCAAAAGCGTCCGCTTGTACTCTTCGAAAACCCCGCTCGCCGTCATCGCCAATCGCCGCGGGCGCTCGAGTTCGATTGCGATCTCCGCAACCATCGTCGCCGGTCGCGGCGACATCACGTAGACCCGGTCCGACAGCAGGATCGCCTCATCGACATCGTGGCTGATGAAGAGAATCGTCTTCCCGAACCGCTCCCAGATGTCCAGCAGCCATTGCTGCATCTCCAGCCGCGTCAGCGCGTCCAGCGCGCCGAACGGCTCGTCCAGCAGCAGCACGTCGTGGCCGGTCAGGATCGTCCGCAGCAGCGCCGCCCGCTGGCGCATGCCGCCGGAGAGCTGGTGCGGGTAGCTTTCGGCGAACCCCTCCAGCCCGAAGTCCGGCAGCAATTCGGTGGCCCGTCGGCGCGCTTCCCGCAGGTCGCCGCCGGCGATTTCGATGCCAAGGGTCACATTGTCCAGCAGCCTCCGCCACGGCAGCAGTAGATCGCGCTGCGGCATGTAGCCCACCCGGCCGGTGACGCCGAGCGAGAGTTTTCCGTGCAACCGCACCTCCCCGGCGTCCGGCAATTCCAGTCCGGCGACCATGTTGAAGAGAGTGCTCTTACCGCAGCCGCTGTTGCCGACCACCGTCACGAACTCCCCCGCCGCCGCGGTGACCGACACCGACGCCAGCGTCGGCAACGCTCGGTCCCCCCGGCCGAACGTCTTGGCCATGTCGGTGACCGCAACTGTCTCGACCCCATCAGCCGGACCCACCGCGCTCAAGCTAGCTGGCCGGCAGGAAGTCGTTGGTGAAGGCCGCCTCCCAATCGATCACCGCTTCCACAAGTCCCTGCTCCGCCATCCACTCGGACATCGTTTGCCAGACCGCGCCGTCCTGGTGGCCCCACTGCGGAGCATCGGCCTGGTACTGCGGGCCCAGCCACTCCTGCGACGGCCCCACCAGCGCGGCGTCGGTCTCCGGCGCCGCCGCCAGCAGGATTTCCGCCGCCGCCGCCGGATCGGCGATCGCGCTGGCGTAGCCCTTGCTGATGGCGCTCATCGCCCGGGTCACCACATCGGGATTGGTGTCGATCAGGTCCTCGCTCGCTATGATGAGCGGCGTGTAGTAGTCGGGCACGCCCCAGTCCTTCACAAACAGCGTCTCGATCTCGATTCCCTCCAATTCGGCCTTCACCCCCTGCCAACCGTAGAAGATCCAGTACAGGTCGACATCGCGCTGGATGATCGTGAGGAAGTCGGCCGCCCCGGCGTCCACCGTCGTCACCTTGCTGAAGTCGCCGCCATCGGCCTCCATCATCGTCTGCAGCAGCGCGAATTCCAGTGGCGAACCGAATCCGCCGTAGGTCAGTCCCTCGAAGTCCCTGGGGCGGGTAACTGCGCTGGATTTGAGCGACGCGAAACCGGACGTATTGTGCTGGATGATCGCCGCCACCGAGACCACCGGCACGCCCTCGGCCCGCGCCGGGGTCATGAATTCCTGGAAGTCGATGCCGAAGTCGGCCTGCCCGGTAGCCACCACCTGGGGCCTGCCGCCGGTGGCCGGTTCCACGATCTCCATTTCGATGCCCTCGTCCGCGAACAGCCCGTTGTCGCGAGCCACATAGAGCCCGGTGTGATTGGTGTTGGGCACCCAGTCGAGCACCAGCGATAGCTCGTCCGCGGCCGCCGGTTCGGGTTTCGTCTCCGCCACCACCGCGACCGGCGCCGCCGTCGGCGCGGGCGCTGCCTCGACCGGCGCCGGTGCATCTTCCGTGCAACCGGCCAGGGCCGCCGTCGCCAGCATCCCGCCGGCAAGACCCAGCAATTGTCTTCTTGAGATCACAGTTCCCCCTCGTCTTCTCGATATGACCACGGCATCGATAGCCGGGCAATGATTTCGATAGTCAGGTAGGCGGCGACGGCGATTACTGACACGATCACGATCACCGCCATCGCGCGGTCGGTGCGAAATGAGTTTTGCGAGCGGATCAGGAATACGCCCAGGCCCTGGCTGGCCCCCAGCCATTCGGCGATCAGCGCCCCGATCACCGCGTAGGTCGCCGCGATCTTGCTCCCCGAGGCCAGCGCCGGCAGCGCCGCCGGGAGCCGGCCGATGCGAAACATCTGCCAGCGATTCGCGCCCATCGCCCGCAGCAGCAGCAGGATTTCGTTGTCCGCCGCCCGCAGGCCGTCCAGGAAAGAGACGCAGATCGGGAAGAAGCACACCAGCACGACCAGGGCCACCTTCGGGGTGATCCCAAACCCAAACCAGATCACCAGCAGCGGCGCTAGCACGATCACAGGTACCGACTGGGACGTCACCAGCAACGGGTAGACCGTGCGCCGGATGGGATCCGACAGATGGCTCGCCACCGCCACCGTCACTCCCAGCAACAGCGCGATCGTGAAGCCCAGCGCCATTTCCAGCAGCGTGATCCCGGCGTGGGACCAGAGCAGATCGGCCGATTCCGCCATCGCCCGGCCGATATCCAGCGGCGACGGCAGCAGCCAGCGCGGGGTGTCCCGCCACTCGACCATGATCTGCCACACGGCCAGGATCGCCGCGAACGTACCCAGCGCCGGGGCCAGCCGGCGGACCCGGCCGCTTCCGGTCAACGCACCTCCGAACCGCGCCAGCACTTCAGGACCGGTACTTGCCGATGTGCTCGGCGATGGTCGTGCCGTTTGGCGTGTTGGCGATCTTCATGTTGCAGAGTACGGACGTAGCGCCGAACTCCAGGCAGGCCGCCTGGGCGCGCTTGACCACGTCCATGATCTGGTCGTACTCGCCCTCGATGGTGGTCTCAAAGCAGCTCACGTCGTAGGGCAACCCCGACCGCTCCACCACCCCGATCGCCTCGTCGACGCAGGCGTAGAGGTCGTCCACCCCGCTCGGCAGTACCTGAAACGCCGCGATAATCGTCGCCATTGCCCGACTCCTCCTCCGCGATGAACCGCCCGAGGAGCCGGGTAAAGAAGAACAGCCGCAGACCTGCACCTGCGGCATCCCTCTGTGGAAATGAATCCGTCTTCCTACGCCGGCATTACCCGGTTCAGGTTCAGAGGGAATGCGGCGTGTGGGGCCGCTATCTCAGCCGGATCTACTCCAGCTCCCCCGCGGAAATCGTCGTTCAGCTTTCTTGGTTGTGCGCCGCTACCCTCAGACCGTCCCACCGTGGCGCGCTGCTGTCAAGGCATTTCGGTGCGATCGGCGGCCGGGTCGGTCCCATCGCCGCTCAAGTCACGGAAGAACAGGACCACTCCGTCCACGATGCGCAGCGCGACTTCCGGCTCCGTCGCACGGTTGCTCACCGTGTAGGTCGAGCCCAGTTCCAGATCGACCGCCGCCAGCGGCCAGCGCACCCCGGCGAGCGTCACGCCGCGAACGTTGGCCGTGATCGGCGCCAGCGAGATTGTCTCGCCGGATTCGACCGCGCAGGTGTGATCGCCTGGACCAAAGGCCCGCACCTCGGTGGTGGCGGTCAGGAAGCGCGCGTCCACCGCCGCCAGCCGCGGGTGCGCCAGCAGCAGGAGGTTGGCCGCTTCATGATCGGCCCGCGGGCCGCCCCGCCCCCCGAGGATCGTCACGGCGGTCGCGCCGCGGTCCAGCGCCGCCAGCAGCGCCAGTTCGGCGTCGGTGGCATCCTTGTCCTCCGGGCGCCGTACGATTTCGACGCCTCGCGAATCCAGTTCCGCCCGGCGCTCCCCGGCGATCGAATCCAGGTCACCGACCAGCAGCCCGGGGGTTATTTCCAGATTCTCGAGATGGTGCGCGCCGCCGTCGGCGGCCACCACCAGGTCGGCCTCGCGCAGAACCCGTTCGATTGCGGGCGTCGCACGAAAGTCGCCCGCCAGGATCACTACCGCGTTCATCCGCGTCTCCACCGCTTGGCCGGTTCCGGCTTCCAGCATAGAGCTAGGCGGCCAATGTCTCCCGCAGGGATTCGAGCAGCGCCGCCACGACCTCCGCGTCCAGCTTCGGTCCGGCCATGTCATTCAGGATGGTCACCATCGTCTCCTGCGGCATCGGCGCCCGGTAGGGCCGCTCGGCCGACAGCGCGTCGTGAATGTCGGCCACCGCCAGGATTCTCTCTTCCAGACTCAAGTCTTCTGCCCGCAGCCCCAGCGGATAGCCGCTGCCGTCCAGCTTCTTGCGATGTCGCTGGCGCCAACCAGTTCCAGCAGCACGTCGACCGCCGCCGGACACCCGCTGTCCTTCAGGTAGGCCGAATAGAACACGTCCGAGCATTCCTCGGCGGTGAGGTCGCAGGTCCGGGCGATCCGCATCGCCGTATACGCCGTGCGGATGGCATGGCCGCGCTTGAGTCCCTGCGTCATGTCCAGCGCCACCGAGAACCCGCGCAGCAGGTTGGACATTGGGATCGGCCCTGACGCCAGCAGCTCCGTCTCGCGGGACGGCCCCTGATCCGTGTGTACGGTACCCACTCCGTTCACCCCCAATAAGTCTTGCCGTATTGTGACCTATTGCCCGGCCGGCGTACGATGGCCGATCGCACACTGGGCCCGGCGGATCGCCCGGGCCGGGACCTTCCGGCCGGCGACTGGCGCCCGGGCATCTGCCACCCTGGCTCCGCGCGGCTGCCTCCACAGGTTCAGGACGACGATCTGCGTGCTAGAATGCCGCTCATTTCCGACCGCTGTTCCACCCCCTCTCCAGGACCTCTAACCGTGATCCCGACCTCTGCGCTCAAGACCCTGCACCTGGCCGATGAGGGCAAGCTCGTGCTGCTCGTCTTGGACGGGCTCGGCGGCCTGCCGCACCCCGACACCGGGCTCACCGAGCTGGAGTCCGCCCGCACGCCCAATCTCGACCTGCTGGCCCGCGAGGGCATCGTCGGCCTCAGCGAACCGGTCGGTCCTGGCATCACGCCCGGCAGCGGGCCCGGCCACCTGGCCCTCTTTGGCTACGACCCCATCGCCGGCAACATCGGCCGCGGCGCGCTTTCGGCGCTTGGCATCGGGCTGGACCTGGCCCCCGAGGACATCGGCGTCCGCCTCAATTTCTGCACGATTGACTCCGACGGCAACGTCACCGACCGCCGCGCCGGGCGGATTCCCACTGACCTGAACCGCGAACTTGTCGCCGACCTCTCATCCATCGAGATCGACGGTGTGGAGATCGAACTCGCCACTGAGAGCCAGCACCGCGCCGTGCTGGTGCTGCGCGGCGCGGGCCTGCACCCGGCCGTGCGCGAGACTGATCCTCAGCAGACCGGGGTGCCGCCGCTGGCCCCCGACGCCCTAGCCCCCGAGGCCGCCGCCACCGAGGCGATCCTGCAACGATTCCTCGCCGGCGTCCGCGAGGTCATCGGCGACCGCTCACCGGCAAACTTCGTCCTCATGCGCGGCTACGCCGGTCTGCCGGCGCTGGAATCGCTGGAAGAAATCTACGGCGTCAAGTCCGCCTGCGTGGCCGCCTACCCGATGTACAAAGGCCTGGCCACCATCGCCGGCATGGACATCTTGGACACCGGCGACACCTTCCCCGGCGAGGTCGCGGCCTTGCAGCGCCACTGGGACGACTACGACTTCTTCTTCTTCCACTTCAAGGACACCGACTCGCTCGGCGAGGACGGCAACTTCGACGGCAAAGTCGCCGCCATTGAAGAGGTCGACGCGGCGATCCCGGAGATCGTCGGCCTCGGGCCGGCGGCGCTGGCCGTCACCGGCGACCACTCCACCCCCGCCCGCCTGCACCAGCATTCATGGCACCCGGTCCCCTTCCTACTGCATGCCGGGCATGCCGTCCCGGATGCCGCCACCGCGTTCGGCGAGCGCGCCTGCGGCACCGGCAGCCTCGGGATCTTCCCGGCGCGAAACACCATGAGCCTGCTTGTCGGCTATGCTGGTCGGCTCAAGAAATTCGGTGCCTGAGCAGCCCGACGGCGCCGGTGGTGGGGCGTCGGCAGACCCTCGCCGATCCTTGCCGGCCGTTGATGTGTTGATTGCCCGGGTCCACGAGTTGGCTCCGGAAATCCCCGCGTCGGTCGCCACCAGTCAGGCCCGCCTGGAACTGGATCGTCTCCGGCGAGGCCTGGATCACGAAGGCGACCTCCCCGACACAAACGCGCTGGCCGAATCCGTGGTCCGGAGCGCCCAACGGCTGCTCGCCCCGGCGCCGCAGCCGGTCATCAACGCCACCGGGGTCATCGTCCACACCAACCTCGGGCGCGCCCTGCTGTCCGACCGCGCCATCGCGGCCCTCCAGGAGGCCGCGCGCGGCTACTCCGATCTCGAATACGACGTGGCCAGCGGCCGGCGCGGTTCGCGGCGGGTCCACGTCGAGGACCTCCTCTGCGAACTCACCGGCGCCGAGGCCGCGCTGGTCGTCAACAACAACGCCGGCGCGGTCTACCTCTGCCTGGCGGCCTTGGCCGGCGGCCGCGAGGTCCCGGTCAGCCGCGGCGAGGCCGTCGAGATTGGCGGCGGCTTCCGCATTCCCGACATCCTCAGCCAGAGCAGGGCAATTCTCCGCGATGTCGGCACCACCAACCGCACCCGCCTGGCCGACTATGCGGCGGCAATCGGGCCGAATACCGCCCTGCTACTCCGGGTCCACACCAGCAATTTCCTGGTGGTCGGTTTCACCGAAGGTCTGCCGCTGGAAGATCTCTGCGCCCTCGGGGATCAACACTCGATTCCGGTGATGAACGACCTCGGCAGCGGCACTCTGCTGCCAACCGAAGAGCACGGACTCGACCCCGAGCCGACGGTTCAGGAGAGCGTTGCCGCCGGCGCCGCCCTGACAACCTTCTCCGGCGACAAACTCCTGGGCGGCCCGCAGGCCGGCATCATCGTCGGCCGGCGCGACCTGGTGGATGCCGTCGCCGCCTATCCGCTCACCCGCGCGCTGCGCGCCGACAAGCTCTGTCTGGCGGCGCTGCACGCCACTCTGCTGGCCTACGTAGCGGGCGTCGCCGAGAGCGAGATTCCGGTCTGGCGGATGATCGCCGCCTCGATCGCCGATCTCAAGCGCCGCGCTCAGGCCTGGGCCGCCGCGCTCGGAAGCGGCTTCGACGCCGAGGTCATCCCCGCCGAGGCCACCGTCGGCGGCGGGTCGCTGCCCGGCCAGGTAATTCCCTCGGTGGCCCTGCGGATCGCGTCGCCGGATCACTCTCCCGATGAACTCGCGGCCGCGCTACGCGCCGCCCGGCCGCCGGTCATCGGGCGGATCGAAGCCGACGCCTTCCTGCTATCCCCGCGCACCGTGCTGGAGCGTGAAGACGGGGCCCTGATCGCCGCGCTACGGGGGCTCTGACACATGGTGTCGCCGGCGACCGCGGGTCTGCGCATTGGCACTGCTGGCTGGAGCTACGCCGACTGGTACGGAACCTTCTACCCGCTCGCCGCCAAAACCCGCGGGTTCGACGAACTGGAGTTCTACTGCCAGCACTTCGACACCGTCGAACTCAACAGCAGCTACTACCGCATCCCCTTGCCGTACCTGATTGAGAGCTGGATTCGCCGCACGCCGGAGGACTTTCTCTTCTCGGTCAAGGCTTTCAGCGCGCTGACGCACCACTTCGAGGCCGCCGCCACCCGCACCTTTGGTGAATTCGCGACGGCCGTGGCGCCGTTCCGGAAGGCCGGCAAATTGGGGACGGTGTTGATGCAGTTCCCGCCGCGCTTCCAGCGCGACGAATCCGGCATCGCCTACCTGCGCCTCCTCCCCGACCTGCTCCCGGAACTCCCCGTCGTGGTCGAATTTCGGCACGAGAGCTGGGTCAACGGCGCGGCCGGGGGCGAAACCGTCGACCTCCTGCGCGATCTCGGCCTCGGGTTCTGCTGCGTTGACGAGCCGCAACTGAAGGGCAACATGCCGCCGTTCACCGCCGCCACCGGGTCGGTCGGCTACGTCCGTTTCCACGGGCGTAACGCAGACGACTGGTGGCCGGCCATCAACCAGCGCCACGCTCAGCAACTGCGCCGCGAAATCCGGCGCGATTCGGGATCGCACCGCGAGCGCCGCGCCCGCGAAAAAGAACTGACCGCGCAACTTGAAGCGCAGAAGGCGCAGCGCTACAACTACCTCTACTCGCAGACCGAGTTGTTCCCCTGGAAGAACCGGATCGCGTCCGTCGATCGCGAAGCCGCCACCACCTTCATCATCACTAACAATCATTTCGTCGGCCAGGCGGTCGCCAACGCCAAGATGCTGCAGACCATCTTCGACCAACCGCCCCGCGGCGAGGAGACCGAACACCTGCAGCAACTGGTCCTGGCCGCTTCCGAAGCCGAACAGGGCTCCTCCTGGTCGGTGGCCGAGGATGATTCCTCAGACCCGACGGCGGCCGACGGCGGACATTTTCAGCCCCGGCTGACTAATATCTGAGCGGCGCGTTTTACCCGGCGATACGGATATGGACCAGGCCGACCTCGCGAAGAAGACTCTTATCGGCACCAGCGGCTGGCACCGGCTGGAGGGCTTCTACCCGCCCCGCACCCGCCAGCCGGACATGCTGCCCTTCTACGCCGAGCATTTCCCGGTAGTCGAAGTCGCCACCACCTTCCAGGGGATTCCCGGTGAAGACCGCGTCCGGGAGTGGGCCGACGTGGTCCCCGACGGGTTTGTTTTTGATGTCCTGGCGTTCGGTGGCCTCACCCTGCACCAGCGCCGCCCCGGCCAGGCCGCGCCGCTACCCGGAATGCCCTGGTCGGAAGTCGCCGTCGAGCCCCCGGACGTCATCTTCGAGGAGTTCGCGGCCGCCATCGCGCCCCTGACCGAGGCCGGCAAGCTGGGCCTGCTGATGCTGCAGTTTCCCCCGTGGTTCGACTGGGGGCCGGACAGCTTCAGGTACCTGGAACGCTGCCGGGCCCAACTGCCCGGCCTCCCGCTAGGGGTCGAATTCCGCAATCCCTCCTGGTTCCTGCCCGAGCCGTGCCTCGAAGAGACGCTGGACCACCTGATCGACCTAGAAATCGCGCTCACCGCTTCCGACTTCCCGCCCGCTCGCGAGGCGCCGCTGCTGCAATCCCAGGTGAGCCTTTCCGAGATCGCGCCGGTCCGCCTGCACGGGCGCAAGGAGGGCGAATGGGATCGGATCGCCGACACCGCCGCCACCGTCGCAGAGTATCCGTACAGCGAGTCCGATCTCGCCACGCTCGCCGAGCTGACGCTGGAACTCAGCGGCGAGGCCGATCGGGTCCACGTCATCTTCAACGTCCTGCCCTCCGAGGCCGCCGTCGCGAGCGCGCGCGCCTTCGGCGAGTTGCTGCTCACCGAGCCGGAAGACGGCTACACCGCCTACCAATAGTCACGCGATAAGCATTGACTATTCGAGCAGACGGTTAACAATGGGAATGCGCTCGATTCCACAAAGCGTGCGCATGTTGCCAACTGGATTCTTGGGAATCACCGCCGCGCGGGACCGCGACGCGCGTCGATCGAAGAGGAGCTATGAGCCGTAGAGACGGATCAGTCTACCTGCCGCTGTCCCTGACTGACGTTCAAGGCAGCCCGGTGGCGAAATCAACCCTCTTCCTCAAATCGCGCGATAGCTACGTTGTCTTCCGGGAGGCCGGCTCGCGGGTCGATCGCCAGGCCATAACCCAGCTCAAATCGAGTGATATCGACACGCTGTATGTCCTCTGCACCGACGGCGAATCCATCGACCACTACGTGAGCCGGCACCTCACCCAGGCTCTCCACGACCCGAATGTCGAGCCCAGCGAAAAGGCCCACCTGCTCACGGCGTCCTCGATGGTGATCGCCCGCGAGATCATGGATCACCCCAACCTCATCGAGATCAGCCACGCCCGTCCCATCATCGACGCCACCGCCGGACAGGCCCTCGCCTCGCCTGACACGCTCTTCGAACTGATCCGTTC
>JASLPR010000059.1 GCA_030744875.1 Chloroflexota bacterium
GGTCTGCAGATCCAGCGTGCCGTCGGGGCCGGGGCTCGCGCTGGTTACGCGGTCCAGGGCGACGAGATCGGCTTCGGCCGCGGCGCGCCGGTCCTCCGGGACGCCGATCTGGATCACCCCACCGCCCAGGGCGTCGATGAGCTCGCGCGGCGTGCCCAGCGCCACCAGGCGGCCGTGGTCCACGATCGCCACCCGATCACACAGCCGCTCCGCCTCTTCCATGTAGTGGGTCGTGTAGATCACTGTCGTCCCGCCCGCGTTGAGGCGCTCGACGTTGTCGAAGATGTGGTTGCGGCTCTGCGGGTCGACCCCCACGGTGGGCTCGTCAAGGATGAGAATCTCGGGATCGTGCAGCCGGCCGGCGGCCAAGTTCAGGCGACGTTTCATGCCGCCCGAGTACTCGCTGACGGTGTCGCTGGCGCGGTCGCTCAGGCCCACCGTTTCCAGAGCCGACTCGATGGCCGTCCCCAGCCGCGAACCCGAAAGCCCGTATAGCCGGCCAAAAAACTTGAGGTTATCGAGGCCGCTGATCTCTTCATAAAGCGCCAGGTCTTGCGGCACCAGCCCCACCCGCGCCTTGATAGACCGGTTGTTCGGGCCCGCGTCGCCGCCCAGCACCTCCACCCGGCCACCAGTGCGCTCCAGCACACAGCTCAGGATGGAGATCGTCGTCGACTTGCCCGCGCCGTTCGGCCCCAGCAGGCCGAACACTTCGCCCTTGGCGATCGAAAACGACAGGTCGTCAACCGCCGTCAGATCGCCGTAGCTATGGACCAGGCCTTCGACCGTCGCAACTGATTCGCCGCTGGTCGTCATCACGCCTACTTCTGGTGGCCGGCCTCCGGCCCCGCAGCGGACTGCAGCGCCTTTACCTGCTCCATACTGATCCGCGCGGCCGCCTCCGGGTCGCCGCCCAGCACCCTGGCCAGATAGGCGAAGCTCTCGAATTCGACCGCCGCGTAGCCGTCGAAACCGATCTCATCCAGCGTGTTAAAGAACGCCGTCCAGTCCACCCGGCCCTCGCCGAGCAGCGGGAAGATGAATTCCCCCGGAACCTGGCTGATGCCAACCGCGTCCTTCAGGTGGCAGTGCACGATGTGCTCGCCCCACTGCCGGATGTTCCAGGCGACGTCCAGGTTGCCGCTCAAGACGCCGTGCGAGGGGTCGTAGTTCACACCCACGAACTCGGAATCGATCGTGTCGATCAGGAACTTGTGCGAGTAGAAATCGTTGGCGACCATCCCGAATACGCCCTCGGAGCTGATCTTCACTCCCGCCTTGCGACCGGCCACCTCGAACTGCCGGTAGGCGTCCAGCACCTGGTCCCAGGCCGCGCCCTCGGAGATGTCGGCCGGGATCTTCGGCGCGGCCGGGTTCCAGGGGGCGGGGCCGCTCATCGCGCCGACGTTGGAAACGTCACATTCACCGGCCAGTTCAATGACGGCCACGGTGTGGTCGATACGTCGCTGCCGCTCGGCATCGTCCAGGCACACCAGGTCCTCGTGGGCGAAGATGCGGCAGACCTCCAGCCCGGCGTTGCGGGTGGCGTCCACGACCTCGCGGCAGCCGGCCAACCCCTTCGTCGGGTCAAAGTGGGCGGTCCCCCACTCGATGCCCTCGTAGCCGATGTCCTTTAGCGATGTGACGACCTTCTCGGCTGGCCATTCGCGGTAGCCCAAGCTCGCCTGAAATGAAGTTCTGACGCTCATGTCTTCTGCTCGATCCCGAACTTCTCGCGCAGGTCGTCGGTGGTGACCTGCGGGTCATAGCCCAGCATGCGCTCCGCCTTGGAGATATCGAAGAGGCTGGCCTTCGGGTTGGCTTCGTAAAGCTCCGGCCGCCGCACCTCGGGCATGTCGTCCGGCCACAGCGTCTTCACCAGGTCCAACGAGGCCACCTCGGTGAAGTTATCGCGGGCGGTCAGGTAGAAGTACTCAAAGTTGCCGCCTGGCAAGTCGTACTCAAAGTCGCAGGCCAGGGCGAATCCCTGGGCCACATCCTCGACCGCGATCCACGCCCCCAGCCGGTCCTTGCCGCCGCCACGGCTGGCCTCGCCCAGGATCTTGCCCCACTGGTCCTGGCTGCGCCCCCCGCCCCACACCCAGCAGTAGCGCAGCGACACCACGTCGATCCGGTGCGCCTCGGCGTAGAAGCGGGTCATCTCTTCGCCGAAATACTTGCTGAGGCTGTAGGCCTCGTGCGGCCAGGAAGAGTGGTTGGAGTCGATCGGGAAGTAGTCCGGGCGCAGCGAAACGGTCTGGGTCCCGTAGCCGGATGCCGACTCGCTGGAGCCATAGACCACCCTCGGGATGCCGTTGCCGCGCACCGCCTCGAGCACGTTGAAGGTGCAGGCGTTGTTGACGCGCAGGATTTCGTCCTGCGTCCCGGAGCGCGCATCGGGCAGCGCCGCCAGGTGGACCACGATGTCAAAGCCGCGGATCAGCGACGCGGTGCGCTTCGGGTCTTGCAGGTCGACATCGAGGAACTGCAGTTCGGGATGACGCTCCGACGGCACGCGATCCAGGATCGACACTTCGTGCTTCGGCAAGAGAGCCGCAACGACGCTCCCGCCGATGTCGCCGGCGCCACCGGTCACCAGAACCTTCATGGGGCAGATCTCCTCCCGGGGGACTCCTGCCGAGTGCCCGGATAGGGTAGCCGAAATCCGGGGGCCGCTTCAGGGGAGGAAGCCGGGGAGCGAACGGCCTAGAATTCGACGGGCGGGGGCGCGGGATGCACGCCGCCGCCAGGAGGGCTGCCGGCAATGGCAATCGCGAATCGACACTCGGCCATTTGGACGATCCTGCTGGCCGCGGCGGCGACGCTGCTGGGCATGCAGGCGCTGCGCGTCTTCGCCACCAACCTAGTCTGGTACCTGGGCGAGACGTCGGACCGGGTAGTCATGGCGGTGGTCGCCTTTGTCGCCTTCGGCACCGTGGGGCTGGCCTGGCCCTTGCTGCGGCTCGCCGGTCCGCGCCGCGCCGCGCTGGTCGGCGCCGCCGGACTCGTCCTCGTCCGAGTAGTCGACCAGGCCAGCCCGGCGGCCGTCCTTGACCTCGCGCTCGGATTTCTCGGCACCATGTTCTTCGGCTGGCTGGTGGTCGCCCGGATCGGCCGGGGCGGCCGCGCCGCCGGAATCGGCCTGGCCGCCGCGCTCGGGCTCGACATCGCCATCCGCTCCGCGTTCGACACCGTCGATGTGGCGTTCGCGGATTCCGTCGCGGCGACCCTGATCGTCGTCGCGCTCGGCGCGTTTACCCTCGCCGCACTCTGGAAATCGGGACGGCCGGCCGCCGGCCGCGTCGGTAGCGCCGCCGCCTGGCAACTCCCCGGCATTCCGGCCGCGCTGCTGCTCTTCATGCTGGTCACCGGCAACTTCGGCCAGGTGGCCGTCCGCGGCGAACTCGGCTGGGGCGAGACCGTGATCTGGCTCTCCGCCGGGGCCGCCGCCGGGCTGATCCGGGCGCTGCTGCCGCGCGACGGCGACCGCTCCCGCCGGCTCGCCCACACCCTGATCTCCGCCGCCGCGCTCGCCGGCGGGTTACTGGCCTACTGGGGCGGCTCCGGCGGCATCTGGGTCGCCGTGGCTGCGCTGGGGCTGGCCCACCTGCTGTGCCTGCTGCCCGCCGACCCGAGCGGTGACGCCCGCGACGGCGGCGGACCATTGACCCTCTTCGTCACCCTCGGCTTCATCTTTTTCGTCGCCCTCCTGTTCATCTTCTATTCCTTCTACGGGCCGTTCTGGGTGGTCATCGCGCTCATCGCGCTGGTGGTCCTCGGCGGATTCGGCGCGGTCCTCCGCACGGCCGCCGACCACCAGCCGGCCCTCGGCGCGAGCGGCCGCTGGCTGGTCATCGGGCTGGTCCTGCTGAGCCTGGCGCCCGGCCTGGTCAAGGCCCTGACCCACCACACGCCGACGGTCGGCGACATTCCCTCCGGCGTCCCGATCCGCATGCTCAGCTACAACATCCGCCAGGGCTTCGGGCTCGAAGATCGCTTCGGCCTGGAGCCGGTGGCCGCGGAGATCGAGCGCCACAACCCCGACGTCGTCGCCCTGCAGGAAGTCGCGCGTGGCTGGGTGATCTCCGGGATGGTCGACCAGCTCCAGTGGCTCGCCAACCGCCTCGACATGCGGCTCTATTTCGAGCCCAATCTCGCCGACACCTGGGGCAACGCCTTCCTGGTCCGGCTGCCGGTGCTGGCCCAGGAGCATCTGCGTTTCGAAGACCTGGGCCGGGTCCCGCGCGGCGTGCAGGGGATCACAGTAGCCACCGCCAACGGGCCCCTGCGGGTTCTGGTCACCCACCTGGATTCCGAGGCCGCCGGCGACCAAGTCCGGGCCGACCAGGCCGGGGAAGTGCTGGGCTTCTGGGGAGGCGGAGGGGCGACTTTGCTGGTAGGCGACATGAACTTCACGCCCGGCTCAGAGGGCTACGCCCTGGTCATATCCAGCGGTCTGCGCGACCTCTTACGCGAGACCGGCAACGATGGCCCGACCTACCCGGCCGACGAGCCGTTCGAGCGGATTGACTTCGCCTTCGGCACCGCCGACCTGGCGGTCAGCATCGCCGAATCACCGGTCGCAACCGCCTCCGACCACCGACCGGTGCTGGTCGATATCGAAGTCCGCTAGCCAAAACCTTCTCTAGCGCGATCCGCCGGGGCTAGCCGACCGCGGCCGTGACTACCGCCACCGAGTGCGGCGGCAGTTCGACTGTCAGGCCGTCGTCGGCGGATTTCACGGCGAGCGCGCTCGGGGCGACGGCATCCGGAGAAGCCGCCGAGTTGGCCGACATCGCCTCGTCGCCCGCCAGCACCCGCGCCGACGCGTCGCCGAGCGAATGATCCTGCAGACGCAGTACGCATTCGACCGACCCGGAGTAGTTCCGGTTGGTGACCGTGAATGCCGCGCGGGAACCGTCCCGGGCGACGCTCGCCGAAGCGCTGATTTGCCCGACCGGCAGCCCCTGCGGACTCAACACGCCCAGCTCCTCGGTCTCCACAAACGTGCCCACCGAGTCTTGCCCGACGTGCGCCTGGTACAGCGAATAGACGTGGTAGGTCGGGGTCAGCCAGGCCTCCGGGCCATGGGCCTCGATGAGACACTGCAGCACGTTAACCGTCTGCGCGATGTTGCTCATCGTCACCCGGTCGGCGCGGGCATTGAATATGTCCAGGCACGAGGCCGCCACCACCGCATCGCGCAGGCAATTCGCCTGGCGCCACCCGGCCTCGGGCACCGCGCGGCCGCGATCCCAGAGGCCCCATTCATCGACGATCAGGCCCACCGGATGGTTCGGATCCTCGTAGTTCTTCAGGATACCGTCGGCTTTGGCGATGTCGTCCTCCAGCACGTGCGCCTCGCCGATCAGGGCCAGGTACTCGGACTCGTCGTACTTGAACGCTTCTCGCTCCAGCGAGAAGTAGCGGTGGATCGACAGCGCCTCCAGCCGGGGCAGGAACCGCGTGCCCTGCAATGCCCGCAGCAACTCGCGATTCCACTCGTCGTCGTGGCCGACCGCGATCAACTGCGCGCCCATCTCCATCCTGACCAGGTAGGTCACGTAGTTGCGGAACTTCGCCGCGTACTCCTGTGGGCGCATGTTGCCGCCGCAGCCCCAGTTCTCGTTGCCCACCCCCCAGTACTTGATGCCCAGCGGGTCGGCCTCACCGTTGGCGCGGCGCTCGTCGACGACGCTCAAGTCGGAATCGCCGTTGCAGTACTCCAGCCAGTCCATCATCTCCTGCGGGGTGCCGGTGCCGACGTTGCCGCAGATGTAGGGGATGGCGCCGACCTTGCGGCAGAAGTCGATGAACTCGTGGGTGCCGAAGCGATTGGACTCGGTCCCGCCCCAGAAGATGTTGGGGGTGCGAGGCCGCTCCGCCGGGTCGCCGATGCCGTCGCGCCAGTGGTAGTGGTCGGCGAAGCAGCCGCCCGGCCACCTGAAAACCGCCGGTCCGACCGCCTTCAGCGCATCCACCGAGAACTGGCGCAGGCCGTCGGTGTTGGGAATCTCCGAATCCCGCCCGACCCAGATGCCGTCATAGACGCACTCGCCCAAGTGCTCGATGAAGTGGCTGTAGTGCTCCGGGTTGATGCGGCCGATGCGGCCGAGGGGGTTGGCGGTGATCGCGGCGGTGGTCATGATATCCTCCCGGTGGCGTCCGAATTCGGGGGGCAATTATGGCTACCGGGGCCGACGTTGAGAAGGCGGCCACCCCGGCAACCCACCAAAGCGCGTTTGACTGCCGGGGCGGCGTAACTGGATGGCGGAGGCAGGCAAACGGGGTACGCCACCAGAACAGTGAGGCCGGGCTATGACGACGGAGACCGCTTCTCCCGAACCTCAACCGGTGCTCGAAGTTAAGGGACTGGTGAAGCGTTTCGGCGCCGTCACCGCCCTGGCCGGACTCGACTTGCAGGTCTTCCCCGGCGAAGTCTACGGATTGCTCGGGCCCAACGGCGCCGGCAAGTCGACACTGATCGGCGCCATCCTGGGGCTGGTCACGCCCAACTCCGGCTCCATTGAGGTCTTCGGCATGGACGCCCGTGCGCACCGCTCGGAGGTGCTCCGGCGGACCGGCGCCATCATCGAAAGCCCGACCTTCTATCCCTACCTCGGCGGCCGCGACAACCTGAAGGTGGTGGCGCGAACAATCGGCGACATCCCCGCCGGACGCATCGACGAGATGCTCGAACTGGTCGGCCTGGAAGGTCGCGGCAAGGACAAGGCCAAGACCTACTCGACCGGCATGAAGCAACGCCTCGGGCTGGCCAGCGTGCTGCTCGGCGACCCGGAGTTGGTGATCCTCGACGAGCCCACCAGCGGGCTCGACCCGGCCGGCGCCCGCGAGTTCTGCAACCTGATCCGCTCCGTCGTCAAAGACCAGGGCAACACCGTCTTCGTGTCCAGCCACCTGCTGACCGAGGTCGAACAGATGTGCGACCGCGTCGGCATCGTCAAGCTCGGCGAGACCGTCGCCGAGGGCCGGCTGGAAGACCTGCTCCGCCGCGGCAGCACGATCTCGTTCCGGGTTGATGACGAGGCTCGCGCGCTGGCGCTGATGAACGAACAGGGGCTCACCGCCGGCGAAGACGCCGGCGAGGGATTGGTCTGGGCCGAGATCGGACCGGAGGACACCGGCGCGCTGAACACGGCGCTGGTCAACGCCGGCGTCGAGGTCTCCATGATCGCCGAAAGGGGGTCCGACCTGGAGTCGTTCTTCCTAGAGGTCACCGGCGACGGCGAGGCGGAGGTGAGCAATGCTTAGCCTCATCTCCGCCGAGATGCTCAAGATCCGCAAGCGCCGCGCGACCTGGATCATGTTCGGCATCTTCCTGGCGTTCTTAGCGTTCATCATCATCGGCATCGGCCAGATCGTGTTCGGCGAAGGCGGAGCGGATTCGGAGGACCTTGCGCCCGCCAACGCCGCGCTGCGTTTCCCGGTGGGCTATGGGGCGCTGCTGCAATTCGTCGCCGAGATGGGGCGCTGGATCGTGATCGTTTTCGCGACGATGGTGGTCGGCTCGGAATACAGCTGGGGGACGGTGCGGCAGGTGATGGCACGGGGCGCCTCGCGGAATCGCTACCTGACCGCGAAGCTGGCGGCAATCGTTTTTTCGGCCCTGGTGGGGATGCTGCTGACCCTGCTGGTCGGCGCGGGCCTCATGGTCGTCGGCGACCTCCTGGCGAACGGCTGGGATCCGATCCTCCCGGACGGTTTCTTTGTCGACCTGGCCGTGGATTCCCTGCGGACCCTGGCGGTCCTGAGCGTCTTCGCGCTGGTCGCCTTCTGCATCGCGGTGCTGACCCGGTCGGCGGCCGGCGGTCTCGGGCTGGGGCTCGGGTATTTGTTCGTCGAGGCGATCCTGCAGCCCATCTTCAGGGCCATCGGCGGCTTCTGGGCAGACCTGGCCGACTTCCTGCTCACCAGCCTCGCCAGTGCGGCGATGGCCGGCAACGCCCTGGGGGCGGGTGAGTTCTTTGGCGACGGGGACAGCGGTTTCGGAACCGGCGGCATGGAACCGGGCACCGCCGGGTTGTACCTGCTGCTCCACGGCGTGGTCCTGCTGGCGATCTCCGTCTGGGTGTTCAACCGACGGGACATCACCGGCAGCGACTAGGGATGGGCCGCGGGGTCGCCGATGACCGCCGCAACCGGCTCCGGATACCTGGCCCTGGCGAACTACCGCGCAGGACGCAAGACCGAGCGCCTCCTAGCCCGCTGCGCTCCCCACGCCGAATGGATTGAGTGGCTCGATTTCTGACCGGGCGCAGAGCTGGAGACTAGAGGTCCAGCTTTGCCTGCCGGGGGGCGTCGGGATCGGGAAGCGGGACCCCGAACCGTTCGTTGATGTGCCGCGCTGAATCGACCGCGTTGGCCGCCGCGCCGTTGTTGTGCCAGATCACGTGCGCCTTTTCGGCTTCGGCCGCGATCGCTTCGACCAGGTCGCCCAGTTCGCGCCAGTCCTCCTCGGTGTAGAAGTAGTCCTCGCGGGCGCGATGGCGGAGGCGATCTTCCTTGCCGGCAAGCCGCCCCAACTGATCGCGCCCCATGAATCGGAAGTAGGCGTGCGCCGGGTTGGTGACCGCCGGCACCGTCGGCACCATCGGCACCAGTCCGGTCGCTCCCGCCCGGGGCTCATCGACGATCACGTTGATAAAGCCCAGGTCCCGCCAGCGCTGCAGGGTGGTCTCGCGCCACGCGGCGTCGAACCAACCCGGATGCCGCACCTCGATCGCCACCGGGTCGTCTTCCAACTCGCGCCGCGCTACTTCGAACAGTTCGTCCGCGCGCTCGCCCGGCTGAAACCACGGCGGAAACTGCAAGAGCCAAACCCCGAACTTGCCTGCCGCGCGCAGGGGGGCCACCGAGTACCGCTGCCGTCGCAGCAGTTCGTCCACCGGGCGGCCGTTCGGGTCCTGGCCCTGCCCGGTCACCGCCTTGTAGACCTTCACGTTCATGACGAAATCGTCGGGTGTGTCGTCGGTCCACTTCTCGAAATTACGCACCGGCTGCAGCGAGTGAAACGTCGAATTGACCTCCACCAGCGGCAGGTGCCGGGCGTAGACGCCGAGTTGATCGCGGCTCGCCAGCCCCGGCGGGTACAGCCCCGTCTGGTCGGCCCAGGCGGCCGTGCCGGAAAGGACCTTCACGCCGCCGCCCCTCGATTCCGGTTCCGGGAGCTAGTCGCCCTCCGGTTTGATCCCGAAAGCATCCTGAATGGCCCGGTAGCCGGCCATCTCGCGCGGTTTGACGTCGGCATTGTGGTAGATGATCTTGCCGTCCGCCCCGATCCCGAACGTCTGCCGGGTCGAGGCCCGCCGCAGCGCATTGAGCGTCCCGTAGCTGCCCGATACCGACTTGTCCTCATCGGCCACGAGCGGGAATGAAAGCTCCAGGCTCTCCGCGAACCGCGTCTGCGTATCCAGCTTGTCGGTGCTGACCCCGACGACCTGTACTCCGGCACTCTCGAACTGAGAGTAAAGCTCCTCAAAGGTCTGGAGCTCGAAGGTTCAGCCACCGGTGAAGGCCTTGGGGTAGAAGGCCAGGACGACCGGTCCGGCGGCCAGCAGATTCGAAAGGGCCAGCGGGTTCGGCCCCGTTGCCAGGGCACTGAATTCGGGGGCAGTGTCGCTGACGGTGAGGTCTGCCATTGGTGGTTATTCCCCTAGTTGCGGGCACCAGTTCCGTACCGATCCTAGCCAAATCCCGCACGCCCTTCCGAACCGATCCCGGGTTTGCCTGCGCGAGCGACTCCAATATGCTCTGACCACCGTATCCGGAAAGGCCCACCCTTGCGCTACGTGACCGTCCCCGGCGTGCCCCGCCCCGTTTCCCGGTTGACCCTGGGCTCAATGGTGTTCCCATCGCTCGAGCAGGACCGGGTGAACGCCATGCTCGACGCCTGGGTCGAGGGCGGCGGCACAATGATCGACACCGCTCGCATCTACGGCCACGGCGAGTCCGACCGCAAGCTCGGCGCATGGCTCGGGGCCGGCAACCGCGAGCGCCTGATGGTCCTGGGCAAGGGCTGCCACCCCGACGTCGACGGCAGCCGCATGACCGCCGCCGACCTGCAATCGGATATCAGCGAAAGCCTCGAAGCCCTGCAGACCGATCACATCGAGCTGTACATGCTGCACCGCGACGATCCGACCGTCCCGGCGGCCGAAATCGTCGACTGGCTCCACGAGCAGCGCCAGGCCGGGGCCATCGGCGCCTTCGGCGGCTCCAACTGGGCCGTCGCCCGCGTCCACGAGGCCAACGCCCACGCCGCCAAACGCCGCATCGCCGGCTTCGCCGCCACCAGCAACTACTTCGGCCTGGCCACCGCCAACGAAGACTTCTGGCCCGGCGTGGTGGTCATCAACGACGCCGCGCGCAACTGGTACACCGAGACCGACACCGTCAATTTCGCCTGGTCGTCGCTGGGCCGCGGCTATTTCGCCGGCAAGGCCGACGGGCCCAACGCCGATGCCAACGTCGCCCGCGTCTACGCCAACGAAGTCAACGCCGCCCGCAAAGCCCGCGCCGAAGAACTTGGCGCCCGGCGCGGCCTGACCGGCATCCAGATCGCCGGCGCCTACGCCGTCAACCAGCCCTTCCCGGCCGTCGCCCTGGCCGGCGCCGAGAGCGTGGCCGAAGTCCAGACGGCCACCGCCGCCGGCGACATCGAATTGAGCGCCGCCGAAATCCGCTGGCTCGAGACCGGCCAGTGACGTGCGGCGCAATCGGAACCTACCGATGAGATACATCGAAGTCCCCGGGGCCAAGCGCGCCCTGTCGCAAATGGTGCTCGGCGCCGAGTATTTCTACGACTCCGACGACGTCTTCCGCCACGCGCTGCTCGACCAGTGGCTCGGCCACGGCGGGAACGCCATCGACACCGCCGCCATCTACGCCACCCGTGACGGCGAGCCGCAGAGCGAGCGATCCATCGGGCGCTGGTTGGCCAGCCGTGGCAACCGCGACGAAGTCGTAATCGTGACCAAGTGCTGCCACCCCTGGCCGGACGTTCCCCGGCGGATCTCCAGGGAGATGATGCAGGCCGATGTCGAAGGCAGCCTCGCCGCCCTGCAAACCGACTACCTCGACATCCTCCTGCTGCACCGCGACAACCCGGCCGTGCCCGCTGGCGAGGTCATCGACTGGCTCAATGACCACAAGGACGCCGGGCGCGTGCACGCCTTCGGCGCCTCCAACTGGAGCCTAGCCCGCTATCGGGAGGCCAACGAATGGGCCGCCGCCAACGGCAAGACCGGCTTCTCCCTGGTCAGCAATTATGCGGCGCTGGCCGAGATGAAAGACCCGCTCTGGCCCGGCTGCCGGCAGATCGATTCCGAATATGCCGCCTGGCTCAAGTCCAGCGGCGTCCCCAACCTCTCCTGGTCGGGCCTGTCGCATGGCTTCTTCAGCGGGCGCTTCAACCCCGAAAGGCAGGATCAGCAGGACATGGTCGGCGCCTTTTACAGCGACGCCAACTGGGCCCGCCTGGCCCGCGCGCAGGAGTTCGGCGAGAAGCGCGGGCTCTCCGCCAGCCAGGTCGCCTTGGCCTGGGCGCTGAACCGCGACTACACCGCCCTGGCGGCCTTCTGGGTGGGCAACTTCCACGAGTTCCGTGAGGCCCTGGCGATGTCCGCCGTCGAACTCAGCGCCGAAGAAATGGACTGGCTGGCCCACGGCGACTAGCCGCGGTCTCCGGCCATCCACGATGGCTTTCTTTCTGATTGATTGCCGCGGGGCCAACCACGGCGGTC
>JASLPR010000060.1 GCA_030744875.1 Chloroflexota bacterium
CAATGCCGATGACAGTGGTGTTGAGGTAGAAGATCGCGTGCAGCACGAAGGCCGCAGCTAACGCGGTGGCGGGATCGTACTCGTTGCCGAAGACAACCACCAGGGACAGCTGGCCGGCGAAATGGAACACACCGAATTGCCCCGGCACCGAGGGCAGCGCCATGGCGAACGAAACCGCCACCGTCATCACCAACGCCGAAGGTAGCCGGCTGACGCCCTCGGTCGTGGCCCACACCAAGAACGGCGAACGGCTGGTCGGGCAACTGGCGCGCCGGCAGGCCGTGTTGAACCCGGAAAACACCATCTACTCGGCAAAGCGTTTCATCGGCCGCCATTACGACGAAGTCGACAGCGAGCGCGCGGCGGCTTCGTTCGAGGTAATTGAAGGTTCCGGCGGCGAGGCGCGCATTCGGATTCCGGAACTCAAACAGGACCTGACGCCCGAGGAGATCTCGGCGATGGTCTTGCAGAAGCTCAAGGCGGACGCCGAGGCGTTCCTCGGTGACGAGGTGGAACAGGCGGTCATCACGGTGCCGGCCTACTTCAACGACGCCCAGCGCCAGGCCACCAAGAATGCCGGCACGATCGCCGGGCTGGAGGTCCTGCGCATCATCAACGAGCCGACCGCCGCCAGCCTAGCCTACGGGCTGGAGAGCCAGAACACGGAAACGATTCTGGTCTGGGACTTCGGCGGCGGTACCTTCGACGTTTCCATTCTGGAAGTCGGCGAGGGCGTGTTCGAGGTTAAGGCCACCAATGGCGACACCCATCTGGGCGGCGATGACTACGACCAGCGCATCGTCAACCACATGGCCGACGAGTTCCTGAAGGAACAGGGCATCGACCTGCGCAAAGACCGCCAGGCGCTCCAGCGGCTGGTCGAAGCGGCCGAGAAAGCCAAGATCGAGCTTTCCTCGACGCCGCAAACGGACATCAATCTGCCCTTCGTCACCGCCGACCAGGCGGGCCCCAAGCACCTGACGATGTCGATTACGCGAGCCAAGTTCGAGGAGCTGATCGCCGACCTGAACGATCGCATGGTCGGGCCGTTGCAGCAGGCGCTCAAAGACGCCGGAATGACCGCCGAGGGGCTGGACGAGGTCGTTTTGGTTGGTGGCTCCACCCGAATTCCGTCGGTGCAGGAATTGATCAAGAACCTGACCGGCAAGGAACCGAACCGCAGCGTCAACCCGGACGAAGTGGTGGCGGTCGGAGCCGCGATCCAGGCCGGGGTGATAACCGGCGACGTCGGTGATGTGGTGCTGCTGGACGTGACCCCGCTGTCGCTGGGGGTGGAGACCCTGGGCAGCGTCATGACCCCGCTGATCGAGCGCAATACCACCATCCCGACGAGCAAGTCCGAGGTCTTCTCCACCGCCGAAGACGGGCAGTCGGCGGTCGACATCCACGTGCTGCAAGGCGAGCGGCCGATGGCCCCCGACAACATGACGATGGGTCGATTCCGGCTGGAAGGCATCCCGGCGGCGCCCCGCGGGGTGCCGCAGGTGGAGGTCACCTTCGACATCGATGTGAACGGCATCGTCAGTGTGAAGGCCAAGGATCTGGGCACCGGCAAGGAACAGAAAATAACGATCACCGCTTCGACCAATCTTTCCTCGGACGAGGTGGACTCGCTGATCAAAGAGGCCGAGCAGCATGCCGATGAGGATCGCGACCGGCGCGAGTCGGTCGAGGCGATCAACACGGCCGACAGCATGGCCTACCAGACCGAACGGATGATCAACGACAACGCGGACAATATCTCCGACGAGGACAAGGAGAGCCTGACGGCGCTGATCGAGTCGATCCGGGAAGAGCTCAAGAGCGAGCCGCCGGACGCGGAGAAGCTGCAGAGGCTTTCCGCGGAACTTGACGAGTTGCGCATGAAGGTCGGTGAGCAGATCTACCAGGCTGCGGGGACCGAGGGCCATGCTGAGCCCAACGGCGCGGAAGCCGCCGATGTCGAGTCCGCTGACGACGACGATCTTGAGGACGATGTCGTCGATGCCGAGTTCAGCGCCGCGGACGAGGACTAGGGATCGGTCGTGAGCGCCGAACCCGACGAGAACCGCGATGAGCCGGCGGCGGCGCCGGTGGATAGCGTCGAAACTGCCGATGTCGACGACTATCGCGACAAGTACCTGCGGCTCCAGGCGGACATGGACAACTACCGCAAGCGCCTGGACCGCAACCTGGCGGAGACGGCGCGCCGGCGCAAGGCCGACCTGCTGGTGACCTTCCTGCCGATCCTGGACAACCTGATCCGGGCGCTGGAGGCGGCGCAGTCGGCGCCGGAGTCCGACGGACTGCTGGAGGGTGTGAAGCTGACCGGCAAACAGTTTGGCGGCGTCCTGGAGCGCCACGGCATCTCGCGGATTCCGGCCGCTGAGGAGTTCGACCCGCGGCTTCACGAAGTCGTGGCCACAACCCCCCGCAGCGATGTGCCGGAGGGGAGCATCCTGGAGGTCCTGGCCACCGGTTACCTGCTGGATGGCGAGGTCCTGCGGGCTACGGCGGTACGGGTGGCGGCCGCCGACGACCGAGGTGAGCCGGCTGTCGCGGATGATGTTGACCCGAGCGCGGATGCTGGCGGCAACCCGCTGGACGTGCAGGCCTAGGGGGCGCGCGATGCCGATGGAGTACAAGGACTATTACGAGATCCTTGGCGTCAAACGCGGAGCCAAGCAAGACGAGGTCAAGGCGGCCTACCGCAGCCTGGCCCGCAAGTACCACCCAGACGTGAACCCCGGCGATGAGAAGGCCTCGGATCGTTTCAAGGAGATCAACGAGGCATACCAGGTGCTGGGCGATGCCGAGAAGCGCCGTAAGTATGACCAGTTCGGGGCCGACTACCGCCGCGCGGGCTCGGTTGAAGAGGCGTTCCGACGCGGCGGCGTGCAGGATGCGGGGGTGAGCGGATTTGGCTTCTCGGGCTTCGGAGGGTCCAGCGACTTCTTTGAATCCCTGTTCGGCGCCGCCGCTGGCGCGCCCCCCGGCGTGCGCGGCACCCGTTCCGCGCGCCCCAGCCGGGTGGTGGACATCGAGCATGACATCACCGTCGCGCTGGACGAGGTGTATCACGGCGGTTTGCGGATCCTGAATCTGAAGGTTCCCGAACCGGACGGCCGGTCGCGAAATCGACGCCTGGAGATCAAGATTCCGCGCGGCGTGCGTGATGGTTCGCGGATTCGTGTCGCCAACGAAGGCTCGCTGCGCACGGACGGTACTCGCGGCGACCTGTACCTGCGCGTCCGCGTGGGGATGGTGGCCGGTTTCGAGCGTCGCGGCGATGCGCTGGTCACGGAGATACAGGTGCCGATGAGCGAGGCGCTGCTCGGCGCCATGACCACCGTGAGCCACATCGACGAGTCAAAGCTGCGCCTCAAGATTCCGCCGGAAACCCGGGACGGAGCGGTGCTGCGATTGCGCGGACAGGGCCTGCCGTCGTTGAACGGCCAGGAAAGCGGCGATCTGCTGGTGCGGGTGAAGGTGCAGATGCCCGAAAAGTTGACCATCCGCGAGAAGCAGATCATCTACGACTTCGGAACGAACCGTAACGAAAACCCGGCCATGCCCGAATGAAACAGGCACGGCCGGTGGACGTACAACGCCAGGAGGAGATGTTGAATGTCCTCTGATCGAGAAGACCCGCGATCCGCCGGCGAGGCCGCCCCGGAGGCGTCGCGACCGGTGTTCTTTATCGGCGTGGTGGCCGAACTGACCGGCACCCATCCGCAGACGCTGCGCAATTACGAGCGAATGGGCCTGCTGCGCCCCGGGCGGTCGCAGGGCTCGGTGCGGATGTTCTCGTCGCGGGACGTGGAACGGGTGCGGCGCATCCGCCGGCTCACCCAGGATCTGGGAGTCAACCTGGCCGGGGTCGAGGTAATCCTGAACCTGACCGAGAAGATGGAGCAGGTGCACGCCGAGCACGAGCGCGCGCTGGCCGAAATCGAGAGCCGGCATCGCGCCGAAGTGCAGCGTCTCAAAGAGATGCTGCAGCGAGTCACCCGCTGAACCACGGACCCACCAACAAGCAAAGGACCCCCTAGATGGATGGTCTCGACGGCTTTAGTCGCTACACCGAAAAGGCGCAGGAGGCGATCTCCCGCGCGCACCAGATCATGCTGGACCACGGGCACAGCCAGCTTGATGTCGAGCATGTGCTGTTGTCGCTGCTATCGCACCCGGAGTCGCTGGCGGTACGCATCCTGCAACGGCTGCGGGTGAACCCCGACTTCGTGCAGGGTCAGGTGAACGAAGCCCTGCAGAGCGCCCCGAAGGCGATGGATCGCGGCGGTTCGGCGCCGACCGGGCAGATATTCGTGACCCCGCAGAGCAAGGCGCTGTTCGAGAAGGCGGCCGAAGAGGCCACCAATATGTACGACGAGTACATTGGCACCGAGCACCTCTTCCTGGCGCTGGTTGGGGTGGCCTCTAGCCAGGCGGCGCGGTCGTTGGGTGAACTCGGCGTGACCGGGGACAAAGTGCGGGAGGCAATCCGCGACATTCGCGGCTCGCAGGGTGCGTCCAGCCCCACCGCCGAAAATCGCTACGGCACGCTGGAGAAGTACAGCACCGACCTCACCTCCGCCGCCCGCCAGGGGCGGCTGGATCCGGTGGTCGGCCGCAGCAGCGAAATCACCCGGGTGATGCAGATTCTTTCCCGACGGACCAAGAATAATCCGGCGCTGATCGGGGAGCCCGGTGTTGGCAAGACGGCGATCATCGAGGGCCTGGCGCAGCGGATCATCGACGGCGACGTGCCCGAGTTGCTGAAGGACAAGCGGGTCCTGGCGCTGGATATGGGGCAGTTGATCGCCGGGGCGAAGTTCCGGGGCGAGTTCGAAGAGCGGCTGAAGGCGGTGATCGATGAGGTTGTGAACGCCCGCGGCGAGGTGATTCTGTTCATCGACGAGATGCACAATGTGGTCGGGACCGGCGCCGCCGAGGGTGCGATCGACGCAGCCAACATGTTGAAGCCGGCGCTGGCGCGGGGTGAATTGCAGGCAATTGGCGCGACCACCTTGGACGAATACCGCAAGAACATCGAAAAGGATAAGGCGCTGGCGCGGCGCTTCCAGCAGGTTTACGTTGGCGCGCCGACGGTGGATGAGACCATCGCCATATTGGCCGGCCTGCGCGATCGCTACGAGGCCCACCACGGGCTGCAGATATCGGATGAGGCGCTGGAGCAGGCCGCGCACCTTTCGAATCGCTACGTCACCGACCGTTTCCTGCCGGACAAGGCAATCGACCTGATCGACGAGGCGGGGGCCAAACTGCGCCTGCAGATCTTCGACATGCCGGATTCCTTGAAGGAGGCCGAGGCGAAAATTCGACACCTCCGACTGGAAGAGGAGGCCGCCTGGCAGGAACGCGACTACGAGCGCGCCGCCAACTTCAAATCCGAACTGCTGAAGCTGGAGGAACAACTCCTCGGCGCCCGCTCGGAATGGCTGGAAGAGCAGAATCTGAATGAGGTGGTGACCGGCGAGGACATCGCCGAGGTGGTGTCGGCGATCACCGGGATTCCGGTGACCTCGATGCTCGAGGAAGAGACCCAGAAACTACTGCGGATGGAGGGAACCATCCATGAACGCCTGGTCGGGCAGGAGGAGGCCGTGGAAGCGGTCGCCGACGCGCTACGCCGCTCGCGCGCCGGGCTGGCCGACCCGAGCCGGCCGATGGGCTCATTCATCTTTCTGGGTCCGACTGGAGTGGGTAAGACCGAACTGGCGCGGCAACTGGCCAGCTTCATGTTCGACGACTCGGCGGCGATGGTGCGGGTGGACATGTCGGAATACGGCGAGCGCCACACGGTGAGCCGCCTGGTCGGGGCGCCGCCGGGCTACGTGGGCTACGACGAAGGCGGGCAACTGGCCGAGGCGGTGCGTCGCCGGCCGTACCAGGTGGTACTCTTTGACGAGATTGAAAAGGCCCACCCCGAGGTCTTGAATATCATGCTGCAGATTCTCGACGACGGCCGCCTGACCGACGGGCAGGGGCACGTGGTCGATTTCCGCAACACGATCATCATCATGACCTCCAATGTCGGCGTGGAGCGCATCCGCCGGCAGGACTCGGTGGGGTTCCGCCCGGCCTCCGACGGCGACGGTAGCGAGAATGACGAGGCGCGCTCCTACAAGGAGATGAAGTCCCGCTTGATGACCCAGCTACGGCAGACCTTCCGTCCGGAGTTCCTGAACCGGGTGGACGAGATCATAATCTTCCACTCGCTGACCCGCGAGCAGGTTAAGGAGATCGTGGACATCATGATCGGCGACCTGCGGGAGAGGCTCTCCGAGCAATCGCTGGGGCTAGAAGTCAAGGATTCCGCCAAGGAGATCATCCTCAAGGACGGCTGGGACGTTGAATACGGGGCGCGACCGTTGCGCCGCGCGATTCAGCGGGAGATCGAAAACCGCGTCTCCCGGGTCATCCTGGACGGCGAATGCGAGGCCGGCTGCACGGTGGTGGTCGACGGCCGCGACGACGAAATCGTGATTTCGATCGACGGCGCCCCGGCGACGGCGGTTTCGGAGGGCTAGTCCTCGCCTAGAGGACCGCCAGCGCTTCCTCTTCGTCTCGGACGTCGGGGATGGCGTGGTGCACCCTGTAGATGATGGTGCCTTCCTCATCGACGACCACAGTCAGGCGCTCGTTGGCGTTGGCGTCGGCGTTGAAGGCGCCGTAGGCCTTGCCGGCGGCGGCGTCGGGGAAATCACTGAGCAGGGTCATCTCGGCGGGGAGATCCAGGGTCTCGGCGAACACGCCGGCGGTGAAACGGCTGTCAATGCTGATACCGAGCAGGCGGGCGCCCTTTTCTCTCAGGACGTTTGCCTTCTCGCCGTAAGCGGCTAGTTCGTTGTCGCAGAGGCCGGAGAAGGCGAACGGGAAGAAGACGACGATGACCTTCTGGCCGCGAAGGTCACTGAGCTTCACGCTACTGCCTTCGGGATCGTTCAGCTCGAAATCCGGCGCTGCCTGACCTACTTCAATTGCCATGTTGTCTCCAGTGTCGTTGATGTGAACGTGCCCGGCGGGTCGCCCGCGAAACCTGCGTGAATCAAGACTAGTCGACCGCTTCGGGAAGGGCCTCGGCGGTTTCGGTCGCATCGCGAAAGTGCAGCGCCCAGGCGACCAGCGCGGCCACCAGGCCGCCGGCGATCGGGCCGACCCAGTAGATCCAGTGGGAAGTGAAATTGCCGGAAACGATCGCCGGGCCAAAAGTGCGGGCCGGGTTCAGGGAAGCGCCGGTGAGGTTGCCACCGGCCAGGATGGATGCCGTCAGCGTCAGGCCGATGGCTAGGCCGTGGAATCCGGGCGGAGCCTTGCCGCTGACCGCGGTTGTCAGAACGGCGGTCACCAGGAAGAACGTGAGCACCGCTTCCAGCAAGGCAGCCGCTCCGTCGCTGACGTCGGGAGCGGGAGTCGTGAGGCCGTAGCTGGTGGCGCCTTTGCTCAGGATCGCCGCGTGCAGCAGCACCGCCACTACCGCACCGAGTAGCTGAAAGATGATGTAGCCGGCGGCGTCGGGCACGGAAATCTTGCGGACCGCTGCGACTCCAATGGTCACGGCCGGGTTCACGTGGGCGCCGGACACGGCGCCGAGGGCGTAGACCATGGCCATCAGAATCAGGCCGTGGCCGAAGGCGGAGATCACCACCGTCGCGGCGCCGCCGTCGAGGCGCTCGCCGCCGACCGCCACCACGAAGGTGCCGATGAAGACGAGCGCGAAGGTGCCTACAAATTCCGCCAGATAGCGTCGTGCGGCTTCCATATGATTCTCCTTGGACCGGGCGAAGCCGGGTCGTGTCTATCGTGGGACTGAGCGCCGGCCGGTCGCCACCCGTCCGCGATCCCCGCCGTCCGGCTATCCCACTTCCTACCCCGCCCGGAGTCTAAAAGATGTCGGCATCCCTTCCCAAGACCGATTTCAGGAGGGTTTGGCGTTGAAAACGCAAGCTTGAGATGAGGTTCGACGCCATATAACGATGAGCGCCGCGGACCCGGTTAGAAGCCGTCGGCCGGCCAGGAAACGTTGCCCGACTCGGGGAACATCCGTTGCAGCACGGCCAGCGATCCGGCGTCGTCGCCGCCGGCGGTCAGCGACCGGTGGCTGCCGGGCTGTCCCATGAGCAGCTCCAGGAAGAGCTTCGCGTCTATCGTGATCGCCGGTTCTTCGCCGGTGGCTTTGCCAAGAGCGACGCCTCGCGGGCGTGGCTCCAGGCGCACCGACTCCTCCCCGACGTTCAGCGCGAACGGCGGACGCGGGTACGGGTCGCGCAGGCGGGTGGCGAAGGTCTGCTCGAGCTGTTGGAGGGTTCCGCGCAGGCTGTTGAGCCGCATCATCCGGTGCCCGCCCGGTTCGCGCTCGCTCCCGGTGCCCTCGACGAATGCCGCCGCCAGCCGGCTGCGCGAAGGAAACGTCGCCTGGATGCGCCGGCAGCCGGCTTCGCGGGCGTGGTGCAGAACCCTGATGACAACCAGTCGGCCCAGACCCTCGCTGCTGGCGCAGATATCCATGACCCGCAGTTCGCCGCGCTCGACGCGGGTGCGCAGGTACCCCACCGGGTGTCCGAGTTGGTGGTATACCTCGCAGCGGACCTCGCCCTGGAACGGTAGCCAGCGGGTCTGGCCAATCATGTATTCTGGGGTCCGGCGGTCCGGTCCGACCAGTCCGACCATCGCTCGCTCGTAGAGTTCCAGCAGGTCGGTGGCATCTTCTAGCGGGGCCCGTATGGCGATCCCGCCGGGGACCGGAGGCAATTCCTCCGGCACCTCGGCGCGGACGACCATGCCCGGGATTTCGTGCCAGCCGTGCCGGGCGTAGTGCGAAACGCGACCGGCGAAAAGTATCGACAGGGGAAGTCGCTGCGCGTCCATATAGGCGATCACCTGCTCGAGCAGACGCGCGGATAGACCCTGCTCACGCCAATCCGGGTGGGTGGCCACATCGCCGATGCCGCCGTAGGGGATGCTGTCTTCGCCGTAGCCCATCTGCCGGTGGAAGACCTGGACGTGACTGACGACGCGGTCGCCGGCCGTGAGAATCTGGCCCTGGGCGAAATCGTAGACTGGATCGCAGCGTTGGTGCAGGTCGAAATACTCGCGCACGTCGTCCACGAAGCAGGTCTCCAGCAGGTCGAGGAGTTGCTGATAGTTGCCTTCGTTGAGGGTCGCGGGTACTGCGCTCAATGCGGTTGCTCCTGTCGAGGTTGGAAATAAACAATGTACGCGGACAGCCCCGTCACGCCATCATTGGCGGGCCGCCGGTCGCTATCCTAGCCGCCGGGCCCGACGACAACCGTGATCGTGGAGAAATGTGACCGAACGGCCAACCGCGCCCCGCGAACTTGGAGACAACCCGGTGGAACGCCTGCGACGGGCGGCCGCCCGGAATCCCGACGGCGTTTATGACGCCGCCCTGAAGACGCTGGATGAGATCGGTTCCGTCCCCGATCTCTACGGACTGATCGGCTACCTGGGCGAGGTGGTCGAGGAGCGCCACGCCTGCATGTGTTGTGACCAGAACTGCATCGAGTGTTGCGGGCAACTCCCGCTGGTGACGATCGCCGAGTGGAAGATTTTGCACGTCTGGATGATGGATAACTGGTCGGCGGAGCAGCGATCGGCGGCGATCGCCCGGTGCGAGCGGCTGCTGGACGATGGCAAGACGGTCCTGCCGCGCTGGATGCGCCTGGGCGGGATGGATATGGAATCGGCGGCGACCCGCGACTACATCGACGACATGTTCGGCAACGAGTCGACGCCCTGCCCGCTGCTGGACGAAAACGGCTGCACCGTCTACCCGGCCCGCCCGCTGGTGTGCCGGGCCTACGGCTGGATGATGCGCACCGCGGATGACACCCTCTACTGTCAGCGCATCGTTGACAAATTGGTCCCGTACCAGGAGGAGGAGGGCGAGTTCTTCCTGCCGATCTACCGGTCGTACCAGGAACGCTCGTACGCGCTGGCCGGGCCGGACAGCTATTTCACGTTAATCGCGATCTGGCTACTGAGTCACCGCGGGCCGGACGGCGATCTGGACCCGGATTCGCGGGAAATCATCGCCGATCCGGACTGGCCGGTGCTGGATACCAGGTGGGGTTTCTGGGAGGCGTTCGCCGAGGACTGACGGCGCTCGGCGGGGCTAGCGCGGCAGCTGCCAGGCCAGCACGTAGCGCTCGGCGCTGGCGGCCACCAGGCGGTCGGTGGCGGTGGCTAGCCCGGCGGCGCGAATTGAGGCCAGCGTCGTGGCCTCACCCAGGTAATCGCCGCCGGCCCGGATGACGCTGATCGAGGTGTCTGAAGAAAGGCCGCAGACGTAGCCGACCGAGGTCATCAGCGTCCGCGGCGCCACCTGGTCGTTGAACCAGAGTTGGGCGCCGCCGAGGTCGTAGGCTGCCAGGCCCTTCTGGCTGCCCAGGTAGAGCACGGTCCCGGCCGGGTTGGTGGCGATCACCGTGAAGTCGAACGGAATGTCGCGCTGGAACTCGCCGCGTTCGTTCTCGTAGATTTCCAGACCGGCTTCGGTGTCTACGACGGTCAGGCGGCCGCCCTCGACCAGAAACAGCCGGCGGACGCGACTGCCGACCCCGAAGCGCTGCACCAGTTGGCCTTCGCGGCCGATGATGACGACCTGGTGGACGCCCTGCCGCACGGAGCCGACGGCGACGGTGCCGGTCTCCGGGTCCATGTCGATTGCGGCGGCGCCGATGTAGTCCTGGGTCGGCCCCCAGAACAGGCCTTCTTGGTTGTAGGCAAAGACGTGGCCGAGCTCGCTAGCGTTGCTGCTGCGTACGGCCAGAAACGAATCGCGGGCCAGCGTGGCCTGCTCCAGTAATTGGTTGTCGGGTCGAAAGGGACGCTGCCAGACCGGGTGGCCGTCCTGCAGCAGCGCGACATCGAAACCGGTGACCGCCACCGCCCCGCCGCCGGGTGAGATGGCCAGACCCGCCGTGGGGATACCGGTCTCCGCGGTCCAGAGGGGCTCGCCGCCGCTGCCGAAGGCCTGCACCCGCCCGCCGCGGGAAGCGAGCGCGAAGACGTTGCCGTCGGCGGAGGCCGCCAACGCGGTCGCGTCGAAGGTAATGGTCTGTAGCCAGACCAGTTCCTTCCAGCCCGCGGTGCCCGGCGCCCGTCGCATGTCCAGGTCGAATACCACGTCGTGGACCTGCTCGATGCGCACCTCGAACTGTCGGTCGCTCCAGTCAGCGGCGTCGGCCATGGCCTGGTCGAGGTGGTCCCATCGGTCGGCTTCGACCCAGCGCGGGAACTGGACTGAGAGGTCGATGTCGGCTTTGAATTCGCGCAGCTTGGC
The DNA here is from genome assembly GCA_030744875.1 of Chloroflexota bacterium. GTDB lineage: Bacteria > Chloroflexota > UBA11872 > UBA11872 > VXNJ01 > JASLPR01. Next base: position 11,327 of record JASLPR010000060.1, read on the forward strand.
GCGGGCTTCGGCCGTCGATACGAACTGGCCGACCAGCACCGCGTAGCGAGTGACCGAGCTGGCGCTGATGTCGAAATCACCCAGGCTTTCGAGCCGGCGGGTGAGCGTTTCGGCGGCGCCGCCGCCGCCAACTTCGTTGACGAAACCGGTCAGATCGGCGCGGGCCTGGGCGATGGCCGCGATGACCCCGACCAGGTGTTCGCGCTGGCCGTCTTCGCGAAAATCACGGATCGTCCGAACCGCCACCACCAGAGAATCGGCGGCGCCCAGCAGCAGGGGATGGACGGTGGCCGCGTCCGCCGGCGGCACGAGCGGAATCAGACTTTCGGACAGCAGAGTGACCTCTGGTCCGAGCTTGTCGATCGCGGTGGCATAGCGCTCCGGGGTGAGCGAGGACTGAGCCAACGCCCGGGTGTTCACGTCGAACAGTCGCAGGAGCCCCAGGGCCTCGGTGGCGGCCACCAGCGCCGGTTCCCAGTACGGGCGCAGATTCGCGCGCGGTTGCTCGGTGGCGGTCCCGCAACCAGCCGCCGCCACCAGGCCCGCCAGCCCGAACCGCAGGAAACGCCGTCGATGCGGCGGCCGTCGCGACAGGGCAGCCGGCGGTAGGGTCCGCGGCTTCAGCGGACAACCTGCGTTTGCGGCGCGCGGACCGGCCGGCCGCGCAGCGACCAGGCCGTGGCTTCGGTGATTGCGATCGGACGGATATCACCGGCCGCGATGGCACCGTCCTCCGGACAGAAGACCAGCTTGTTGGACCGGGTGCGGCCCATCCAGCGCGGGGCGGCCCCAGCGACTGGACTTTCCCGTAACTCCTCGAAGAGGACTTCCTCAGTCGCGCCGACCAGGTGGGCGTTCAGTTCCGCCGCGATGCTCTTTTGCGCGGTTTCTACGGCGTGCAGCCGATGAAGCTTCTCAGCGGGCTCCATGGTGTCGCCCCACTTCGCCGCCACCGTGCCGTGCCGGGCGGAGAAGGCGGCGACGTGGACCACGTCGAACTGAATCTCGCGGAGCAGACTAAGGGTGTTCTCGAATTGGGCTTCGGTCTCGCCCGGAAAGCCGACGATGATGTCGGTCGAGATGGCGATCCCGGGTACGTGGTGGCGCAGCATCACGATCCGCTCGCGGAAGAAGGCCGTGTCGTAGCCGCGCCCCATGCGCCGCAGGACTTCGTCGTCCCCGGACTGGACTGGCAGGTTGAGTTCTTCGCAGACCGTGTCGAGCCGGCCCATTGCCGCGGCCAGGTCGGAATCGAGGTTGCGGGGGTGGGCGGTGAGGAACCGGATGCGCGGCACCGACCGCTCGGTGTCGACCCGTTCCAACAGCGTGGCCAGCGTGTGCGGGCCGTCGAGGTCGTCGCCGTACTTGTTGATGATCTGCCCGAGGAGGGTGATCTCGCGGGCGCCTTCGTCGGCCTTTTGCTCGATCTCGCGCAGAATCTCGGCGACCGGGCGGCTCTCTTCGCGCCCGCGCCGAAACGGCACGATGCAGAAGGTGCAGCGCCGATCGCAGCCGTGGATGGCGGTGACGCAACGGCTGACCCCACCGGCGCCCGGAAGCTCGGCCGGCAGAAAGCCGTCCCAGTCGTCGGTGATCGGGCCGGGCTGCTCTGCCAGCAGCTCCTGCAGCGGACGCAGGTCGCGGGCCGGAAACACTACGTCTAACCATTTGAGGTGCGGCGCGATCTCCTCGGGGGTGGCCGCCGCCGAACAGCCGGTGAGCGCGATGAGCACATCGCCGCAGCGGCGCTTGCGCGCGCCCAGCGCGCCGATGCGCCCCCAGACCTTACGGTCGGAGTTGTCGCGCACGCTGCACCCGTTCAAGATCACCACCGACGCGCGATCCGGGTCGGAGACCGGCACATGGCCGTCCCTGACGAGGCTCCGCGCGATACGCTCGGAATCGTCTTTGTTCATCTGGCAGCCGCTGGTCCAGATGTGGAAGCGGTGCCGGGTTTCGCTATGGATCTGGATTGTCGATGGAGTTGACATAAAACCTCTGGTTGACCATTGCTATAATACCGCGATTTCATCGAGGATCGGCGTGTCCCTGGAGTCAATACCCTGCCCGTGATCCCCATCTGGCGTCGCTTCGTGGCGCGGCACCCCGGCGTTTCAGCCTGGGCCCTGCTGTCGGTGGCGATGGTCGCCGTGATCGTCATCACCAGCCTCGGGGCGCGCCCGGGCGCGCTGCAACTCCTGTTTCTGGCGCTGGTCGGCGTTCTGCTGTCGGGAACGACGGTCCTCCTCTTGCGCTGGGAGCCGGAAGAGAGCGACGAAGAGTCGGGCTCCGCAGCGTGACCCGGATTCTCGTGACCGGAGCGGGTGGGCAACTGGGCCGCGATCTGGGCCGGCGGCTACCCCCTGATACGACCCGGCTGGCGACGCGTGAAGAACTGGATGTCGCAGACGCCGGCGCGGCGGCGGCGCTGGCGGCCGAGTTCGCGCCGACGGTGGTGATCCACACGGCGGCGATGACCAACGTGGACGCTTGCGAGGGCGACCGCGAGCGGGCCCAGGCGATCAACGCCGGCGGGGCGAGGAATGTGGCCATCGCCTGCCGGGAAGCCGGGGCGGCAATGGTCTACGTGAGCACCAATTACGTCTTCGACGGCTGCCAACGCCGGCCCTATGACGAAACCGACGCAACGAATCCGATCAGCATCTACGGAGCCACCAAGCTGGCCGGGGAACACGCGGTGATCGAGACGTTGGATAGCCACTTTGTGGTGCGGACTTCGACGCTCTACGGTCCGCACCGGCGGAACTTTGTCAATTCGCTGGTGGCGGCGGCGGCGAGCCGCGACTCGCTGTCCTACGTCGATGACCAGCGGGTGACGCCGACTTCGACTGCCGACCTGGCGGGGGCGATCCTGGAACTAATCAAGACCGACGATCCCGGTATGTACCACCTGGTAAACCAGGGTGAAACGTCGTGGTACGGTTGGGCGCGCGCGGTGTTGACGGCCCTGGAAATCGACGGCGTGGAGCTGAATCCGATCTCGGCCGCCGAGTTCGAAAGGCCCGCCGCGGTGCCGGCCAACGGCGTGCTGGCCAATAACGCCGCACGGGCGCGGGGCGTTGAGCTTCGCGGGTGGCAAGAAGCATTGACGGAGTTTCTCAACTCCCACATCAAAGGGGTGTCCTGATGGGTTTCCTGGGCGGCGGGCCGGGATCGGGCGACGATCGCGGTCTGTATCTATATGTGGAAGTGGAGAAGTCGGGTGAACAGATCCGGGTGCGGATCGATCCCCATAACGACCTGGCCCAGGAGTTCGACGCTGACGGCGGCGACAGGCCGACGCACTACACCTGCTACAAGGAAGTGATCGGTACCCGGTCCTTCCACCCGGTCGAGATCAATCTTGAGTTCAGCCGCCGCAGACAGCTTGTCAGCCAGGAGGTCACCGGCGGCCGGTTTATCTCGGAAGATGCCTTCTACGCCGACGCCGCCGCCGATGACGACGGTGGCGACTAGCCCCGCCGACGCCGTCCGGCGCCCACCGACCGCCTGGTAGCCGGCATTTGAGGAACTCGATGCTTGCCGGGCCATGGTTTGCGACGACACCGCTGAAGGACCGCCCGGCCGCGTGGGTGGCCCTGGCAACGGCCGCGGCGGCCGGGCTGGGAATTGCCGCCGGGGCTCAGACCGGCGCCGTCGCAGTTACCTGGCTGCTGGCGCCGGCATCGATGGCGGTGGCCATTGTGCGGCCGGCCTGGGGGCTGATTGCGGCGCTCGCTCTAGCCTACGGGTTGCCGTTTGCGGTGGTGCCCGTGCGTCTGGGGACGCGCCCGCCGATTCTCGAACTGACGCTGGCGGCCGCGGTGCTGGCGATCGTCGTGCGGTGGGTGATCTTTGGGCGGAGGTTTCCCCTGCCGGGCGCTGGTTGGACGTGGGCGGTGGCCGGAGTTCTGGCCTGGTGGGCGCTGGCAGTCGTGGTTGCGCTGCGGTTCGGGACGGGGGTTGAGCAGGTGCAGTACGCGTCCAAGTTGATGCTGGCGGTTGCCGCGTTCGTGCTGGCCTTCGTGCTGGCGGCAAACAGAGCGCTGGCCCACCGGGCCGCCGCGGTGATTGCCGTGGCCGGGGCGGGGCAGTCGCTCCTGGCGACGGTGATGCTGATGACCCGGGAAGAGGCGCTGCCATTCTTTTCGGCCCTCGAGTCAGCCGGCTACCCGGACGCCGGCACGGCGCTGCGCTACCTCTCCGACCAGACGACGTTGCGCGCGATCGGCACGCTGGTCGACCCGAACATCCTGGGCGCCTCACTGGCGATCGGGGTGGTGATTGCGGTCGGATTGGCGGCGAGGGCGGGTGGCCGGGCGCGCTACGCCTGGTTGGCCGTCGCGCTGCTCATCCTTCCCGGGCTGGCGTTCTCGCTGTCACGGGGAGCTTGGCTGGCGGCGGCGGCCGGACTGCTGATCCTGATCTGGCGACACAACCGGCGCTGGGCGCTGCTGCTGATCGGGGTCGGGACGATCGCGACGGCCTTCGCGCCGGTCGAGGCACTGGAGCATCTCCGCTCGGGCCTGTTTGCCCGGGATGAATCGGCGGCGCTGCGCCTGGACGAGTTCGCGGAGGCCTATCGCGTAATCGGCGCCGCTCCGGTGTTCGGGGTAGGGTTTCCGGCGGAACCGCCGGCGGCGTTCTTCGTGGGGGTTTCGAACTCATTCCTCTGGACGGCCGAGCACATTGGACTGCCGGGAATGTCGCTCTCGCTGGGACTGGCACTGGCGGCCACCATCGCCGGCCTGCGCAACGCCGGGCGGTCGCGCCTGGCGCCGGTGTTCGCGGCGGCGGCGGTCACGACGCTGGTGGCCGGTCTCGTGGATCACCATTTCGCCAGCGTGCCCCATATGGCCATCCTCCAGTGGTCGCTGCTGGGACTTGCCGCCGGCGCGTTGCGGGGAGATTGAATTGCGGTTCGGACTCGACGCGCGGCTGGCCTATTTCGATAGGGGCGGTATCGGCCGCTATATCCATTGCCTGGCCGCGGCGCTGGAGCGGGAATGTGCGCCTAACGAGTTCGCGGTGGTGACCGACTTCCGTGACAGTGGCTGGGGCGGCAACTCGCGGGGAGTGATCGCATCGGCGCGCAGTACCCGGCTCGACTGGCTCTTCGCGCTGCAGGTGGCGGCGCGGCGCTTCGACCTGCTCCACTATCCAGATCATGTGATCCCGCGGCGGTCCCCGGGCCGCAGCGTGGTCACCGTGCACGACGTGTCATTCTGGCGTATGCCGAAAAGTCATTCGCCGGCCAGCCGCGCCTACTACGAGCGTTGCCGGGATTCGGTGCGACGGGCCAATGCGGTGATCTGTGTCTCGGAATTCACCCGGGAGGAACTGCTGGCGATGACCGAAGTCGACCCGGAGAAGACGTTCACCATCAACCAGGGGCTGGAACCGCGCTTTGCCCCGGCCGGCGCCCGGCGGCAGGAAGAGGTGCATCGGCGCTACGAATTGCGGCGGCCCTACCTGCTGTGCCTGGGGACGATCGGGCGGCGCAAGAACCTGGTCCGGCTGGTGGAGGCGTTCGCCGATAGCCCGGTTCTGGAGGGCACCGACCTGGTGCTCGCGGGAGCGGCCGGCAATGCCATCAAGGAGGTGCGCGAGGCGGTCGAACGCCGGCACGCCGGGGATCGCATCCGCATAATCGGGGCCATCGCCGACGAGGATGTCCCGGCGGTGATATCTGCGGCTGCGGCGCTGGTGATGCCGTCGCTTTACGAGGGCTTCGGGCTGCCGGTACTGGAAGCGATGGGCTGCGGCACCCCGGTGGTGATCGCTGACCGGCGCCCGCTTATCGATGTCGCGGACGGGGCCGCCATCACCGTCGATCCCAAAAACCGGAGGGCGATCCGCGAGGGCCTAGAACGACGGGTTGCCGACAGCGGCCGGCGTGCCCACGACCGGCAACTGGGCCTGGAAAGGGCGCGAACGTTCGACTGGAGCGAGGTCGCCCGGAAGACCCTAGATGTCTATCGTTGGGCTTTGCAATGAAGGTCCTATTTGTCGCCCCGGAAGACCCATTTGCCCGCGACGGCGGCGCCAACCTGCGGCTGCGGCCGTTCGTGGAGGCGGTCGCGACGGCGGGCGAAGCCCAACTGCTGACCTTGGGGCCGCGCCATGCGAAGGCGGCTCCGACCGCACCCTTCGCTTCGGTGGAGACGGTGATGATTCGGCGACCCGGCCGGCCGACGCGGCTACTGCGCACGCTGCTGACCGGCGAGCCGGACATCGCCTTCCGGTCCCGCTCAGCCCGGATGGCCACCGCGTTGCACAGACGCCTGCTAAGTGAGCCCTTCGACGCGGTGCACCTGGCCGGCCTGCAACTCGCCTACTTGGTCCAACCGTTCCGCGACACGCTCGCTGAGCCCGGGGGCGACGCGACCCGCCGGCCGTTGCTGCTGCTGGACGAGTTGAACGCCGAGTACGTGGTCCATCAGCGATTGGCCGCTTCCGACGAAGATGGCGTGGCGGGCTGGCGACGGGCTTATTCGCTGGCCCAAATGGCGCTGTTGCGGCGTTATGAACGGCGCGTCCTGCCGCAGTGCGACATCGTCACCTGCCCGGGCGCGGCGGACCTGGCGTCGCTACGCGAGTTGGCTCCAAAGGCGAACCTGGCGGTCGTGGCCAGTGGGGTGGGCATCGAAGCGCTCGCGAAGGTGCCCGCGCCGCCGAACAACCCGATTGCGCTGTTCGTCGGCGACCTTGACTATCGACCCAACCGACAGGCGGCCGAATGGCTACTGGAACAGGTGGCGCCGGCCGTCTGGGAAGGGGTCCCGGAGGCGCGGTTCGTGTTCGTCGGACCGGGCCGGCGACCGGACGCGCGCGATACCGGCGGGCGAATCACGTTCACCGGCTACGTCGACGATGTGGCCCCGCACCTGGCCGCGGCGCGAGTAATCGTGGCGCCGCTGCGGTCGGGCGGTGGGATCAAATTGAAGGTGCTGGAAGGAATGGCGGCGGGGCGGGCGGTGGTTACGACACCGGTTGGCGCCGAAGGTATCTCGGACAATGGCGAAGCCCCTCTGCTAGTGACCGACGGGGCGCCGGAGTTCGCCGCCGCGGTGGTGGCGGTGCTGGGCGACGACGACCTGGCCGCTGGCCTGGGAGTACGGGCGCGCGAGTTCGTGGGCGACCGCTTCGGTGGCCGGGAGATCGGCCGGCGCTACCTGGAGGTTCTGCGCGGGGACCGGGCAGGCGCCACCGATGGCTGAGATCGGCGTGTCGCTTTGCATGACCCTGTTGAATGAAGCCGCCGGGCTGGACCGACTGGCGGCCGATCTGCGAGCGCAGACGGTGGTGCCGAACGAGATCGTCATCACCGATGGCGGCTCCAGTGACGGTACACTGGAACGCGCCGCCGAATTACTCGGCGGGCTCGCCGAGGTCCGGGTGATCCTTGTGCTCGGTGCCAACATCGCCACCGGGCGGAATCGAGCGATTGCCGAGGCCCGGGGCGAGATCGTGCTGGTGACCGATGGCGGTCTCTACCTGCCGCCGGGCTGGGTGGAGGCGCTGCGCGACGCGGCGCGGGCCCAGGATGCGGATGTCGTGTTCGGCTACGTCCTGTCCGAACCCGGCAACGACTTTGAAACCGCCCTCGGAGCGGTGACCCGGCCGTTGGCGAACGAAATTGATCCGGAGACCTATCCGATCAGCGGCGGCTGCGTTGGCTTCCGGCGGGAATTTCGCGACCGTGCCCGATACCCGGAATGGCTGGACTACGGCGAGGATCTATACCTGCGCCGGCAGTGGCGCGACGAGGGCGTGCGGGTGCGCCACGTCTCGGCAGCCAACGTTGGCTTTCGGCCCCGCCCCGACCTGGGGGCGTTCTATCACCAGTACTTCAACTATGCGCGCGGTGATGGCGAGGCCGGGATGCTGGGGGATCGCCACGCGTTGCGCTTCGGCGCGTACGTGGCGCTGGCGTTGGCCCTTGCCTATGCGGCCGTCGGCGGCCCCGGACGAGCGGTCCCCTTGCTGGCCGGCGCCTTGCTGGGAGCGGCCTACCTTTGCCGGCCGCTGCGTCGCCTGCTGCTGGCGACCGGGCACTGGTCCCCGTACCGCCGGGTGAGGGGTGCGCTGTGGCTGCCGGTGATTCGATTTGTCGGTGACATGGCCAAGATCCTGGGCTACGTCGAAGGGCAGCGTCGCCGGAGCGGCCCGCGAGGGCGTCGATGACCGGGCCGGAGGGTGCGGTCGATGTGGCAGTGGCGATCGTCGCCTATCGGGTGCGCGATGCGCTGGCCCGGTGCCTGGATTCGCTGGACGGCGCTCTCGGCGATCTGACAGCCTGGGTCACGGTGGTCGACAACAGCCCGGACTTGGCCACCTGGCACAGCCTGGCGGCGCGTCCGCGGATTCGCCGGCTGCGGGGCGGGCCGTCACTGGGCTTCGGGGCGGCCTGCAATCTCGCCCTGATGCAGGCCGAATCGCGTTATTTCCTGGTACTCAATCCGGATACGGTGCTGCCGCCGGGTGGTATCCAGGCGCTCGCCGCGGAACTGGATCGCGATCCCTCGATTGGGATTATCGGGCCGAAACTGGTTCGCGAGAACGGAGAACTGGATCCGGCAGCGCGGCGCTCATTTCCGACGCCCGGTGTCGCGCTGGCCCGCCTGACTCGAATCGGACGGCTCTTCCCCGGCTCGCGACGCTTCGGCGGTTATAACCTGACCTATCTCGATCCGGATCAGCGCGCCGAAGTCGGGGCGGTGTCCGGGGCGTTCATGCTGACCCGCGCGGCTCTCTTTTGCGAACTCGGTGGGTTCGGCCGCGGATTCTGGATGTACGGAGAGGACCTGGACTTCGCCCATCGAGTCGGCCGACGTGGCTTGAAGGTTGTGTATGAGCCGTCAGTGACGGTGGTTCACGCGAAGCGTCGCTCGAGTGCCCAGCGGCCCTTGCGGACCCGCTACGAGTTCTATCGTGCGATGCTGCTCTTCTACCGGAAACACCAGGCCGGCGAACGCTCGTTCCTCATGAACGGGCTGGTGGTCGCTGGTATATTCGCGCTAGGAATCGGCTCGGTGCTCCTGGAAGGATTGCGCCGCGGTATGCGGGCGGTTCGATTGCGGCGCGATTCAGCCGATCACCGGCGATAACGGATCGGGATACGAATGGGTTTGCTCGCCAGGCTGGGTGGCTGGTTCGGGGCCGGTTCGATAACCCGGCGGCGCGGCCAGTTCGAAGCGGCGGTCGGCATCCTGTACCCGCTGGCCGATGTGGCGGTCATCGTCGGGGCCAGCGTCCTGGCGTTTGTCCTGCACTTCAAGCTTGAACTAGGCCCGGAGACCCCCTACCGGCAGATTGACTTCTTCCTGCCGGCGTTCGCGGTCTACGCGATGGCCTTCGTCATCACCGGCCTGGCGTTCCATGCCTACCGCGACCCGGACCGCATGTCGGTTGTGGTGCGCACCTACCGGCTGATTACGGCGGCGACGCTGGCGCTGCTGGCCACGATCGGGGCGATGTATTTCGCATCTCCCGGGATTCTTGATTTCGCCCGGGTGTTGCTGGTCTTTTTGTGGCTGCTGGTGATCGCCTTCACGGTCATCCTGCGCACCATCTTGGGACGCTCGCTGCGCATCCTGGCTCACTTCGGGATCGGCTCGGAGCGCATTCTCATCCTCGGTGGTGGCCCGGAGGCACTGGCGGTGCACGACCTGCTGGTGGGATACCCGGGCCCGCGCTACACGGTGATCGGGCGGTTGCAGGACGATGACGATGCCGACGCGGAAACATCAATTCCGGTGCTCGGCCCGCTGCAGATTCTGCGCGGCGCGCTGATCGAGCACGCGATCGACAAGGTGGTCATCGCGCTGCCGCGGGCCGACTCGGAGTTGCTGCTGGAGATCGCCGGCGTCTGCGGCTCGCAGCGGGTCAACGTCTGGATGCTCCCGGACCACTTCCAACTCATGGTGTCGATGGTCGGGGAGGAGCAACTGGCGGGACTGCCGCTTATGACCATCAACGATGTCCGACTGAAGGGTATCAGCCGTCTGACGAAGCGACTGGTGGATATTGTCACCTCGACCCTCTTGCTGATAATCCTTTCCGCGCCCTTGTTGCTCATCGCGCTGGCAGTCTGGATCGATAGCCGTGGCCAGATCTTCTACGTGCAGCAGCGCATGGGACATGACGGGAAACGTTTTTCGATGATCAAGTTCCGGTCCATGCGGGCCGATGCCGAGGCCGGGGGGCGGAACTGGACCGTCGCGGATGATCCCCGCGTGACCCGCGTCGGGCGGTTTCTGCGGCGCTTCTCGCTCGACGAAATGCCCCAGCTGATTAACGTCCTGAAGGGCGAGATGAGCCTGGTCGGCCCGCGACCCGAGCGGCCGGAATACGTGGAGCGATTTGGCCGCGAGTACCCTCGATTTCTCGAACGTCACCGCGAGAAGGCGGGGATGTCCGGATGGGCCCAGGTGAACGGTTTGCGTGGCGACGTATCCATCACCGAACGCACGCTCTACGATCTGTACTATGTTGAGAATTGGTCACTGGGATTGGATTTGAGGATTTTGCTGCGCACAATCGTCGAAGTCGTTCGCGGGCGGGCGTACTGATCGCCCGGAGCCACATGGGGTGCGCCCCATCCAACCAGATCGCGGCACGGCCACACTCGGGTGGTCGCTGGCGTGGTTGGTGGGCGCTGCTGACGCTCCTTTTGGTGCTGGCCGCCTGCCGGCCGGGCGCGGAGCTCGGCAGTGACCTCGGCGGGCCCGGCGATCCGACGGCGACCCCGGCGCCGATCCCGGCCTGGACGCCGCTGGAGCCCCCGAGTTGGTACGAGCCACTGCACGAACGGCCGGTGGTGCTGGATATCTTCGGCGACGGAGTGCGGGCCGCGACCTTCCTAGAAGGGGCGGCCGGCAACCCGTTGCGGCTGAGCGGACCCAGCGCCATCGCCGTCGATCGCGATGGCAACCTCTACGTCGCCGATCACACGACGGGAACGATCCGTCGAATCGATGCCGCCGGCGCGGTGGTCACGATTGCCGGCAGCGGGCGGCGAGCCGACGATGGCGACGGCGGGACGGCCCTGGCGGCGGGGTTGCTGGACCCGTCCTGGATGCTGGTGGACGGTGCCGGGACAGTCCTGGTCAGCACTATGAACCGGATCCGCCGAATCTATCCGGATGGGACCATCGCAACGATCGTCGGGACCGGACAGCCGGGGTTTGGCGGTGATGACGAACAGGCGGTCCTGGCGGAACTGAACGCCAATGCCGGCATGGCGCTTGATGCGGAAGGGAATCTGTTCATTGCCGATCGCGGCAACAACCGGGTGCGGCGGGTGAGTCGTGGCGGGGTGATCACGACGGTCGCCGGCGGCGATATCGACGCTCCGCTGATCGATGGCGCGGCGGCGACGGGCGGGCGGGTGGAGGGGCCGATCGACGTGGCGGTAGCCCCGGACGGGACGGTTTATGTGGCCGAGTTCGACGGACACCGGATCCTGCGGCTCAATTCCGACGGGACCGTTTCGGTGGTTGCCGGGATGGGTGCGCCGGGGTTCTCCGGGGACGGCGGTCCGGGGTCGGCGGCGCAGATCAACTCACCGCGCGCGGTTGAGGTCGATGTGGAGGGGAACTTGTACTTCGCCGACTGGAAGAACGAGGCGATCCGCCGGGTGGACGCCCGCGGCCAGATCATGACCGTGGCCGGCCTGGGTACCGGTCGGGCCAGCGGCGGCGTCCCGGCGATGATCGCGGGGATGAAACCGGCGCTCAGTCTGGCGCTCGGGCCCGGCGGCAACCTGTTCGTGCTGCAGCAGGGCACGTACACGGTGAGCCTGCTGCGGGCGCCTTCGCTCGACGATCCGATCCTGGCCTGCCGCGGCGAGGCGGCCGAGATTGCGCCGCGCCCGCCGCTGCGGGACGATCCGCTGGCCATGCTGCTCGCCGGGGCGATCGGGCCGGGTTTCGCGGGCGATGAAGGCCCTCTTGAGGCGGCTCAGTTCTTGAGTCCGGAATCGTTCGTGATTGCCCCCGATGGCACCATCTACATTGCGGACACCGGCAATCACCGGATCCGGGTCGTGTCGCCGGACGGGATTGTCTCCACCCTGGCCGGGACCGGCGAGCCGGGTTTCTCGGGCGATGGCGGGCCGGCCGTGAAGGCCGGCGTGTCGGCGCCCAAGGCGCTGCTGCTGGATGGCGCCGGCAATCTGTACTTCGCCGATTCGGCCAACTTCCGCATCCGGCGAATTGACGGCTGCGGCATTATCGAGACCATCGCTGGGTCGGGGCAGCCGGGCTCGGGTGGGGATGGGGGGCTGGCGGTCGCCGCGGAGTTCCGCGATACCACCGGTCTGGCCATCGACAGCGCCGGCAATCTCTTTATCGCCGATCCGGCCTCCAACCGGGTGCGCGTAATCCGGACGAACGGGACCATCGCCACCTTCGCCGGCAACGGGCAGGCGGCCAGCGGCCGCGACGGCGGGAGGGCGCACGAGACCCAACTGGACGGACCTTCGGATGTGGTGGTCGGCCCCGACGGTCGCATCTATATCGCCGAGACCCGGGCGCAGAAGATTCGCGTCGTCCATACCAGCGGCCTGCTGGGAACCGTCGCCGGACCCAGCTATGTGGTGCCGATCGAGTCGGTTGCGGCGGAAAAGGGGGAGGAACCGGCCGAAGACCAGCCGACCGGGGAGACTATCCCTCTCCTCACGCCGGTGGCCCTGACCGTTGATGGGGAGGGCCGGGTCTACTTCGTGGAACTGACCGGGGGCGTGGTCACGATGGTGATCCCGGGTGCGACCCCGCGGGTGGTGGCCGGCGACCCGGCCGGACAGGCGGGCAGCGGCGCCGGCGCCCTGGAGGTCGCGATACCCGCCCCGATTGCGCTGGACCTGGACGCCGGGGGCAACCTGTATGTGCTCAACACCTCCGGCGAACTGTGGCAAATCGGCAACGGTGGCGGGGCGGTTGCACCGGCCCAATAGCCGCCCATTGACATCCGGGCCAACCGGCTCTCAAGTACTATTAGGAACTTGCTTCGACCGATTGACTCTCAGAACACGATGCCCTCCCAACGCGGAACCGGGAACGGTCCGCTCGATCATTAGGACAGATGCCCCGCATGACCACTAACGCCGAAGACGATTTCGGGTCCGTCGAATCAGCCGGTTCCGCTCCCGCGGCCGATGCTGGCGACGGCGCCCCCGCGGACGACGAAACCAGCCTGCAAGCGCGGATCACGGAACTGGAAGACGAGCGTGTCGAATTGATGAATCGCGTGACCCGCGCGCGGGCCGATCAGTCCAACCTGAAACGCCGTTCGGCCCAGGAAGTTGAAGACGGACGCAAGTTCGCCAACCAGTTCTTTGCCGGTGACCTGCTGCGGGTGATCGACTCGCTGGACCGCGCCCTGGGGGCGGTTCCGCAGAACCTGCACGGCTTCAGCTGGATCGACGGCATCCTGATCTTCCGCGCCCAGATTGACTCCTTGTTGAGGACACAGGGCATCGAGCGCATCGATGCGCTCGGGGAGGAGTTTGATCCCCGGTTCCACGAGGCGGTGGCCCAGGAAGGTGATACCGGCGCGGAAGGCGTGGTGCGGGAGGTCTACCAACTGGGCTACATGATTCACGATCGCCTGCTGCGCCCGGCGCTGGTGCAGGTCGGGCCCGCTGACGAGGACGAAGAAGCCGAAACCGAAGTCGCCGAGGTGGTCACTGATCCGGCGGACGGCGAACCCGCCACCGCCGAGCCGGACGCCGGGGCGGAGTAGCCACCGGTGGCGGTCAGCGATTTCGAGTACTACGAGCGCCTCGGGGTCGAGCGCGGCGCCAGCGCCGACGAGATTCGGAAGGGCTACCGCAAGATGGCGCGGGCCTACCACCCCGATGTCAACAAGGCGAGCGATGCCGAGGAGCGCTTCAAGCAGGTCCAGGAGGCCTACGACGTCCTGAAGGACGATCAGAAGCGGCAAATCTACGACCGCTTTGGCAAGGCCGGCCTGCGGCAGGGTCCAGAAAGCGGGTTTGGCGGATTCGAGACCGGCGACATGGGCGACATCTTCGACGCCTTCTTTGGCTCGCGGCCGACGCGCGACACCCGTGCGCCGCAGAAGGGCCGCGATCTGCAGACGAATGTGACGATCGACTTCATGGACGCCGTGCACGGTGTCGAGCATGACGTCGAGTTGAGTCGCATGGAGGTGTGTGAGGTCTGTGACGGCGACGGCGCGGCGCCCAACACCGAGGTCACGGTCTGCGGCGTGTGCCAGGGCTCGGGGCAGGTGCGCCGGGCGCAGCGGTCGATATTCGGTCAGTTCGTGAATGTGAGCACCTGCGAGAACTGCAAGGGGGCCGGCAAGGTCATGCGGAATCCCTGTACCGGTTGTGGCGGTGGTGGTTGGCAGCGCAAGAAACGCAAGCTGACGCTGACGCTGCCGGCGGGGATTGATGAGGGCAACAAATTGCGCTTCCCCGGCGAGGGTGAGGCCGGCCAGCTCGGCGGCCCGCCGGGAGATGTGTACGTGGGCGTGCGGGTTCGCGCCCACAAGACGTTGAAGCGCGAGGGCGCCCACATCTACTCGGAACTCACGGTCGATGTGACCGAAGCGGTGCTCGGGACAGAGGCCGAAGTTGAGACGGTGGACGGCACGCATCAGTTACAGATCGAGCCCGGCACCCAGCCGGGCGCGGTGGTCAAGCTGCGCAGCCGCGGCATCCCGCGCATTCGGCGCCCGGATCGCGGCGATCACTTTGTGACGGTGAATGTCACGGTGCCGGGGTGCCTCACCGGCCGCCAACGCCAGCTCTTCCAGGAACTCGGTCACATCCACGAACGGTCCTCTGGAAAGAAGACCTTCAAGGACCGGATGCGCGACGTCCTGGACTGATGGGAGAACGCTGGCTGGCGATCGACGTGGTCGTGGAGGAGGACGAGGTCGATGATGTCCAGGCAGTGATGGCCCGCTGGGCCGGAGGGGCGGTGGCGGTGGAGCAGATGATCGATGCCGCGGCGCTGGATGACTTCGTGCCCGACGGGCGCTGCCGGCTTACGGCCTACCTGCGTGACGGGGCCGAACTCCCGGTCACCAAGTACCAGCTATTCAACGCTCTCTGGATGCTGGGCGGTGGCGGCTCGGCGGGCCTGCGCAAGCCGGGCGAGCGCTGGACCGAGGAATCCGAATGGATGGAACAGTGGAAACGGTTCTACCGCCCGCTCGCTATCGGACGGGTGGGAATCGTGCCGGCCTGGGATGAGAGTGAGATTCCGGGCGCGTACGTGGTCGTCAGCCTCGATCCCGGGCAGGCGTTCGGCACCGGCCTGCATGTCTCGACCCGCCAGGCACTGCTGGCGCTCCAACAGTGTGGCGTGGAAGGCCGGCGGGTGCTCGATCTGGGGACCGGATCGGGGATCCTGGCCATCGCCGCCGCCGGCCTCGGAGCGGCGGCGGTAGTGGGGCTTGACACTGACGCCCGGGCGGTGGATGCGGCGCGGGAGAACGTGACCGCCAACGATCAGGAGGCTCGGATTGAACTGGGGGTGGGTACGCTCGGCGAGCCCGGAGTCGAGCAATACCTGTCGCAACCGTTCGACATCGTTGTCGCCAACATCGTCGCCGCGGTCCATTGCGAGTTGGCGCTGCACTACCCGGTGCCGATCGCCCTGGGCGGCCACCTGATTCTGGGCGGTATCGTGGACGAGCGCGCCGATCTGGTGACCGCGGCGATGGCGGAACTCCCGCTGGCCTTGGCCGAGCGCATCGACGAGGAACGCTGGGTGAACCTCGTTTACACGAGGACACCGTGATGGGCATCGAACACCGGCCCGGGCGGAGGTTCCTGGTGGAGGGGCTGGATTTGGACGCGCCGGTACTGCGACTGCCACCGGAGGTCGCGCATCGCGTGGGGCACGTGATGCGGATGCGGGTCGGCGATGCGATCCAACTGTTTGATGGGACGGGCGGGGTGATCGACGGGATCCTGGCCAAACTGACGCCGGAGGTCCTGATTGAGTCGGATGCTTCCAGGCGGGTCGAGCGGCCGGCGGGAGAACTGCGGCTCGCTATCCCGCGGTTGAAATCGGGCAACACCGAACTGAGCCTGCAGAAGGCGACCGAATTGGGTGCGACGGAACTGATCGTCTACGCAGCCGAGCGGTCGGTGCCGCGCGAGTCGGCGGACGGCGGCGGGTGGCATATGGAGCGATTCGAGCGGGTGGTGGCGGAGGCGATGGAGCAAAGCGGCGGCGCGTACCTGCCGATCGTTGCGGTCGCGGCGGACACGGCCGCGGCGGCCGCGCGGCTGGGTCCCGGATTCCTGGCGCCATCGCTGGCCCCGGGGCTGCCGTCGATGGACGAGGTTCTGGGTGCCGCCCGACCTTCGGTGGTGGCGGCGGTGGTGGGGGCGGAAGGGGGATTCAGCGAGCGTGAACTGGATCAGTTGCAGGCCGCGGGTGGAGTCCCGGTGGGTATGGGAACGCGGGTGCTGCGATCCGAGACGGCGGTAATCGCACTGGCCGTCCTGGCGGCGCGCCGGTTCGGCTGGCTTGGAGCGGGCGAAGGGGGGGGCGATGGGTAGACCGGCGTCGACAGTGGCGTTCAAGACGTTCGGCTGCCGGGTGAACCAGGTGGACAGCGACGCGCTGGTGCGGCGGTTCAGGGAGCAGGGCTTTGCGGTGGTGCCCTTCGGCGCACCCGCCGACGCCATCGTCATCAACACCTGCACGGTCACCCACGTGGCCGATCGCAAGGCGCGCGGCAGCATCAACCGGGCCCTGCGGGATTATCCCGATGCCGTGGTGGCAATCACCGGCTGCTATACCACGGTGCAGACCGCGCGGCTGACCGAACTCTTTCCCCGAGCCGAAGTCTTCCCGATCGTTGAGCAGGATCGCCTGGTGATGGAGATCGGCCGGATTGCGGGGGAGGCGGCCCCGGCGCCGACCGCGATGAACGGCTTTGGCGAGGCGGCGCGCACCCGCCCGATGGTGAAGG
The DNA here is from genome assembly GCA_030744875.1 of Chloroflexota bacterium. Taxonomy (GTDB): domain Bacteria; phylum Chloroflexota; class UBA11872; order UBA11872; family VXNJ01; genus JASLPR01. The sequence goes on from JASLPR010000060.1 coordinate 28,292, forward strand.
TGCAGGAGGGCTGCGACCACGTCTGCGCGTTTTGCATCGTGCCGCGGGCCCGGGGTCGCTCGCGCAGCCGGCCGGCGGGCGAGATCGTCGTGCGGGTGCGGGACCTGGTGGCCGCCGGAGCGGTTGAGGTGGTGGTCACCGGAGTGAGCCTGGGATCCTACCGCTGTCCGGACGGCGACGATCGCGTCGGGCGGCTCGTCGGGAGAATCCTGGCCGACACCGCTGTGCCGCGGTTGCGCATCAGCTCGATTGAGCCGATGGACTTCGACCGCGATCTGCTAGCCGCGCTGGGCGATTCGCGGGTCTGCCCGCACCTGCATCTGCCGCTCCAGAGCGGGTCCGACCGGGTGCTCGCCGCGATGCGCCGGCCCTACACGGCGGCTGAGTACCGGGTACTGGTTGAGTCGATAAAGGCAGTGTCACCGGACGTGGCGATTGGCACAGATGTAATAGTCGGGTTCCCGGGGGAGACTGACGATGATTACCGGGCCACCCGGGAACTTGTTGAGGCGGTCGGGTTCGCCTCACTGCACGCCTTTCCGTATTCGCGCCGGGAGGGCACGCTAGCGGCGCTGGACGCCGCCCGGGTGGGTGCGGAAATCCGGAACGCGCGCCTGACGGAGATTCTGGAGCTGGGAGAGAAACTGGAACAACGCTACGCAGAGCGCTTCGACGGCACGGAGCGCGAGATTGTGTGGGAGGCGGCCGCAGACGGGGTGGTGTCCGGTCTCAGCGACAACTACCTGCGCGTCGAGGCGACGGGCGCGCCGGAGCTGGCCGGCCGGATCGGACACGCGCGAATCGAGCTTACGGGGCAATCCCGCCTGACGGCCGTGCCGGTCGCGGCGACCACACCGGAAGGTGATTGAATGAGTTGTATCTTCTGCGGAATCGCGGCCGGGGAAGTACCGTCCGACACAGTGGCCGAGGGCGAGGACTTCGTGGCCTTCCGTGACCTGCAACCGCAGGCCGCCACCCACGTGCTGGTCATCCCCCGGCGACACATCAGTGGGATCGCCGACATCATTCCCAAGGATGGCGATCTGATCGGTCGTCTCATGGTGGCGGCGGCCGATGTGGCCCGCGGCGAGGGCCTGGCGGAAGGGGGCTATCGGCTGGTCGTAAACCAGGGGGAGGCGGGGGGGCAGACGGTCGAGCATCTGCATATCCACGTGCTCGGCGGCCGGCAGATGCGGTGGCCGCCGGGGTAGGCCGGTGATGCGCTTCCACGATTTTCCGCACAGTTCCCGGATGTCTGGTACCATCTGACCCGAGACGAGGACCGGAGAGAAAAGTCCGAATACTCGTAGAAACTAAGACTCCATAACCAGCAGGGAACGCGCGGCCCCCAAACGGGGGTAGCGTGAGCTTTGCTTTCTGGTATGTACCGGGTGCTGATCTGACTTATCTGACCGACGAGGGGGAATGAGGCTGCGCTGCGCCCTTCCCCAGTTCGTGACCGATTCCGCAACCTCTCGGGTCCGGGATGCTTCCCTGCCCCACGCCGCTCAATTACGTCGTCCGCGGGCGTTCCCCGCCCTACCCATCTGTAGCCGTCGCTTGGCTCGCTGAGGAGTTTCACCCCGCATGACCACCACCAGTGCCAACGGTTCGATCGCCCGACGCGAGTTCGGGCAGACTCCGAACATCCTGGAACTTCCCAACCTGATCGAGATTCAGGAACGCTCGTTCAGCTGGTTTCGCAACCAGGGACTGCACGAACTCTTCGAGGAGATTACGCCGATCCTGGACTTCACCGGGAAGAACCTGGAACTGCACTTCGAAGTGCCGAAAGATCCCTTTGACGAGCCCATATACAGCGAAGAGGAATGTCGCGACCAGGACCGCACGTACCAGGCGCCGCTGCGGGTGACGGCGCGGCTGCACAACAAGCAAACTGGAGAAATCAAGGAAATGTCGGTCTTCATGGGTGATTTTCCCCTGATGACCGACAAGGGAACCTTCATCTACAACGGCGCCGAGCGGGTTGTGGTGAGCCAGCTGGTGCGGTCGCCCGGGGCGTACTTCACCGCCGATATCGACAGCGCCACCGGTCGCCGGCTGTTCGCGGCGAAGCTGATCCCGAACCGTGGGGCATGGCTCGAATTTGACACCTCGGCGAAGAACATCATCAGCGTCAAGGTCGACCGCAAGCGCAAGATTCCGGTGACAACTCTGCTGCGCGCACTCGGCTGGGGCACCGACGAGGAAATCTACGAGCTGTTCAAGGATGTCGATACCGATGCCGAGCACCGCTATATCGAGTCGACCATCGGAGTTGGCAAGGTCCGGCACGACCCGGCGGAGACCCACGAAGAAGGCCTGATCGATGTGTATCACCGACTGCGGCCGGGCGATCCGGCGACGAAGGAAAATGCGCGTTCGCTGTTGAACCAGCTGCTCTTCAATTTCCGGCGCTACGACCTGGGAAGGGTCGGGCGGTACAAGCTGGACAAGCGACTGGGTGTTACAACGGAAGATTCCGAACGCACACTGCGGCGGGAAGACCTGCTGGCCCTGATCCGCGAGATCGTGCGGCTGAACGCTTCGCAGGGTCGTCCTGATGAGATCGACCACCTCGGCAACCGCCGGGTGCGTCCGGTCGGCGAGCTTCTGCAAAACCAGTTTCGCACCGGCCTGCTGCGCATGGAGCGGGTGATCAAAGAGCGGATGACGATCCAGGACGCGGCCGAGGCGACGCCGGCGGTGCTGATTAACACTCGTCCGGTGATGGCGGCGGTGAAGGAGTTTTTTGGCGGCAGCCAACTTTCGCAGTTCATGGATCAGACGAACCCGCTGTCCGAGCTGGCCCACAAACGGCGCCTGAGCGCGATGGGGCCGGGCGGCTTGAGTCGCGAGCGGGCCGGATTCGATGTCCGCGATGTCCACTTCAGTCACTACGGCCGCATCTGCCCGATTGAGACGCCGGAGGGGCCGAATATCGGGCTGATCAGCTCGCTGGCTTCCTACGCTCAGGTGAACGACTACGGGTTCCTGGAGACGCCGTACCGGCTGGTCAAAAAGGACCTCCCGTCGAAGGAGGCCGCCAAGGCTCTCGGCCGGACCCTGCGGCAAGGCCTGAGGAACAAAGACAACAAGCCGCTGGGGCTGAAGGGCAAGAACGGCAAGCCGCTGGGGCGCAAGGGAACAAAGGTCACCGAGGAGCTGGTTAAGCAGCTCAAGGGATTCAAGAAGGCCGACGGGGTCACCATCAGCGTGGAACCGTTTGTGACCGATGACATCCAGTACCTCACCGCGGACGTGGAAGAACGTCTGGTCATTGCCCAGGCCAACGCCGAGATTGGTGAAGACAGCACGATCTTGGCGGAGCGGGTGGCGGTTCGCACCGGCCCGGACTTCCACGAGGGGCCGCGCGAGGATGTCGACATGATCGATGTCTCGCCACAGCAGATGGTGAGCATCCCGACTTCGATGATCCCGTTCCTGGAACACGATGACGCAAACCGTGCCCTGATGGGCTCGAACATGCAACGCCAGGCGGTACCACTGTTGAAGCCGCAGGCGCCGCTGGTATCCACCGGCGTCGAGGACCGCGCGGCGCTGGACTCCGGGCACATGGTTGTCTACGAAGGCACAAAGATCGGCACGGTGACCAGCGCGGTGGCCAACCAAATTGTGGTCAAGGAGAATCGCGGCAAGGAACACAAGTACCGGTTGCGGTGCTTCGAGCGCTCAAACCAGGGAACCTGCATCAATCATCGGGCGGTCGTGAAGACCGGCGACAAAGTGGCGCCAGGCGCGCTGCTGGCGGACAGTTCGTCGACCGATCGCGGCCAGTTGGCGCTGGGACGCAACATCCTGTGCGCCTTCATGTTCTGGGAAGGATATAACTTCGAGGACGCGATCGTGATCAGCGAAAACTTGGTCACGGAGGACATCTACACCTCGATTCACATCGAGAAGTTTGAGGTCGACGCGCGCGATACCAAGCTGGGCCCGGAAGAGATCACCCGCGATATTCCCAACGTGGCCGAAGAAGCGCTGCGCAACCTTGACGAGGACGGGATCGTCTACGTGGGCGCCGAGGTCGCGCCCGACGACATCATCGTGGGCAAGATCACGCCGAAGGGTGAGACCGAGTTGACCGGTGAAGACCGGCTGCTGCGGGCCATCTTCGGGCGCGACGCCCGCGAGGTGAAGGACACGTCGAAGCACGTTCCCGCTGGTGACGCCGGGACAGTGATCGATGTCCGACAGTTCAGCCGCGAAGACGGCACCGACCTGGCGGCGGGCGTGAATCACGTCGTCCGGGTTAGCATCGCTTCCAAGCGCAAGATTTCGGAAGGCGACAAGATGGCCGGGCGCCACGGGAACAAGGGGGTGATCTCGCTGGTGCTACCGCAGGAAGACATGCCGTACCTCGAGGATGGTACCCCGGTGGATATCGTGCTGAATCCGTTGGGTGCGGCGTCGCGGATGAACGTCGGGCAGCTGCTCGAGATGCACGCCGGCGCGGCTGCCAAGAAGCTAAACATCAGGGTCGTCTCGCCAGTGTTTGACAGCGCGAGTGAGATGGAAGTTGAGAACTTGCTTGAAGAGGCCGGTCTTTCCAGGGACGGTAAGGTAACTCTGTACGATGGACGTACCGGAGATCCGTTCGACAAGCCGGTAGTCGTGGGCCAGATGTACATGCTGAAACTCGCCCACCTGGTCGAAGACAAGATCCACGGCCGGTCCACCGGCCCCTACTCGCTAATCACCCAGCAGCCGCTGGGCGGTAAGGCGCAGATGGGCGGGCAGCGGTTCGGCGAGATGGAAGTTTGGGCGCTGCAGGCCTACGGCGCGGCCCACGTGCTGCAGGAAATGCTGACCGTGAAGTCCGACGATGTGCTCGGCCGGGTGAAGACCTACGAAGCCATCGTCAAAGGGGAGATTATCCTCGATCCGGGGGTTCCTGAATCGTTCCGGGTGCTGGTCAAGGAGCTACAGAGCCTGGGGCTGGCGGTGGATGTGCTCAACTCTGCCGATGAAGAAATATCGATCGCTGTTGACTCGTCGCAGGAATACCTGCCCGACCTCGATGGAATCAACATCGAGGGTCGCGAATACAAGCTCTAAGGGGTATAGCTGGCAATGTTGGAAGTCAACGACTTTGACGCGATCCGGATTGGCCTGGCTTCCGCGGAGCAAATCCGCTCCTGGTCATACGGCGAGGTGCTGAAACCGGAGACGATTAACTACCGCACGCTCAAGCCCGAGCGCGACGGCCTGTTCTGCGAGCGGACATTCGGTCCGACGAAGGACTGGGAGTGCGCCTGTGGCAAGTACAAGCGCATCACCTACAAGGGGATCATCTGCGACAAGTGCGGGGTTGAGGTAACGCGGACGCGCGTGCGGCGCGAGCGCATGGGGCATGTGGAACTCGCTACACCGGTGACGCACATCTGGTACGTGAAGGGAACGCCCAGCCGGCTCGGCCAGTTGCTGGATATCTCTCCCCGGAACCTGGAAAAGATCATCTATTTCGCGTCGTTCATCGTCACCGAACTGGACGAGAAGCGGCGGGCGGAGGCGATCGCGTCGATTGACGACGACCACAAGACCCGCCTGGACGAGACGGCGGTTGAGGTCGAGGACATGATCGAGTCACTCGACGACGACCTCGAGCGGCAGATTCTTGAGATCCGCGCGCGTTTCGACAACGAGGCGGCACAGCTTCCGGTCAAGGTGGAGGAAGACATCCAGAAGCTGCGGACGGAGACCGATGTCGTCCTGCGCGTCCTAGCTGAGAACAAGTCCCAGAAGGCGCCGGATGATATCAAGCTCAGTTGGATGCTAGATCCCATCGTAACCACGGGAACGAAGATCACCGCCCGGCACAGTAAGGGCGTGGAGCCGGCCTTCGAGGAGGCTTCGGCCCGGCTGCGCGAGCAACTCGAAGAGGAGCGCAAGGATCTGGATTCCCGTCGTGAGACGGATATTTCCAACGAACGGGTCCGGGTGGAGGACCAGCGCTCGCGCTCTGACGAGACGCTGAAGGAACGCCTGACCGAGGTGGACGAGTACTACGAGCGCCGCCTGATCGACCTGGAGACGCTGGCTTCCCGACAGCTGCTGTCGGAGCTGCGCTACCAGGAATTGCAGGGCACCTGCGGCGACGTCTTCAAGGCCACCAGCGGCGCCGAGGCGATGCTGGAACTCATCGGCCAGATTGACCTTGACGAATTGGCTGTTGAGCTACGCGCCGATCTTGGCGCGAACTCGATCCAGAAGCGCCGCAAGGCCACGAAGCGATTGCGAGTCGTAGAGGCGTTTCGGCGATCCGGGAATCAGCCTGATTGGATGATCATCTCGGTGCTCCCGGTGCTGCCGCCGGACCTGCGGCCGATGGTCCAGCTGGACGGTGGCCGGTTTGCCACGAGCGACCTGAACGACCTCTACCGCCGGGTTATCAACCGCAACAACCGATTGAAACGACTGATTGAGCTCGGAGCCCCGGAAATCATCGTTCGCAACGAGAAACGGATGCTGCAGGAGGCGGTTGACGCACTGGTCGACAACGGCCGGCGAGGGCGACCGATTACGGGTTCGGGATCGCACCCCTACAAGTCGCTGAGCGACCTGCTGCGCGGGAAGCAAGGGCGATTCCGCCAGAACCTGCTGGGCAAGCGGGTCGATTACTCCGGCCGGTCCGTCATCGTGGTGGGCCCCGACCTCAAGTTGGACGAATGTGGCCTGCCGACGCGGATGGCACTGGAGCTCTTCAAACCGTTTGTCATGCGCCGGTTGGTGGACTACGAGTTGGCCAGCAACATCAAGAGCGCCAAGCGAGTGGTGGAGCGCGCCGACCCGGAAGTCTGGGACATCCTGGAGGAAGTGACGCGGAATCACCCGATCCTGCTGAACCGCGCTCCGACGCTGCACCGACTGGGCATCCAGGCCTTCAGCATCCGCCTGGTGCAGGGCAGCGCCATCCAGATTCATCCGCTGGTGTGCTTCTCGTACAACGCCGACTTTGACGGCGACCAGATGGCGGTTCACGTGCCGCTGTCGATGACCGCTCAGGAAGAGGCGCGGCGGTTGATGATGAGCAGCCGCAACCTGCTTTCGCCGGCGGACGGTTCGCCGGTGATCGGCCCGACCAAGGACATGATTCTGGGGTGCTACTACCTGACGCTGCCGCCGGTGGCGAAGCGCGAACATCCCCGGGTGTTCACCGACGGCAATGAGGTGAGCGCCGCGTTCGAAGCGGGCCTGATCGACCTGCACGAGGAAATCCTGATGCGGGCGAACGAGGGCGAAGTCGCGATCACGGAAGAACGCCCCGATGGGGCGCTCTTTACGACTTCGGCCGGGCGAGTGTTCTTCGGCGACATCCTGCCGCCCGAGGCCCGGCCGGTGGAGAGCCTGCTGGACAAAGGGCAACTCAAGGATCTGATTACCGACATCTACTACGACCATGGATCGGCGGTCTGCGCGCAGGTGGCCGATGACCTGATGACAATCGGCTTCCACTGGGCGACCCGCTCGGGAGTCACGATGGCGATGGCGGATCTGACGATCCCGCCAATCAAGGGCGACATCCTGAACGACACCGAGGATGCGGTTGAAAAGATCGAGGATCAGTTCAACCAGGGCATCGTCACCGAACAGGAACGCTACAACCTGCACGTGCGCTCCTGGGCGGCCGCAATGAAGAGCGTCAGCGAGGCAGTGGAGGACGGCCTCGATCCGCTGGGCCCGGTTTACCTGATGGGTGCGTCCGGTTCGGCTAAGGGCAACTTTGACCAGATCCGACAGATCGCCGGGATGCGGGGGTTGATGACCGATCCCAACGGCCGGGTTATTGAGATGCCGGTCCGCTCGAACTTCCGCGAAGGACTGAGCGTATTCGAATACTTCATTTCCACTCACGGAGCCCGCAAGGGCCTGGCGGACACGGCGCTGCGGACGGCCGAATCCGGCTATCTGACCCGGCGCCTGGTTGACGTCTCCCAGGACACGATTGTCACCATGGAGGACTGTGGTACCCCGGAGGGACTGGAAATCATCGCCGGGGCGGAGTTCGACTACGGCGATTCGATCGCCAGTCGAGCGTTTGGCCGGGTGCTGATGGCCGATGTGGTCGATCCGGATACCGGCGAGATCCTGGTCCGATCCGGCGAAATCGTTGGGCTGACGGAACGGGACTTGCTTGAAGAGCGCGAGGTGACGACCGTCACCGTGCGCACGGTGATGCAGTGCCGGGCGGAGCGCGGCATCTGCCAACGCTGCTACGGCTACGACCTGGCCCGCAACGAGCACGTTGAACTCGGCACCGCGGTGGGAATCATTGCCGCGCAGTCGATTGGCGAGCCGGCAACCCAGTTGACGATGCGGACCTTCCACACTGGTGGCACCTATCGCACCGATGACATCACCCGCGGCCTGCCGCGCGTGGAGGAAATCTTCGAAGCCCGCGTGCCGAAGGGCCAGGCGGTCATGGCGGAGATGGACGGTGATATCGACATCGTGCACGAGGAAGAATCAATCTTCCTGCGGCTCAAGAACTCCAAGGTCCAGAAGCAAGAGGTGGACATTCCCCCCGGGTACAAGTCCACCGTTGTCAGCAAGAAGATCGTCTCTAAGGGCGACGTGATCGCCGAGTTCGTCGGGGAGGAAGAGCCCGCCCCGCCGAAGAAGGCGACCAAGAAGAGCAAGTCGAGCAGGAAGTCCAAGGCCAGCAAGATCGTGGCCGATGGCTCTCCGATTCTCGCGGATCTGGGCGGTATCGCGAAGGTCACGAAGAAGAAAGTCGTGATCAGCAGCGAAGCCACCGACATGCTGGAGTACCCGATCTCGCACTCGGTCCGCCTGCACGTGCAGAGCGGCGACGAGGTGGTGAAGGGACAGCAGCTTACGGAAGGCTCGCTGAATCCGCACGACGTGCTTCGAGTGCGCGGCGATACCAACCTGCAACGTTATCTCCTGAACGAAATTCAGGGAACGTATCGAGTGGTTGGCGTACCCGTGAGTGACAAGCACGTGGAGATCGTCATCCGCCAGATGCTCCGGAAGGTGCTTATTGAGGACGCCGGCGACACCGAGCTCTTGCCCGGTGAGCTGGTGGACAAGATGCGCTGGCGTAAGCTCAATGACGAAGCGATTGAGGGCGGCGGCAAACCGGCCAGTTCGAGTCCGGTGCTGCTTGGAGTCACGAAGGCTTCGCTGAATACCGAGAGCTTCCTGGCGGCGGCGTCCTTCCAGGACACGACCCGGGTGCTGACGGAGGCCGCCCTGCAGGGTTCCACCGATCGGCTGCGCGGATTGAAAGAGAACGTGATTATCGGCAAGCTGATCCCCGCCGGCACCGGCAAGGGGCACGGTCGATTCTCGCTCCTCTCCGCGTTCCAGGCGATGGCCGAGGCTGACGAGCTGCGCGATGGCGAGGCCGGCGCCGCGCTGCCGGACGGCGAAGGCAACGGAGCGGCTGCGACCACCAATGGCGACGGCGAGTCGGCGAAATCCGAAGCTGATGCCAACGGGAAATCGGCCGCCGTGGCGTCCGACGAGAGTGCCGATTCGGCCGACGCGGCCGAAGAGTTGGAAGACGCCTAGAAATACCCGTACGGTTCCCTGTGGAAATGTTGACCGCGAAGGGGTGTGGGTGATAGCCTCCCTTCTTGGTGCCATGGGCATCTATCTAGTGCTGTGTACTCCGTAGGAAAGTGACGTAATCGTTCGTGCCCACAATCAGTCAATTGGTGCGAAAAGGACGACGCAAGGCCCGTCGCAAGGTGGCGGCTCCGGCTTTGCACTGGTCCTATAACAGCATCAAGCGGCGGATGGTGCGGACCGGCGGCTCACCGCAGAAGCGGGGAGTTTGCGTCCAGGTGAGGACGGTCACCCCGAAGAAGCCGAACTCGGCACTGCGGAAGGTGGCTCGCGTGCGTCTCTCGAACGGTATGGAGGTTCTTGCCTACATTCCCGGTGAGGGGCACACGCTGCAGGAGCATTCGGTGGTGCTGGTGCGCGGTGGGCGGGTGAAGGATCTGCCCGGTGTTCGCTATCACATCGTCCGCGGCGCGTACGACGCGACCGGGGTCGAAGACCGAAGGCAGTCGCGGTCCAAGTACGGCGCGAAGATGGATAAATAGGCAGTCGCGAGGTACCTCCGGGGACTTCGCGTCATTTGACAGTGAATCTGTATCCGCGCCCGGTGACGTAGAACTAAAAGGCCAAACGGAAAACGCCAGGAAATGCCCAGAAGAAACAGACCGCCAAGAAGACCCGTCCAACCGGACCCCAAGTACCACAATCGCAGCGTGTCGCGGTTCATCAACATGTTGATGCGGGACGGCAAGAAGTCGCTCGCTCAGAGGCTGCTTTACCGGGCGTTTGACGTGATGGAGGAGCGGAACGGGGCGGACCCGGTGGAGGTGTTCGAGGCCGCCATTCGCAACGCCACGCCGCATCTGGAAGTGAAGCCCCGCCGGGTCGGTGGCGCCACCTACCAGGTGCCGATTGAGATCCGGGGCGACCGACGCTATTCACTTTCGGTCCGCTGGCTGGTGCAGGCGGCGCGGGCGCGGCCCGGCAAGACCATGATCGAGCGGTTGGCCGCTGAATTCACCGAAGCCGCCAACAACGAGGGTGCCGCCGTACGGCGAAAAGAAGAGAGTCATCGCATGGCGGACGCAAACAAGGCCTTCGCCCACTACCGCTGGTAGGCCGGCTCAAGCGCCGATCTCGAGGTACTGCAGAAATTGGTTTCACTTCCCGGACTTGAATCAACGCGGAACATTGGGATCATTGCGCATATTGACGCCGGCAAGACCACGGTCACCGAGCGGATTTTGTATTGCTCCGGGCGGATTCACCGCACGGGCGAAGTCCACGACGGCGCGGCGACGATGGATTGGATGGTGCAGGAGCGTGAGCGCGGCATAACCATCACCGCTGCCGCCACCACCTGCTCTTGGCGAGACCATCGCATCAACATCATCGATACCCCGGGGCACGTGGACTTCACCGCCGAGGTCGAACGCTCGCTGCGAGTACTCGATGGCGGGGTTGTGGTGTTCGACGCGGTCGCGGGCGTGCAGCCGCAGTCCGAGACGGTCTGGCGGCAGGCCGATCGCTACGGGGTGCCACGATTTGCCTTTGTGAACAAGATGGACCGCCGGGGCGCCAGCCTGGAGCGGACGGTCGAGATGATTCGCGATCGCCTGAACGCGGTGCCAGCGATTGTGCAGCTTCCCCTGGGTGCCGAGAACGAACTGCGGGCGGTGGTGGACCTGGTGGAGATGAACCAGCGAAATTTCGTCGAAGGGAAGGAATCGGTGGAGATCGGCGAGATCGAAGAAGCGGCGGCCGCACCTGCTGCCGCGGTTCGTGAAAAACTGATCGAACTTGTCGCCGATTTCGATCACGATATCGCCGAGGTATACCTGGAAGGCGAGACGATCCGGCCTGCGGATCTGCGGGCGGCGATCCGGCGGGCGACGCTGGCCAACGAAATCGTGCCGGTGCTTACCGGTAGCGCGCTCCGAAACAAGGGTGTAGAGGCCATAGTCGACGCGATCGTGGACTACTTGCCCTCGCCGCTGGATGTCCCGCCGGTTGAGGCAGAACACGCCAAGACCGGGGAAGCGGTGCTGTGCGGCCCGGATTCCAGTGAGCCGCTGGCGGCGCTGGCGTTCAAGATTGTCAGCGACCCATTCAGCGGCCGGTTGACCTATCTACGAATTTACTCAGGGACACTGAGTCCCGGGGACCAGGTCTACAACTCCACCCAGAAGGGGCGGGAGCGCGTGGGACGGCTGCTGCGGATGCATGCCGACAAACGCGAGCAGATCAAAGAGAGTGTGGGCGCCGGTGACATCATCGCCGCCATCGGGCTGCGAAACACGTCCACCGGCGACACGCTTTCCGATCGCGGCCGACCGGTGCTGCTGGAGGCGATCAGCTTCCCGGACCCGGTGATGCGCGTGGCGGTGGAGCCGAAGGGCCAGGGCGATCAGGACAAGATGACGGAAGCGCTGGGCCGGCTGGGCGAAGAGGATCCGACGTTCCAGGTGAGCGCTGACAGCGAGACCGTCCAGACCATCATCGCCGGCATGGGGGAACTGCACCTTGAGGTGATCGTCGATCGCATGCGGCGGGAGTTCGGCTTACAGGCCAACGTGGGTGCCCCGCAGGTGGCCTATCGCGGCACAATTCGGCGTGAAGTTGAGGCGGAGGGCAAATTCGTGCGACAGACCGGTGGACGCGGCCAGTACGGGCATGTGGTGCTCGAACTGGAACCGGCGGCTCCCGGGGCCGGAAATTCGATCGAGCGAAAGATCGTTGGCGGCTCGATTCCGATAGAATTCATCTCCGCGGTTGAGACCGGTATTCGCAGTGCGCTCACCGACGGGCCCCACGGGTATCCGATGACCGATATCGCGGTCAGGATTGTGGACGGTTCGTCGCACCAGGTGGACTCGTCAGAACTGGCCTTCCAGATCGCGGGAACCATGGCGATGAAGGATGGTATGGCGAAGGCCAGAAGCGTCGTGCTGGAACCAATAATGGAGATGGAAGTAATCGCGCCGGAGGGCTACATGGGCGAAGTCGTGGGCAACCTGGCTTCCAAGAAGGCCGATATTCGGGACGCGGTGGTCGATAAAGAACAGGTTCAGGTGAGCGCGTTTGTCCCGCTCGCGGGATTGTTCGGTTATGCTGGCGAGCTTCGTTCGTTGACGCAGGGTCGCGGGACCTTCACGCTGGAGTTCGCGCACTACGCCGAAGTTGCGGTTGCGTCGATGAGCTCAGAGTTCGCGACTACGTAAGATATGTATAGGATGTCTGCGCTAAAACGGGATGCAAGGAGATTCGGGAAGGTGAAGCCTTCCTCGGAGAAACCAGAGGGCTAGATGGCAAGAGAGAAATTCGAACGAACCAAACCGCACGTCAACGTCGGCACCATCGGTCACATCGACCATGGTAAGACCACGCTAACCGCGGCGATCACGAAGGTTCTGGGGCTCAAGCAGATGGCTGAGTACCGAGAATTCGACACGATCGACAACGCCCCGGAAGAGAAGGCGCGGGGTATCACGATCGCGATCCAGCACGTGGAGTACGAAACCGACAACCGCCACTACGCCCACGTGGACTGCCCCGGACACGCCGACTATATCAAGAACATGATTACCGGTGCGGCGCAGATGGACGGCGCCATCCTGGTGGTCAGCGCCCCCGACGGCCCGATGCCGCAGACCCACGAGCACGTCCTGCTGGCAAGGCAGGTGGAGGTTCCGTCGATGGTTGTCTTCTTGAACAAAGAAGATCTGGTCGACGACGAGGAACTGCTGGAATTGGTCGAGCTGGAAGTGCGCGAGCTGCTGTCCGAGCGCGAGTTCGACGGCGACGACCTTCCGGTCGTGCGCGGAAGCGCCCTGGCGGCGATCGAGTGCGATAGCGATGACCCTGACGCGCCGGAATACAAGTGCATCTGGGAGCTGATGGCCGCGGTGGACGAGTACGTCCCCACGCCGCCACGCCCGGTTGACCAGGACTTCATGATGGCGATCGAGGACGTGTTTGGCATCAAGGGCCGCGGTACCGTGGTCACCGGCCGGATCGACCGCGGGATCGTGCACACCGGCGACCCGGTCGACATCGTCGGCATGGGCGAGGGCCACACCGGCGTCGTGGTGACCGGAGTCGAGATGTTCCGCAAGACGCTCGACGAAGGCCAGGCCGGCGACAACGTGGGCTGCCTGCTGCGCGGTATTGAGCGCGACGAAGTAGAACGCGGCCAGGTGCTGGCTAAGCCCGGCAGCATCACACCGCACACCGAGTTTGCCGCCGAGGTCTACGTGCTGAAACGCGAAGAGGGTGGCCGCCACACGCCGTTCTTCCACGGCTACCGACCGCAGTTCTACATCCGAACGACCGACGTGACCGGCGAGATCGAACTGCCCGGTGGGATGGAGATGGTGGTGCCTGGCGACAACGTCGAGATGGGCGTGAAGCTAATTACCCCGGTGGCGCTTGAGCGTGGCGTACGGTTCGCCATTCGCGAAGGCGGTGTGACGGTTGGCGCCGGCTCCGTAACCAAGATAGATAAGTAAAGGACTGAACTCCCCTGGCTGAAGGAGCTACAAGAAAACGACGGTCGTCGCGCCGCCGGCAGCGGATTCGTATCCGGCTGAAGGCATATGACCATCGCATCCTGGACCAGTCCGCGGGGCGCATCATTGAGAACGCCGAGCGGACCGGAGCTGAGGTCCGCGGGCCGATTCCGTTGCCCACGAAGATCAACAAGTGGACGGTGATTCGTTCACCGTTTATCGACAAGGACTCGCGCGAGCAGTTCGAGATGCGGACCCATCGGCGGCTGATCGATGTTATCGATCCCAAGCCCGAGACGATGGACGCATTGCTGAACCTGGATCTGCCGGCCGGTGTCGACATCGAGTTGAAGTCGTAGCGCCGGCATGAGTATTGGCTTGATCGGCAAGAAGGTGGGAATGACCCATGTCTACGACGACGACGGTCGCTATATCCCGGTTACGGTCGTGGAGGCCGGGCCCTGCAGCGTGACCCAGGTCAAGACCCTGGAGAACGACGGCTACGAAGCGGTGCAGATTGGTTTCGGTGAGACCCGCGAGACCCGGCTGACCCAGGCGCAACTGGGTCACCTGGGGGACAATTCGCCCCTGCGTCACCTGCGCGAATTTCGCGTCACCGGTGATACCGGCGTCGCGGTCGGAGACACGGTTACGGCGGGCGTGTTCGAGCCCGGTCAGAACGTGAGCGTCACGGGCACTTCCAAGGGGAAAGGCTTCGCCGGAGTCATGAAACGCCACGGATTCCACGGCGGCAAGCGAACCCACGGCCAATCGGACCGCGAGCGCGCTCCCGGTTCCGTCGGCGCCGGCACGACCCCCGGCCGGGTGTTCAAAGGCACGCGCATGGCCGGCCAAGTGGGCAACAAACGGGTGACCGTCAAGAACGTGACCGTCTTTCGGGTCCTGGAGGAGCGCAACGTGGTGCTCTTGAAGGGGCCGGTGCCTGGCAACAACGGCTCGATCGTCCTGATGAAACCGGGGTCGAACTAATGGCCTCGGGATCCGCGACGCAAGCGGCAACTGCCCGGCAGCTTGGTCCTGACGGAAAAGAAACGGGCACGGTTGATGTTCCCGCGGAGTTCGTGCCGGCCGATCTGCCGGTCGGACTGCTGAAACGGACGATTGTCGACCACCTGGCCAACATGCGACGCGGCACCCAGTCTTCGCGATCCCGCGGCGAAATCCGTGGCGGCGGCCGTAAGCCCTGGCGCCAGAAGGGCACCGGACGCGCCCGACAGGGCACGATCCGCGCTCCGCACTGGCGCGGTGGAGGGGTGGTGTTTGCGCCCAAGCCACGCGACTACAGCCGGACGCTGAATCGCCGCGAGCGGGCGACTGCCTTTCGGGTGGCCGTCGGGCTCAAGGTGGCGGCGGCCGCGTTGAGCGTGATCGGAAGCCTCGACCTGGCCGACGAGAAGACCCGAACGCGGCGAGCATGGCTCGACGCGGCGGGACTGGAAGGCCGGGCACTCCTGGTGGATGTTGGAATCAGCCAGGGGTTGGCGCGATCCACGGCCAATTTACAAGGTGTAGTGGTGGCCCGGGCGGACACCGTAAGCGCCAGTGACATCTTGAGCGCCGACCACGTGGTGGTGTCGACGGCGGCGTTGGAGGCTATGCGAAAGCGACGTGGCGATGAATCTGCGTGACGTAATCGTGCGCCCGATCGTGACTGAGAAGTCGACCGGCATGGCCGAGATCGACAAGTACGTATTCGAAGTCGCCGATGGTGTGAACAAGGTACAGATAAAGGCTGCGGTGGAAGAGATTTTTGAAGTGAACGTCAGGGCAGTGAATGTGTCGCGGGTGCGCGGGAAGTGGCGCCGCTACGGGCAGAGTCGGGGGAAGCGTCCCGACTGGAAGAAGGCGACTGTGACCCTGCAGCAGGGTCAGACCATTGACATCTTCCCCGGAATCTAGGTGGTATTGATATGGCGCTGAGAACCTTCAAGCCGACATCGCCGGGGCGTCGCGCCTACATCGCGGTGGATACGTCGGAGCTGACCAAAGGCAAGAAGCCCGAGAAGGCGCTGCTGCGCCCCTTGAAACGCAAGGCCGGGCGCAACAACCAGGGCCGCATTACGGTTCGCCATCGGGGCGGTGGGACGAAGCGCCGGCTTCGCATCATCGACTGGAAACGCGACAAGGTCGGGATATCGGCCCGGATCGCGGCCATCGAGTACGACCCGAACCGCTCGGCCCGGCTCGCGCTTCTGCACTATCGCGACGGCGAAAAGCGCTACATCCTGGCGCCGTCGGGAGTCGCGATTGGCGACATAATCTCCGCTGGACCGGAGTCGGAATTGCGGGTCGGCAACGCGCTTGAGCTTCAGCACATCCCCGACGGCACGACGGTGCACTGTGTCGAGATGCAGCCGGGTTGCGGGGCCCAGCTGGCGCGGAGCGCCGGCACCTCGCTGCAGGTTATGGCCAAAGACAAGGGCATGGTAACGTTGCGGTTGCCTTCGGGGGAGATGCGGCTGGTTCATCAGCGTTGCATGGCGACGATCGGCGTCGTCGGCAACGAGGATCACGGCAACACCTCACTGGGCAAGGCCGGACGGTCCCGTTGGCTGGGACGACGGCCGACCGTCCGCGGGTCGGCGATGAACCCGAACGACCACCCGCACGGCGGAGGCGAAGGCAAGTCCCCCACCGGAATGCCACCGAAAACGCCCTGGGGCCGACCGGCCATGGGATACAAGACGCGCCGTGGACGACGGCGTAGCGACAAGTTCATAATCCGCCGCCGTGGCAAACGGCGCTAAGCACACAGAATAGATAGAAGAGAAGTAGAACACCGGTAATGTCACGATCACTCAAAAAGGGACCCTACGTAGACGAGCGCCTGCTGAAGCGGGTGCGCGATCTGGATCGTCGCGGCGAGAAGGTGGTCATCAGGACCTGGAGCCGCCGGTCGACGATCTTCCCTGACATGGTCGGCCATACGATCGCTGTCCATGACGGGCGCAGGCACGTGCCGGTGTACATCACCGAAAACATGGTCGGACACAAGCTCGGGGAGTTCGCCCCGACGAGGGTGTTCCGGGGCCATGCCGAGATGAGATCCACAGGCCCGAGAGAGTAGCGAAGAGGAACTTAGTTGGAAGTTTGGGCAACCGCGAAATACTTAAGAATCGGGCCACACAAGGCGCGCCTGGTCGGCCGTTCGATAGTGGGCCAGGACGTCGAAGGCGCGCTGGCGACGCTGGCGTTCCTGCCGAACCGCGGCGCGCACTTTATCGCCAAGGTGGTCAAGTCGGCGGTGGCCAACGCGGAAAACAACTACGGGCTGCCCCCCGGCAACCTGTACGTGTCGCGGATTTCCGTTGATGACGGGCCGCGGCTCAAGCGCTTGCGGGCTAAATCACGGGGCCGGCCGGGCTGGTACAAGAAGCGGATGGCCCATATCACCGTCGTAGTCGACGAGCGGGAGTCCTAGATGGGGCGAAAAGTACACCCAATCGGATATCGCCTGGGCTATTTGCGCGGCTGGGACAGCCAGTGGTACGCCGACCGCGACTATGCGAAGTTCTTGCTGGAAGACGACGAAATCCGCCGGGTGATTCGCCAGTGGCTCAAGAACCCGCCGGGCAGTGACGAGCGCAGCCGAGGGCGGCGTAGTTTCGGCGCCGGCGTCTCCGGCATTGGCATCCGTCGCGCGTCGAACGTCATTCGCGTGACGATCCACACATCGCGGCCCGGGATTGTGATTGGCCGTGGGGGTTCGAACCGCGAGGCGCTGCAACTGGCGCTGGCCAGGCATTTCGGCAAGCGGATCTTTGTGAACATTTACGAAATCTCCAATCCCGAACTCGACGCTTACCTGGTCGCACGCAACGTGGCCGACCAAATCGAGCGCCGGGTTTCGTTCCGGCGGGCCATCAAGATGAGCGCGGAGCGCTGCATGCGAGCCTGGGCCGAGGGCGTGAAGATCATGGTCAGCGGCCGTCTCGGCGGTCGCGAGATGTCACGCAGCGAGTTTGAGATTCGTGGCCGCGTGCCATTGCAGACGCTCAACGCCGACATCGACTATGGCCAAGCCACGGCCCGCACCACCTACGGCTCCATCGGAGTGAAGGCGTGGGTGCATCGCGGATTCGGGCAGGAACAGGAATCGAACAACGAGAGCCGCGAACCGCGGAACCTGCCCCAGGGCGTGGAGAGGTAGCGTGGACCGATGTTGATGCCCAAGCGCACCAAATTCCGCAAGATGCACCGCGGTCGTAACAAAGGTGTGGCCTCGCGCGGCAGCAGCCTGCACCACGGGGACTTCGGCCTGCAGGCCACCACGATGGGTTACGTAAACAGCCGCCAGATCGAGTCGGCCCGGCGGGTGCTAACCCACCACATGCGGCGGCGCGGGCAGGTGTGGATTCGCATCTTCCCGGACAAGCCGATCACCCGGAAGCCGGTGGAGACGCGGATGGGCGGCGGCAAGGGAGCGGTGGACCACTGGGTGGCGGTGATCAAGCCGGGGAGAATTCTTTTCGAAATCTCTGGCGTCCCCGAGGACATGGCCGAAGAGGCGTTCCGGCTCGCGGGCCACAAGCTATCGGTCGACACCCGGGTGCTCTATCGCGATCGGGAGGCCGTCGTTGGCTAAGCCGAGTGAATTGAGGGCGTTTAGCGCTGATGAGCTTCGACAGCAACTGGACGAGCGCAAAGAAGACCTTTTCCAACTGCGTATTCAGAACGCGACCCATCAACTAGAGGACTACGCGCAGCTGGCCTCCACACGCAAGGACATCGCCCGGATAATGACGATCCTTACCGAGACAGTACGAGCGGAAGAAGACGAAAATGATTACAACGACGATGAGGAATAGGTCCTAGCCGTGGCAGCTCGAAAGCGACGCATACAGGGCATGGTGACCAGCGAGGCCATGGACAAGACGATCACGGTGGAGCTGATCACTTACCGGCGCCACCGGCTATACGGAAAGCCGGTGCGCTCGCAGAACAGCTTCCTGGCGCACGACCCCGAGAACGAATGTCACGTGGGCGACGAAGTCGTGATTGAAGAGTCGCGCCCCATCAGCAAACGTAAGACCTGGCGCCTGCGCGAGATAGTCGGGCGGGCCGAAATCAAGCCCGAAGAAGAGGCACTTTCGATTGATACAGCAGCAATCTAGAGTCCGGGTCACCGACAACAGCGGCGCCCGCGAACTACTGGTGATCCGCGTCCTGGGCGGGTCCGGTCGGCGCTATGCCGGGGTTGGCGACATGGTCGTCGGCTCGGTCAAGCAGGCTGCTCCTAACAGCCCCGTCCCGAAGGGACGGGTGGTGAGGGCGGTGGTCGTCCGGGTTGCCAAGGAATACAAGCGCCCCGACGGGTCGCGGATTCGATTTGACGACAACGCGGCGGTGATCCTGGATCCGCAGGAGGCTCCGGCCGGCACCCGGATATTCGGGCCGGTGGCGCGAGAACTGCGCGAGACCCGGTTTGCCCGGGTCGTGTCGCTGGCGCCGGAGGTGCTCTAGCCGTGGCCGGCCTGAAGGTCAAGAAGAGTGACCAGGTGGTCGTGACGCGCGGCCGCAACCGTGGCGAGCGCGGCGAGATCATCGAGGTCATGCCGAAGATCCGCAAGGTGGTTGTGGAAGGCGTGAACGTGCGCATGCGGCACACCCGCCCGCGCGCCCCCGGGCAACCCTCTGGGATCATCGAATTCAATGCCCCGTTGCCGGTGTCGAACGTGATGTTGGTGTGCCCGAAGTGTGACCAGGCCACACGGGTGGGCAGGTCAACGCTGGCGGACGGGTCCAGAGTACGCATCTGCAAGCGCTGCGGAGAGGTGATAGACGGCTAGTGGCATCGAGACTTAAACATCGGTACGAAACGGAGATTCGACCGGCGCTGATGAAGCAACTGGATCTGGATAACACGATGCGGGTCCCGGGACTGGTGAAGATCGTCCTGAACTCGGGTCTGGGGGAGGCGATCGAAAACGCCAACGCCCCCGAGGCGATGGTGCGTGACATGGCGATAATGGCGGGCCAGCGGCCGGTCATCACCCGATCGCGGAAGGCCATTTCGAATTTTCACCTGCGCGCCGGGATGCGAGTTGGCTGCATGGTGACCCTGCGCGGTGAACGGATGTACCACTTCCTGGACCGGCTGTTCACCATCGCAATACCGCGGGTGCGTGACTTCCGCGGGCTCTCGCGGTCGGCATTCGACGGCCGCGGGAACTACTCGATCGGGTTCGACGAGCAGCTCATTTTCCCCGAGATCGACTACAGCGCAATCGACCGAGTGCGCGGATTCCAGGTCACTATCGTGACTTCCGCGCCGAATGATTCCGAGGCCATGGCCCTTCTGGAAATGATGGGCTGTCCGTTCCACCGTGACGCGGCCTAGCCGGGGAAGGTAACCAGTAGTTGGCCAAGAAATGCAAAATCGAAAAATGGAAGCGGCCACCGAACTTCAAGGTGCAATTCCGGAACCGGTGCGGGATCTGCGGGCGACCGCGGGCCTACATGCGTAAGTTTGGAATGTGCCGCATTTGCTTCCGCGAACGAGCCCTGCAGGGGCTGGTTCCCGGTGTCACCAAGTCAAGCTGGTAACGGGTAACAAGATGGCTACGTCACAACGAAAATTCACCGCCAGCGATCCGATCGCGGACCTGCTGACGCGCATTCGCAACGCCTGCAAGGCGGACCACGAGAGCCTTACGCTGCCTTCGGCCAAAGCCAAGGTGGCAATCGTCAAGGTCCTCGAGGCCGAAGGGTTCATCGGCGGCTTCGAGATCATCGAAGAGCCGCCGCAACCACTGCTGCGCATCGACCTGAAGTATGACGAGGAGCGCCGGCCGGCGATCAGCGGCCTGAAACGGATCAGCAAGCCGGGGCTGCGCATCTACACCGGCGCGACCAACATCCCCCGGGTGATGGGTGGGGTGGGAGCCAGTGTGCTCTCCACGTCCCAGGGAATGATGACGGGCTCGCAGGCGTATCGCCGGCGGCTCGGAGGAGAAGTGATTTGCCACATCTGGTAGCTGGCTCGGCCGCCCGGGAGTTCCCGTGTCGCGAGTAGGCGAAAGACCAATACCGCTCCCCGACGGGGTTGAGTGGAGCCAGGCGGACGGAACCATTGAGGTGACCGGGTCGCTCGGTAAGCTCGCGGTGACACTCCAGTCCTGCATCACCGTCCGCGAAGAAGATCGAGTGCTGATCGTGACCCGCGAATCCGACGAGCGCCGTCACCGCGAACTGCACGGGCTAAGTCGGACGCTGGTCGCCAACATGGTGGACGGGGTGTCGCAGGGGGTCCGCAAGACGCTGGATATCGTCGGCACTGGCTACCGCGTGGAGGAACACCCGACCGGCATCGAGATGCAGCTCGGGTTCTCCCATCCGGTCATCTTTGCCGCGCCCGAGGGCGTGGAGTTGGTGGTCGAGGGCAATAACCGGGTGCAAGTGCGTGGAATCGACAAAGAGTTGATCGGCCGCACGGCGGCCGAACTGCGAATGATTCGCCCCCCGGACGCCTACAAGGGCAAAGGGATTCGGTATTCGGATGAAGTGGTGCGCACCAAGCCGGGCAAAGCCGCCATCGGTGCCCTGGACGCGTAGTAGGAACAGCGAAAGCATGGCCAGAACCAGGACGAAAAGAACCCTGCGCAAGAGCCGGCATGCTTCGTCGCGCCGCCGGATGCACGGCACCGCGGAGCGGCCGCGGCTGTGTGTCTTTCGTAGTGCCCGGCACATCTACGCACAGATCATCGACGATACCCGCGGGCACACCCTGGTGGCGGCGAGCACCCGCGACCCGGAGCTGCGCGAGAAGATCGACGGCACCAAGACGGACCGCGCGGGCGAGGTGGGCGAATTGATTGCCAGCCGTGCGCTTGAAGGCAGCATCAAGGCGGTCGTCTTCGATCGCGGCGGACACAAATATCATGGGCGGGTGGCGGCGCTGGCCGATGCAGCTCGCGAAAAAGGACTTAGCTTCTAAGGATTTCAATGTCACGCGACGATGGTGAAAGACAACGCTACGAAGAGCGGATAGTTCGGATCAACCGGGTCGCCAAGGTTGTCAAAGGCGGTCGGACGTTCGGCTTCAATGCCGTCGTGGTCGTCGGCGACCGGAAGACGAAGGTCGGATTGGGACTGGGCAAGGCGCGCGAGGTGCCCGAGGCCATCCGCAAGGGTAACGAACGCGCGCGCCGGGCGATGGTTGACTACCCGGTGCGGGTGGACGGTACGATCCCCCACTACGTTGAGGGGCATTTCGGTGCGTCCAAGGTGATCCTGCGGCCGGCGGGCCCGGGAACCGGGGTGATCGCCGGAGGGGCGGTACGGGCCGTCGTCGAGGCAGCCGGCATTCAGAACGTTTTGACCAAATCCTTCGGATCGGCGAACCCGCTAAACGTCGCCAAGGCCACGTTGGTGGCGCTGGGGGCGCTGCGAATCCCGCCGGGCACCAAGTTGCGGATACCGGATCCGGACGACCCCGAACTGGATACGTACCGTGCTTAGGATCACGCTGGTAAAGAGCGTCATCGGCAACCGGCAGCGCCAGAAGGACACCGTGCGGGCGCTGGGGTTGACGCGGCTGGGGCAGACGGTCGAGAAGCCGGATAACGAAGCGATCCGGGGCATGGTGACTTCGGTACGCCACCTGGTCGAGGTCTCCTCGACCGATTCCACGGACTAAACCATGGCCGATACCATTCCCAACCTCAAGATTCATGACATCACCCGCATGGGTGGCAAGACGAAGGCCCGCCGCCGGGTGGGCCGGGGCAATGGCTCCGGTTCCGGTAAGACTAGCGGTCGCGGCCAAAAAGGCGCCGGTTCGCGGGCCGGCGCCCGCCGCAAGGCCCGATTCGAGGGCGGTCAGACCCCGATTCTGATGCGGTTCCCACGCCTGCCGGGTTTCAACAACCCGCGCAGCACCGTGCGGTTCGAGCCGGTGAACGTGGAGGCGCTGAACGTCTTCGCCGCTGGAGACGTGGTTGAGCCGACCGACCTGGTCGAGCGGGGACTGGCGCGAAAAGGACCGATCAAGATCTTGGCGCGGGGCGAACTGAGCCAAAAGCTCACTGTCCGCGCTACGCACTTTTCTGCCGCCGCGATCGCCAAGATCGAGGCGGCCGGTGGGATGGCCGAGAAGATCGAGAATCGGCCCGAGCAAAAGGTTGGAGGCGGGGACGCTTCCGACGACGCCTAGCCGCGGCCCCCGGATTACCAGATGATTCAGGCGACCGTCACCGCACTCAAACTGCCCGATCTGCGGGCAAAGATCGTGTTTACGATCAGCATGCTGCTGGTGTTCCGAGTGGTTGCGCACATCCCGATGCCGGGGATCAACCTAGAGGCGCTGCGACAGCAGTTTGAGGGCAACCAGCTGCTGGGCTTCATGAACCTGATGTCGGGCGGCGCGCTGGAGAACTTCTCGATCGTGGCGCTGGGGATCTACCCCTACATCACGGCCTCGATCATTATGAACATCCTGCAGCCGATGATTCCGCCGCTGCGCGATATGGCGCGCAACGGCGGTGAAGCCGGGCGCCAACGAATCGCGCAGTACACGCGCATGGCGGCCGTGCCGCTGGCAATGCTGCAGGGCGTGGGCCAGATCACCATCCTGCGGCAGGCTTCGCCTTCGCCGATCGATCCGAACATGAGCCCGCTGAGCGTGCTCTCCATGCTGGTGGTGCTGGCTGGGGGGACGATGTTCCTGCTCTGGCTGGGCGAGCGTATCACCGAGCGCGGCATCGGTAACGGCATCTCAATCATCATCCTCGGCGGGATCATCGCCGGCGCGCCGCAGGCGCTGGGGCAGTCACTTTTCGGCGGCGACAGCCTCACCGGGCTCGCCATTTTCGCCGGTATCGGTCTGCTGATGGTCGCGGCGATCGTGTTCATCCAGGAAGGTCAGCGACGCATCCCGGTGCAGTACGCCAAGCGCGTGCGCGGCAACCGGCTTTACGGCGGCCAGTCCACCCACATCCCGATGAAGATCAACTCGGCCGGAATGATTCCGCTGATCTTCGCGTTCTCGGTGATGCTGCTCCCGGGCACGATTGCCAGCTACCTGCAGACGTCCGAGATCGGCTGGCTGTCGAGTATCTCAGGCACGATGGCCAACTGGTTCAGCCCGGCCAATTTCATCTATTGGATGTTCACGTTCCTGCTGGTGATTGCGTTCACGTACTTCTATACGATTGTGGTTTTCAATCAACAGAATCTGCCCGAGACGCTGCAGAAGAATGGAGGATTTATTCCTGGCATCAGACCCGGGCGGCCGACGGCCAGCTACCTGGGACGCATCCTGAATCGACTCACGCTGGCGGGTGGGGTATTCCTCGCGACCATCGCGATTATGCCGTTTTTTGTGGGGGCGTTCACCGGAGTGACAACGGTGGCGTTAAGTAGTACCGGGCTGCTGATCGTTGTCGGGGTGGTCCTCGACACAATGAAGCAGCTTGAGTCACAACTAATGATGCGGGACTACGAGTCATTCCTGAAATGAGAGTGAAGAACCCAAAATGCCAGATCAACTACTGCTTATGATCATGCTTGGTGCACCGGGATCGGGAAAGGGCACTCAGGCGGCCCGGCTCTCCAAGGAGTTTGACATTGCCCACGAATCATCCGGCGATGCCTTCCGCAAGGCCGCGGCCGAAGGCACCGAAGCGGGACTCGCCGCGGCGGAGCTCTTCGAGCGCGGCGAACTGGTGCCCGACGAGACGGTGTGCCGGGTCATGATCGAACATATTGTGGAACTCACGAGTCGCGGCCGGGGCATCCTGCTGGATGGCTTCCCGCGAACGCTGGGACAGGCCGTCCGCCTCGAAGAGAGCCTCGGCGAACTCGACCAAGAGATCGACGCGGTCGTTCACATCAACATTGACCGAACGGAGATCAAGCGGCGGTTGTCTTTGCGAGGCCGAGCGGACGACTCCGAGGATGTCGTGCAGCATCGCATAGCCGTCTACGACGAGCTGACCCGCCCGCTGGTTGATTTCTATCGCGACCGTGATGTCGTTGTGGAAATCGACGGTAACCATTCGGTGGACGAGGTCCACGATGAGATCCTGGACAAGACCCGGGTGGCGGTGCGATGAGTGATATTCGACTAAAGACCGTGGACGAGATCGAGTTGATGCGTGCGGCGGGGCGGATCGTCGCCGAGGTCCTGGACGGGCTTGAGACGATGATGAAGCCCGGGGTGCGGCTGGCCGATCTCGACCGATTCGCCGAGGAGATCATTCGCGGGCACGGGGCGACGCCGTCGTTCAAGGGCTACCCCAATGCCCATGATCCGGACTCGCCGTTTCCGGCCAGCATTTGCTCTTCGATGAACGATGTGATCGTCCACGGGATACCCAATGGCCAAATTCTCGAAGAAGGGGATATCCTTGGGGTTGACTGTGGCGCTATCCTAGATGGCTGGCACGGAGACTCTGCGCGAACGTATCGGGTGGGGCAGTGCGGACCGGAAGCGTCCGCTCTGCTAAGAACCACCAGTGAAGCGCTCGACAAGGGGATAGCCGCGCTGGAAGCGGGAAAGCCGCTGGGACGCGTGGGCCACGCCATTCAGCAGCATGCCGAAGCAAACGGTTATGCGGTTGTACGGGAGTTCGTGGGCCACGGTGTCGGTCGTAATTTGCACGAAGCCCCGAAGGTGGCGAATTTCGGTTCGGCGGACTCTGGTCCAATAGTGGAAGTCGGGCTGACGATTGCCATCGAGCCGATGGTCAACGTCGGCACGATCCACACAAAGGCCGACCCGGATGGATGGACGATTCGGACGGCGGACGGAAGTCTGTCGGCCCACTATGAACATACGGTTGCGGTCACCGAGGCCGGACCGGAAATACTGACGCTCGCCTGATTGTTGCCGGCGAGAGAGTAGAGACTGTGGCAAAGAAGAAGGACGTAATTGAAGTAGAAGGAGTCGTTCGTGAGTCCAAACCAAATACCGTGTTCAACGTCGAGTTGGACAACGGGATGACGGTGCTCGCGCACCTTTCCGGAAAACTGCGCCTGAACTACATTCGCATCGGCGTCGGAGACCGGGTACGAGTTGAACTCTCCCCGTACGATCTCACCCGCGGACGCATCACATGGCGTCTGCCGGTCGGCGGCTAACGGTTATGAGGAATCGATTATGAAGGTATCCGCATCGGTAAAACCACGTTGCGACAAGTGCAAGATCATCCGCCGGCGCGGCGTGGTCATGGTGATCTGCGAAGTCCGCCGACACCGCCAGCGACAAGGCTAGGGGGCATCCCGTATGGCACGTATCTCGGGAGTTGACGTACCAGTGGAGAAGCCGGTGATGATCGCGCTGCAGCGCATCTTCGGCATCGGCCAGACGACCAGCAAGAAGATTCTGACCACCGCCGATGTTGATGGCACGGTGCGGGTGCGGGATCTGACCGAGGACGAGTTGAGCCGCATCCGCGAAGTGATCGACCGCGAGCACAAGGTAGAGGGCGAGCTTCGCCGCGAGGTGGCGCTGAACATCGGCCGCCTACGCGAGATCGGCTGCTATCGCGGGATACGGCACCGGCTGAACCTGCCGGTTCGCGGGCAGCGCACCCACACAAACGCACGAACCCGACGCGGCCATCGCCGTTCGATCGGCATCCGAAAACGAATCATTAAGCGGTAGAACCGCGACCCTGGAGGACAGACTTGGCAGAGAGACGCAGGCGACGGCGCGACGCCCGAATTGTGCCAGAAGGACAGGCGCACATTCAGGCGACCTTTAACAACACCATCGTCACCATCACCGACCCGCAGGGCAACGCCGTGTGCTGGTCGAGCGGCGGTAGCGTGGGGTTCAAGGGATCGCGCAAGAGCACGCCTTATGCCGCCCAGATGACCTCTGAGGACGCTGCGCGCCAGGCGATGGATATGGGGATGCGAAGAATCTGCGTGTTCGTCAAGGGCCCCGGCAGCGGTCGGGACGCGGCGATTCGAGCACTGCAGGCCGCCGGCATGCAGGTGACCGGCATTTCCGACGTCACCCCGGTGCCGCACAACGGTCCGCGTCCGCCGAAGCGGAGACGCATATGATCCGCGCCAGCCGTCAGCTGGCCGGGAGGGATAACTAGCATGGGACGCTACACCGGCCCGAACTGCAAACTCTGTCGCCGGGAAGGCATGAAGCTCTTCCTGAAGGGCGACCGTTGCTTCACCCCCAAGTGCGCCATCGAACGCCACAACCTGCCCCCGGGGCAGACCGGCGGGATGCGCCCCATGCGACGGCGCATGTCGGAATACGCGGTCCAGCTGCGCGAGAAGCAGAAGGTCCGCCGGGCGTACGGGTTGATGGAGCGACAGTTCCGCCGCTATTTCCGGTTGGCGGAGAAGAGCGCCGGGCTGACCGGCGGAAACCTTCTCCAAATCCTGGAATCACGGCTGGACAACGTCGTGTACCGGATGGGGTTCGCCATGTCGCGGAAGCAGGCCCGGCAACTGGTTACCCACCGCCATTTCCGGGTAAACGGCAAGCCGGTAAAGTCGCCTTCGTGCCTGATGGAATTGGGCGACGAAATCACGGTGCGACCGGCCAGCAATGATCTGGACATTTTCGTCATCGCCCAGGAGCGCGCTTCCGATATCGGACGTCCGGCCTGGGTAAGCGTGGATGTAGAAAAGAAATCGGGCAAGGTCACCGCTCTGCCAGAGCGCGACCAGGTCGATGTCGTCGTAAATGAGCAACTAATTGTCGAGTACTACTCGAGATAAGCATGACCGCCGTGGACGGTTGGTCATGACCAAAAGCCGGAGGTAATAGTTGGCAGCCGAACATCCGATGCCGACAATCAACGTGATCGAAGCCGGGGACCGGCACGGGCACTTTGTCGTAGAACCGCTACCCCGAGGATACGGGCACACCATCGGGAACCCGCTCCGTCGGGTACTCCTTTCTTCCATGCCGGGCGCGGCCATCACCCGCATCAGCGTTGATGGCGTCCTGCATGAGTTCTCCGAACTCGCGTTCATGCGCGAAGACGTCACCCAGTTCATCCTTAATTTGAAGGAAGTCCGGTTGCGCGTCCACGCCGACGGGCCGATTGCCGCCCTGATCGAGGTAAAGGCGCCCGGCGAGGTAACCGATGCCAGCATTCAGGTGGGGCCGGAGGTTGAGATCATCAACCCCGATCATCACCTGGCTACGCTGGACAAGAAGCGCGGGACCCTGCGAGTCGAGCTGGTTATCGAGCGCGGCGTCGGCTACGTAGGCGCCGAAGAGCAGTCAGACAAGCAGATCGGCGTTATCCCGCTCGACGCGCGGTTCACGCCGGTCCATCGCGTCCAGTACGGGGTCGAGCGCGCCCGGGTCGGGCAGTCGACCGACTGGGATCGCCTGGCCGTACAGGTATGGACCGATGGCACGATCTCGCCGGAAGAGGCGATTTCGCGGGCCTCCGGCATTCTCGTGGACTCCTACACGCTGATGGCCAAGGTGGCAAACCCGGAGGAGTTCCGGCCGATCGCGGTGGTCGACGAGCCGGTCGAGGAAGCGGAGCCGCAGACGCTGGTCGAGGAACTTAAACTCTCGAACCGGGCGCTGAACTGCCTCAAACGCCACGGCATCGACACTGTGGAACAGCTGGTGGAGATGTCCGAGGACGAGCTATTCGATCTCCGCGGCATGGGAATCAAACTGGTGGTCGAACTGCGCGAGCGACTCGCGGAGGTGGGCCTGGCCGTCCGGGGTAGCGAACTCCCATCTGAGAACGGCAAATGAGGCACCGGGCTCGTAAGCGACGCTTCGATCGTGCCCAGGGGCACCGCAAGGCGATGCTGCGCAACCTGGCACGGTCGCTGCTGCTGCATGAGGGCATTCGAACCACCCAGGCCAAGTCGAAGGAATTACGCTCGCATGTGGATCGCCTGATTACCCTCGGCAAGAAGGGCGACCTGCATTCGCGTCGACAGGCGATATCGCGCCTGCCCGACCAGGAAGTGATCGACAAGCTCTTCGGAGATCTGTCGGAGCGCTTTAAGGATCGCGACGGCGGCTTCACCCGCATGTACAACCTGGGGCCCCGCCCCGGTGATGCTGCCCCGATCGTTCGGATCGAACTGGTATAGGCATGGGGCGGGTTCGGCTGACCATCGAATATGACGGCTCCGGCTATGCTGGGTCGCAGTTCCAGCCCGGGGAAGTGACAGTCCAGGGCGCCATCGAGGCGGTTCTGGATCGAATCGCGCCAGGCTGCGGAAGAGTGGAGATGGCCGGACGTACCGACGCCGGGGTGCACGCCTCGGCCCAGGTCGTGGCGTTTGACCACCCCGAGGGGTTGTCCCCGGACCGGCTTGCTGGCGGCCTGAACGCCCTGCTGCCGGCCGACATCGCCGTGCTCTCCGCCCGGGCCTGCGACTCCGATTTCGATCCCCGCCGCAAGGCGTCCGCCCGCACCTACGAGTACCGGGTATTGAACCGCACCGCCCGACCGGGGTTGGCGCGAGGCCGGGCGTTGCACGTTGCCCGGAACCTTGACATTGCGGCGATGAACGCCGCCGCGCAGCGGCTGGTGGGAATCCATGACTTTGCCAACTTCGTGGTTGAGACTGACGAGCCAGTCACCCGTCGGCTCACCGACTGCGCCTGCTGGCGACACGGCGAACTGGTGCACATCCGGGTTTCAGCCAACGCCTTCGCCAAGCGCATGGTGCGGCGGATCGCCGGCGCCCTCGTGCAGGTGGGACTGGGGCGCTGGTCGGTGAATGACTTCCAGGTGGTCGTGGACCGCGCCCCGGAAGCGCCGGTGGCACCTTCCGCTCCGGCGGTGGGACTCTACCTCACCGAAATTGAATACAGCGACCGCTACGATCCGTTCCAGAGCACCGGCCAACCGGACAGAGCTTTCGAGGAGATAGATGTCAATTAAGACGCACAGCGTCCGCGCCAGCGAAATCGAACGCACCTGGTGGGTGGGCGACGCGGATGGCGAAATCCTGGGGCGACTCGCCACGCGGGTGGCCGGGCTGCTGCTCGGGAAGGGCAAGCCCACCTTTTCCCCGCACCTTGAGGTCGGCGACAACGTGATCATCATCAACTGTGAAAAGATCAAGGTCACCGGCAAGAAGATGAGCGACAAGAAGTACTACCGGCACAGCGGCTACCCGGGCGGATTGCGGGAAACAAACCTG
The DNA here is from genome assembly GCA_030744875.1 of Chloroflexota bacterium. Taxonomy (GTDB): domain Bacteria; phylum Chloroflexota; class UBA11872; order UBA11872; family VXNJ01; genus JASLPR01. Next base: position 58,477 of record JASLPR010000060.1, read on the forward strand.
GAATCGTTGCTGGCAAAGCATCCCGACCGGGTGATAACCGGTGCGGTTAGAGGTATGCTGCCGAAAAACAAGCTGGGACGGCACGCGCTCGGCCGGCTTCACGTCTACGCCGGCTCGAGCCACCCGCACGAGGCGCAGAAGCCCGCGGAAATGGAGATGGGAAACAACCTTGACTAAGAGAAGCACCGACAAGTACCACTACGCGAACGGTAGCCGCAAGACCTCCGTGGCGCGGGTGCGGCTTTACGCCAAAGAGGGTCCCATCGTCGTCAATGAGCGACCGATTGAAGAATATTTCCTGGTCGGCAGCCACCTGCTGAACGCCACCGAACCGCTGCGAGTCGTAGAAGGCGCCTACAGTGCTTCAATTCGGGTCAGCGGTGGCGGCATATCGGGCCAGGCCGGCGCGGTCCGGCAGGGCATCGCTAGGGCCCTGACCGTGTTCAACGAAGACTTCCGCAAGCAGCTGAAGCCCGCCGGGATGCTGACGCGCGACGCGCGCGCCAAGGAACGCAAGAAACCCGGTCTGAAACGCGCCCGCAAGGCGCCGCAGTACACCAAGCGCTAGACGCTGGTTTCGGGCCCCGCGGTGTGCCCCCGGTCGGTGGGTTTGAGGCGGATGGGTTCGGGGCTGGCGGACTAGTCGGATGGTCCGGCTGGGGCGGGTGGCTAGCTTTGGGCAGAGGGCTCGTTCGATGCCGACGGCTCGCTATGTGCGGGCAATTCACCCGGATCGGGCAGTTCGTCACCAGCAAGCGGTTCGTCCGATTCCGTGGACTCGTGCCGATCGACTGCATCGATATCATCCGCCGGTTCCGCGACGTCCGCATCGAGCTCCGGGGCGACGTAGTCCGGCGACGGCGCGCTGAAATCGGGTAGATCCAGTTTCGGTAGGTTGGACAGGGAATCGACCCCGAAATAGGCGAGGAAGCCAGCGGTGGTGCCGTAGAGCATGGGACGCCCGACGCGGCTGCTGCGGCCGATCGCGCTCACCAGGCCGTAGGCCAGGAGCCGTGAAAGCGGGCTGTCGGAGTTAACCCCCCGGACCTCCTCGATATTCGCCCGGGTGACCGGCTGCCGGTAGGCCACGATCGCCAGGGTCTCCAGACTGGCCTGAGTCAGGCGCTGGTTGGGTTCCAGACCCAGCAGGGCGCGACAAAACGGAGCCGCGTCCGGGGCGGTTGCCATCTGGTAGCGGCCGTCGTGCTCGAGAATGCGCAGGCCACCCTGCTGGTAGTCAACACGCAATTCCTCCAGCGTGGCCGTCACCCGGCCCACATCTTCGTCGAGAACCTCGACGATCCGGCTCGGCGCGAGTGGGCGGTCGCTGACAAACAGCAGCGCTTCGACAACATCCCGCAAGCCGAAATCCAGCGCCAGGTCGGAATCGGCGGCAGGTGCGTCCGCAGCCACGGGGGCCGGTTCGCCGGTGTCAGTCATCATCGACCAGTTCGATCCGGATGGGGCCGAAGGGCTTGCGCTGGCTAATGGCGATCTCCCGGTCGGCCACTAGGTGAAGGACCGAGAGCAGGGTGTAGACGATTTCGATTCGGGAGTGGCATTCGGCGGCGAGTTCGCTGAATTCCAGGCGATCAGTCTGCTTGAGCCGATCGCGGACGGTGGCGATGCGTTCCGGCAGGCTGAAACGGCTGGTCGGGACTGCGACCGGGTGCTCGGACGGTCGGGCCGGGCGAAGCATCTCGTGAATCGCCGCCATCAGCTCGTCCACGGTTCCCGCGTCGGCGACCACCTCGGGGTCGATGCGGTGGGGCGCCAAGCGGATGAATAGCGGGGTGTCTTCTTCCTGCAGACGGTCCAGTTCGTGCGCCATCTTGCGGAATGCGCCGTAGACCCGCAATCGCTCGGCCAATGCCGTGGCCTCCTCGTGTTCTTCGGGGTCCTGGTCGCTCTTTGGCAGAAATGCTCGTGACTTCAGCAGCAGGAGTTGTGATCCGATCGCGAGAAACTCAGACGTCGCTTCAGTGTAGGACGCGCCCAGTTCCTCGACGTACGAGAGGTACTGGGCGGTGACCCCGACCAAGGACAGGGTGGTGATATCAAAGCCCTGCTTTTCGACCAGGTGAAGGAGGAGATCGAAGGGGCCGTCGAACTCGGAAAGCGAGAGGTGAAAATCCGCCAGTGCCGACGCTCTGGTACCGGTCCGCCAGTCAGTCAGCACTGGCCATCAATCCTTGCCAGTAGGGCAGCATCCGGATCTTCAGGATCTCCTTGCTTGCGTACGATTTCCACGACGCGCGACCGGCTGCCCGCCACCTCTAGGAACCTT
>JASLPR010000061.1 GCA_030744875.1 Chloroflexota bacterium
AGCTCGGCAATTTCCTGTGGCGTCGAAAAACGCTGCGTTGGATATTGCGATTCCCAGACCTTCAACTGTTCTTCCTCCGTGCGGTTGTAAATTTTTGACTGATCACGTAGTGCATCATCCAACAAAGGTGTATACACCGACCCCGGCGAGATGGAGGTTATGGCGCTCGCCGGGTTCCTGCACGACATCGGCAAGGCCCAGATTCCCCGCGATGTCCTCTACAAGCAGGGGCCGCTTTCCAAGTCCGAGTGGACCCTGATGCGCCAGCACGTCCTGCTGGGCCACAATCTGTTGCGGCAAAGCCGCAACTTGCCCGAGCCGGTTCTGGAGGCCACCCGTAGCCACCACGAACGCATGGATGGCCAGGTCTATCCCGACGGCCTCGGCGGGCAGGACATCCCCTTCATTGCCCGGGTCATCGCGGTCGTCGATGTGCTGAACGCGCTGACCGTCGAGACCCCCTATCGCCGTCGCCTCTCCGCCTTCGAAGCCATCATGATGATGCGCGATCGCATGGAGGGGCAGTTTGACCTGGAAATCCTGCACGCCCTAATCCACGCCCTCGGCCCCCGCGATGCGGATGCCGCCGAAGACCCGTCCGAATCCCGTGGCGACGCCGGTGGGATACAATTGGCGGCTGGTTCGAACTAGCTGCCCTGGACGCCCGGTCGACAAGGAGACGCCCACCTTGACCGCATCTCGAACGCGATTAGTCATCCCGCTCGCCGCCGCGCTGGCCGGCCTGCTGCTCGGACTGGCGCTCCTGCTGCCGGGCCTCTCCGCCGCCACCGTCCAGTACAGCCTAGCCAACCAGTGGGGCCGCACCGGCTCCGGCGACGGCCAGTTCCTGCGCATCGGCGGTATTGATGCCGATGCCGGCGGTAACGTCTACGCCGTCGATACGGTCAGCGGCCGGATCCAGAAGTTCAGCGCCGATGGCGCGTTCCTGGCCGCCTGGGGCGGGCAGGGAACCGGCGACGGGCAATTCGTCGGCCTGCAGGATGTCGCGGTTGATTTCGCCGGCAACATCTACGGCCTCGACCTGGCCGGCAATCAGGTCCAGCGGTTCGCCCCCGACGGCTCCTTCGTCACGTCCTGGGAGGTCATCGGCGCCACCGAGGTAATCTCCCACTCAATCCCGTTCGGCGGGATCGCCACCGATGCCAGCGGCGATGTCTATGTCGCCAGCAGCGCCCACGGGGGCGTGCTGGTTTCTGACGGCGCCGGCAACCGCAAGCGCACCATGGACGTCGCCAGCGGCGCTTCGCTCAACATCCCCACCGGAGTCGATGTCAACGTCGATGGTGTCACTTACGTCTTCGACACCTTCAATCGTCGCGTCCAGCCATACGACGCCGCCGGACAGGCGCTGGACCCGATCTACGGCGCCGACACCCCGGACACGGTGTTCCGTTCGCTCGCCCGCGGTGATGTCGAGGTCGATAGCGCCGGCAAGCTCTACGTAGCCGACTTCGCCACCGGCCGCATCCACCGTTTCGCCGCCGACGGCGCCTTTGAGTACTCGTTCGTGGTCCGCGACTCGTCCGGGCGGATGGTCCTGCCGGGCGGCATCGCCATCGACGCCGCCGGTGACATCTACGTCGCCGGCTACTACGCCAACGTCGTCCTGAAGTTCTCCCCGGTCGGCTAACTCAGCAGACTCTTCGGCAGCTTCGCCACCACGGTGTAGAGCGGGTCCACCACGTTGCCGACCCGCACCAGTCCCGCCTGGGACTGCAGCTGGAAGGCCTCCCAGCGGTCGAAGCCGTACTCGGCCTCCAGCCAGTGCACCATCGCCACCTTGGCGATGCGCACCGCGTCCACCAGCGGCCGGGTGTTCGCCACCGTCATGATGTATTCGTCATTCTCCAGGCGCGGCCAGTCGATGGCCTTGTCCTTCACCAGGTCGATGGTCAGCGTCGTGCGCGTCGGCGTCTCCAGCGCCGAGCCGCAATCCTCGCCGTCTCCCTGGGCCCCGTGGCCGTCGCCGAACATCAGCAGCGCCCCGCGGCGGAACACCGGCAGGTAGACCGTCGTGCCGGCGGCCGTCTCCACGCAGTCCATGTTGCCGCCGTGGTTGTAGGGCGTCATCGTGCTCACGACTTCGCCATTGCGCGGGCACACTCCGATGCAGCCCAGGAAGGGATGCGTCGGGATCGTCACCTGCTTCCCGCTCGCCGGCAGATCCAGCGTCGCCGTGCTGAAGTCGGTGCTGTATTCCCAGCGGAACTCCCGGTACGGCAGCGGCTCGTTTAGCCCCGTCGGGCCGTGCACCCGGCTTTCGACTCCCAGGATGCCCATCCCCGGGTTGTGCCGCGACCAGCCCCACGCGCGGGTCAGTTCGATCTCGTCGATCCGTACCGCCAGCATGTCACCCGGCTCGGCGCCGTTCACGTACACCGGCCCGGTCTGCGGGTTGGACAGCTTTAGTTCCGTCTCCGGGTCCTGCTGGAACATCTCCGTCGGCGGCTTTTCGCCGCGCTCGTCCAGCCCGCCGGCGTCCAGTGTCAGGGCGCGAACCGAGTCGCCCGGGTCCACCCGAATCGCCGGCTCGTGAGGACCGTAATTCACGTAGTAGGTGGACGATTCGAACTCGTGCAGGGTACCGCTCATCGCCGATCTCGCTATCGTGTCACCGGGTCGTTCCCGGGATATTTCGGTTGTCCGGGTCGCCACTCCGACGGTGCCGGCTAGTCTTCCCGGCTCTCCGCCGTCGTCGGCTCCAGCACGTCGACCAGGCCCTCCGCCTCGAGGCCGAAGCGGCGCTCGCCGACCGTCACGTCTAGGCAGTAGGGAATACGCCGCCCCGGCTCCTGACTCTGGGGGACCTCGATCTTCAGCACGCACATCACCGCCACCCGCGCCGCGACCTCGATCTCAATCGGGTCCGGGTCAGCCGTCCAGCCGTCGGGCAGATCCGGCGTCAGGACGAAGGTACGGACCTCATCGGCGTGATTGCGCAGCGTTATTTCCAAGTCTACCGTCTCACCGGCGACCACCCGGGCCCGGTAGGGCCGAATGCCCACGAAGCGGGGATCGACCGCAAAGCCAGTCGATCCCTCATCTTCTACCAGCACCGCGAACGCCATCGCCAGTTCGCGGGCTCGATTCAGCGGCTCTTCCAGCGCCTCCGGGTTCACCGAAATCGCCGCCGAGTGGCCCGTCAACAGCATCTGCGGCTCGTACTCGCGGAGCCGCTGGATCGCCCGCTGGAAGCCGTCCAGTTCGTAGCGGTTCCGGTACACCGGCCCGCCGATGCGTGGACCGGTCATCGAGGTCAGGATGTTGTCGCCGGTAAACGCCAGCTTCAGGCCGTCCACCCGAACGAACGTGTGGGCCGCGAAATAGGTGTGGCCCGGCGCGTGCTCGGTCTGGAAGGGGAATCCCCCCCAGTCGAACTCCTCGCCGTCGGCAAGCACCCGATCCACCCGCATCGATTCCACCGGCAGGCAGGCCAGGTGATAGGCGCTCGGATTCTCCAGGATGTCGCTGAACACCTCGTGGGCCCAGACCTGGACGCCGTGCTCGCGCTGTAGCCACGGTATCCCTGACACATGGTCGTCGTGGTAGTGGCTGGGGATCACCACCTCGATCGATTTCACCCCGGCGACTTCCTTGAGTTCCTCGATGGAATGCTCCACGAACCGCCGCAGATCGCCGGCGTGATCGTGGCTAGCGTAGCCGTAATCCAGCAGCATCGCCGCGCCATCGTCGTTCACGATCGCGTAGAAATTGGCATCCGCCAGCGCGCTCAGCCAGAGATGCTTGGAAACCTGACGAAAGCGCTGGTTGATGGCCAGTTCCGGCGCGGAGACCGGATCGGGCGTGTAGCTGGCCACCTGGAACAGCCGGGACAGATTCGTCACCAGTTGATCGATCGCGGCCCCCGGGCGGCCCATCGGCGCCCCGTGCGATGGCAGCAGCCGGTCCGGACCGGCCCGGCGCAGCGCGTCCAGCGAGGCGATCGCCGCGTTGATGCCATCGGTGGCCATGTACGACCACTGCAAGTCGTGGACCCGCCAGACCTTTCCCGGCGCGCTGATCAGGTCGCCGCTGAAGGCCACCTTCTCTCCGTCGAGATCGCCGATCAGGGTTATCGACCCCTTCGTGTGGCCCGGCGTGGGCAGCGCCTCGAACTCCAGCCCGCGCCAGCGGTAAATCTCGTAGTCGGACAATTGACGCTCGACCTGGACCGACTCGCGCAGGGTGTAGAAATCCGACTGCAGGTCGTAGTTCGCCAGCAGTTGCCGCTGCCGCCAGAACGATTCCACATCCTCGAAATGGCGGGCTTCCCGTTCCGGCACGACAATCGGGATGCCGCGCTCGTTCAGGATGTGGTCGCCCTGGCACTGATCCCGGTGGTGATGCGTGTGCAGCACCGCGTCCACCGCCTCGATGCCGACCTCATCTAGGGCATCCAGCACCGCCCCGGTCCCAAAATCAACCAGGATTGCCCGCTCGCCGTCTCGAACCACGTACACATTGCACGTGTCTTCGAAAAGGAACAGGTTCTCGGACAATCGGCGTAGATCCGCCAGCGGTTTCTCCTTAATACTGGGCCCACCCGGTAGGCAGAATAAGTCTAGTCAGCCAACCAGGTCCGTGAAACCATTACCGAACGACTCGCCCGGGACCCGCCGAATCCCCCTACCCTGTCATCGGGCCATCTGATCCACTTTACTCTAGCGGCAATTTCACAATCTGAACCGTCTCATAGGTACTTGCGTCCAGGACCTGGAGAGTCAATTCGCGCGGGCCTTCTCGAAAGCCCACGATCAGGAACGGCCCCTCCGGGTCCGGCCAGACGAAACCCGCCGGCGTCTGCAGCGGCACTACTTCCAGCGACTCACCGGTCTCGGCATCAGCGATGATCAGATCGGTTCGGTTAGGTCCGAACAGCAGTAGCCTTCCTTCCCCGTCCAGCGCCATACCCAGCACCCCCGGCACCGTCGTCAGCGGTTCTCCCACCACCCCGGTCACCGGATCAAGCCGCATTATGATCCCGCTCGGGTGCCCCATCACCAGTATTCCGCCCTTTCCGTCCAACACGATCTGGCGGACCGTCTCCACCACCTCGCGGTGCCAGGCCAACACGTCCCCCGTCGCCGCATCCAGCACCCGCACCGATCCCCCCAACCAGTCCCCGACGTACAGGCTGGTCCCGTCGGCCGAAATCACCGGAGTCAGCGAGGTTGTCGGCACTTCACGTCGATAAAGCACCCGACCGCTGTCTCGATCCAGCGTCACGACCGACGCCGAATTGGCGGCGAAGAGTCCCACCGCGCTCGTCAGTGCCACGATTCCCGTCGCGCTTTCCCCGGCGTACCGGGTGATCGTCGGATTCCCCGCGCTATAAGCCATCGCCAGCCGTCCCGCCGTGCCCAGGGCCAGCAACGGGGTCGTGGTCCCCCCGTCTCCCGTGGCGTACATGAAATTGAAATAGACGCCAAACTGCCCGTCTCCCACCGGGCTGTCGCGGCCCGGCAACACGCTCATCGGCCCCTCAACCGCCAGGCCGGAGGCCCGATCGATCCCCGCCAGGATCGGCTGACCGGTTGCCTCCCGTTCAAACGCCAGCACATACAGCCGCCGACCCGGCGAATATGGCAGGTCCAGCCGCACATCGACGATCGAGTTCACCTCCATCTCAATCCCGGCTGCCCGGCCGATCGCGAAATCGACCTTCTGCGCCGCGATCTTGAACGTACCCGGCACCAGGCTATCGATCGTTGCCGCCCCGTCCGGATCGGTCTGTACCGCGGCCACCAGTAGCCCGAAGGCATCCCGGACCTCGACCAGCACGCCGGCGAGCGGCGACTGGCGTTCGGCATCCACAACCTCCACCCGCAGCCCATTGGGGTACGGCTCCAGCGCGAAGGCCACTGGTTGGACTTCGTGGCGGACCCCGTCGCGGTCTTCCGCCTCGGCGGCGAAGAACACCTGCTCCATCCCCGGCGCCACCAGCCGGCTCGGCACCACGGTCTGCATTTCAAATGTCCCGGTGCGGGAAGTCACGATGTCTCCCAGCCGCACCCGCGCGCCCTCCGCTTCCCCAAAACTCAGAAAGATGACGACATCGGTACGCGCCGGCCAGCCGCGTCCCTGGATCGATACCGCTTCGCCCGGCGGCCCGCCGGCCGGCAGCAGGGTGAGGCTGGCGCCGGACTCGCCGCGCGTTGACGTCGAACCGCCTAGCGCGGTGCCGTAAGCCCCGAGGATCACGATCGCCAGCACCGGCGCCAGGACCAGCACGCCCAGCAACCCGGACACCACGATCGCCCGCCGCGTTCGCAACTATCCGCCCCCCGCGTCCGGCGCCATTTCCCGGGCCTGCCGGGTGGCTTCCGCTAGGATCGCCTCGATCGGGTCCGGCGCCAGGGCCAGCCGCGGCGTCGCCCTCCGCGCCGCTCCGATGACCGCGGGGACCCTCCAGGCCCGCCAGTCGCGGGCGAAGGTGAGGGTGTGGAAATAGACTTCATAGCGCGAGTCGGCGGCCACCAGATCGGTCTGCAACGAAGCCACGGCCGGGGCTAGACCTGCGGTCTGCGTGACCGCCGCCGCCGTTTCCGGCCGCAGCAGCCGCCCGATCGCGGCGACCGCCCCGGCGAAATTCCGGGTCGTCGCCGCGATCCCCACGAGCAACCGCCCGCCCCCGGCCGTCACCGGAGACACCCGGATCGGCGGCAGCGCCAGCCGCACGGTCTCCATAATCTCCGGCGGCAATTGCCCGCGCGTCTTCAACTCATGGAAGTCGCGGAACTCCATCGCCGCTAGGCCGGTGTCAAAAAGGGTTCCGGTGGCGTCGCCCGCCGCCATCTCGCGGCGAAAGCTGGCCGGTGGGTCCCGAAAATACGAGCGAAAGTACCGCGCCGCCTCTGTGAATGCGGCTGAGTCCAACACCGGGCCGCCGCCGTCGTCCGGCCAGACAACCCCGCCGTTCTGCCAGCCGAAGGTCAGCCAGTCGTCCCCCACCGTGGACAGCGAAAGACTCATCCCGGCCCGCTCCACCAGGCCGTCGCGCAGCCGGGTCAGTAATCGCGCCGTCCCCGCCAGGTCCTCCCAGTTCACTGGCGGCTGCGCCGCGTCCAGGCCAGCTTCGGAGAACATGTCGCTCCGGTACACGAACGAACGCACCGCCACCGCCAGCGGCGCCGCCGCCAGGCCGTTTCCGTGGCGATACATCGCGACCAGCGACGCCGGCAGCGTGTCGAGTTCCGGCCCGACCGGCATCGGCAGGACCACGCCGGTCAGTGCCGCCTGGACCGGACTGCTCACTGCCACCACATCAACTTCCTCGGACGGCGTCGCCGCCAGGTCGTTCCGCCGGACGACCTCGAGTACCAGGCCGTCCTGCTGCTCCCCGGCCGCCAGGCTCTCCGCCAGCGCCGCCAGGACGTGGTCCGGCCAGCTCAGCCCAATCTTGATGACTCCGCTCACCAGCGCCGGCGTCGCCGTCGGCGTTGCGGTGGCCGTCGGGCTCGGAGTCGGGGTTGCAGTCGGTGTCAGCGTCGGAGTCGCGGTCGGCGTCGGCGTCGGCGTGGAAGTCGGGGTGCTGGTCGCGGTGGGTGTCGCCGTCGGGACCGCCGTCGTCGCTCGGGGCACCGGCTCCGGCGTCGTCTCCGTCATTGCCGGCTCCGGCTCGCAGCCCGTCGCCAGCGCTACGACTGCCGGCAGCGCGACCATCGCCAGCCGCACCAGCCCGCGTCGGCTCCAAACTCGGCGGCGGGCCAGCTCCCCTCCCCGTGTCTGGCTAATCGTCGCCGTCCGCACCCGCCGACCCGCTCCGCTCCATCAGTTCCTCCAGCACCCGCCCGGTGTCCGCGCCCAGTGCCGGCGCGACCGCCCCGATGTCGTCGTCGGAACGATTCGATTTGATCGGCGAGCCCGGCGTCAGCATCCGCCCGATCCCCTCCTGCTCGATCTCCCGCACCATGTTCCGCGAGCGCAAATGCGGGTCACTTGCCAGGTCGGACATCCGGTTCACCTTCGCCGCCGGGATCCCGGCGGTCAGCAACCGTTCCAGCCAGTCATCGGTTCCCCGGTGGGCCAGCCGAATCTCCAGGAATTCCGCCAGCGCCTCGGCATTCTCGGTCCGTTGCTGGTTATCGACAAACCGGGGATCGTCCAGACCTTCCGGAATCTCCAGGCAATCGCAGAGTCGCTGCCACAGCGAGTCGTTGCCGCACGCGATCACAATCGTTCCGTCGCCGGTCGCGAAGGTGCTGAACGGTGCGATCGCCGGGTGCCGGTTGCCCAGCGGAGCCGGATTCTGCTCGGTCAGCCAGTAGCGCGCCAGGGCGTTCTCGGTCAGGGCGAACACCGAGTCCATCATCGCCACGTCCAGCCGGCAGCCCTGGCCGGTCTGGGAGCGCTCGAACAGCGCGCCCATGATTCCGCCAACCATATAGAGGGCCGGAATCAGGTCGCCAATCGACGCCCCCACCCGGGTCGGCGGACCGTGCAACTGGCCGGTAATCCCCATCATCCCGCTCATCGCCTGCACGATCACGTCGTAGGCGCCGCGATCCCGATAGGGCCCGGTCTGCCCGAATCCGGAAAGCGAGGCGTAGATCAGGCGCGGATTAAACTCCGCCAGCGATTCGTACCCGAGCCCCAGCCGATCCATGGTCCCCGGCCGGTAGTTCTCGACCAGCACGTCGGCCCTCCCCGCCAGCGCCCGGGCGGCCTCCCGGCCGGCGTCGGTCTTCAGATCGAGGACCACGCTTTCCTTGCCCCGATTGATGCTTGCGAAATAGAGGCTCTGCCCGTTCTTGAACGGACCCATCCCCCGCGCCTCGTCCCCGCCGGGCGGTTCGATCTTCAGTACCCGCGCGCCCAGGTCAGCCAGCGTCATCGTGCAAAACGGACCGGCCAGAACGCGAGTGAAATCCACCACCAGAACGTCCTGCAGGAATTTCGCCACCGGCCGGTCTCCCTCGCGGTTTCAATCCATCAACGAGGGTAGCAGGGGGCAGGCCCGCCGATTCAAAGCATTGATTATCGGCAGAAATGGATGTAGTAGTTCTACAGCGAGGAAATGGAAGTTCCTCCGGTTCTCGAAGGATTCGAAATGGCCATCGACCCCACCCGCGCCGCCGCCTCTGCCACTGGCCGGCCTTCAGTCCAACGTGCGGCCGCCAACGCGCTGGTCGGGGCGCCCGCCGCCGGCAACGATCTCAGCCGCCTTTTCAACGCGCCCACCGCCGCCCCGCGGTTCGATCCGGCCCTGCCATCCCGGATTGCCAACGCGGCATCCGGGCTCTTCCAGGGTGCGCGAGACCGCCGGGGCGTTCGGCGCTGAGGATGCCTTTGAGCAGCGAACCGTGGAAACCGAAGGACGCGCCATTTCCGGCACCGTCGCCATCGATATCGACGGCGAAACGCGAATAGTGTCCTTCGATGTCGGGGCAACCGACAACAACCGTGATGCCCTGCAGAGCTTCGCCGACGCTATCAACGAGGCCGATACCGGCATCACCGCCGAGGTCCGCGAAACCGCCAGCGGGGAAGTGCGCATCCGCACCACCCGCGACGACACCGGCGCCGAGGCCACCTTCGATATCCGCGACCTCTAGGGCGACGCCGTCGCCGCCACCGGCGCCGATATCGAGCGCCGTGCGGCTCGCGACGTCGAGGTCATCGTCGACGGCCAGACGGTCACCTCCGCCACCAACACCATCGAACTCGACGGCGGCGACGTCACCCTGCAGATCAACCGCACCACCGACGGCCCTGGTCACCGTCGGCGTGGTTGCCGACAGCGAAGCCCAGAACGAGTTCGTGCAGGATTTCGTCACTGAATTCAACGATTTTCGAGGTTTCCTCAACGAGAACGCCGACCTGATCAACCAGGAGGTCGGCGGCGACCTCGACGCCGCGGTCCGCGCCCAGGGCAATGAGTTGGCCGCCGTCGGCATCACGCAGGTCGCCGATGGCACGCTGGAGGTCGATGAGGAGCGGCTGGCCGAGGTCCTGTCCGAAGATCCCGACCGGGTCGAAGATCTGTTCACCAACTTCAACGGCCTCGTCACCCGGGTTGGCGCGGTTGCCGACCGGGTCGCCACCACCGCGCCTAGCCGGTTCGTCGCGGATTCGCAGGCGTTCTCGGTGGTCGCCGGCGGCGGCGGGTTCGACAGCGCCGGCGCGACCGCCGACAACCCCCTGCTGGCGGCGCTGAACTCCGGCCAACTAATCGACCTGTTCTCTTAGGGTCCACCTTCCCGGGGTCCGCGGTCTTACCCGATCCCCCATCCGGTTCCGGCAGGCCTGTCCCGCTCGCAAATCCTCAGTCTCTGCCGGCTCGCGACGAACCTCATGGCGACGGCCCTCACACAAGAAAAACCCGCCCGGGACGTGTCCCGGGCGGACTTGTTGAGCTCGCAGAGAGCCGCGCTACTTCTTGAAGTAGTCGGCGTTGATCGCGGTGTATTTCTCCATCTCGGCCGGGAGATCGAAATCGGGGAAGATGGCCTCCACGGGGCAGGCCGGCTCGCATGCTCCGCAATCGATGCACTCGTCGGGATCGACGTAGAGCAACTCTTCTTCTTCGAATTCAGCCTCGTCAGTTCGCGGGTGGATGCAATCCACCGGACAGACGTCCACGCAGGAAGTGTCCTTGGTGCCGATACAAGGCTCGGTAATGATGTACGTCACTACTGCTGCTCTCCTTTAGGAGGCCTTCTGGTTAGATCACCTCGTCACCCGTGTACGAGGCCCGCCGGAAGTGTAGATGATTTACGTGATCCTCGCCACAGGTCGCGCGACCGGTAGAGGCTTACCGGGCTGGTCAGTCGATGGCCCCCGCGGCCGGATGCGGGTGGCCCGACCGGTCCGGCCGCCATCGGTTCGCTCGCCGGCGCCCCAATCTCTCGTTGAACCACGCTGGCCCGGGGCGCTATGAATGTTGGATACCGGCGAGGGAGCAACTCAAAGGCGCCGCCGGGCAGCCCGGTCCCGGCACCGTCCCGGAGGTTCGCCCATGGTTACCCGACTCACCCTGCCCCAAATCGAACGAGCCCTGGTCACCCCGGAAGGCTGGGAGCGGCAGGACGCGTCAATCACCCGCCAATTCGAATTCGCGACGTTCGCCGTCGCGATTGAATTTGTGCGGGCCGTGTCTGAAGTCGCCGAGGCGATGGACCACCATCCCGACATCGATAGCCGGTACCAGCGGGTGCGGATTGCGCTGTCCACCCATAGCGCCGCCGGCGTGACCGATCTGGATTTCGCGCTGGCGGGCCGCTACGAAGAGATCGCTAGGGGCTCTGGATAACCGGCTCCGGCGGGAATCAAGCGATCCGCGATCACTCCATATCATCGCGGTCGCCCGGATCCATTCCCGCCCACAAAAGAGAAGAATCCGCGATCTCATGATCGCGGATTCTTCTTCGAGATTCGTTCGGTGGTCGCGCTCCGTTTGGGCCCGACCGCGGGCCTGGTTAGCCCTTCTTCAGCATCGGCAGGCCGGTGCGGGTGTTCTCGATCACCACGTACCCGTCCGGCAGAGCGTCCAGCCCGTTGTCGCGAACGTCCCCGGCGAAGTAATAGATCATCTGCTTGCGACCGCCATTCAAGGTGACTTCCTTGGAATGGAGGTAGTAGGTCTTGCCAGATTTCTCGCTCTTCTGCTCAAACGCCATCTGCGAACTCCTATGGTTCCCGGTTGTTGATCTCGAGCCGGCTTGGCCGACTCTGCCAGTGCCCCACTGGTTTGTCGATTGGGACCTTCCCTGTGACAGTATCCGTGTTGGACGTGCCCAATGCAAGTCCCGTCGGGGGACTTTCTGCAGAATCGCCCCATAGAGGGTACCGATCTGAGTCAGTCGGTCGGCTCTGCTTTTCGTCGGGTACCGGCCCGCGGCCAGAAATGGGGACGCCGACTTGCCAGGACTGGTGGGCACGACAGGACTCGAACCTGTGGCCTCCACGATGTCAACGTGGCGCTCTAACCAGCTGAGCTACGTGCCCGCAGCAAGGCAGCAAACCTAGCACAGGGACGGTGCGCCGACAACAGGTCGGGCCCGTCCTGGCGCGATCTCGATTCGCGGGAAGTTCCGGGCGCGACGGCGGCCACCGCACCGGCAGGGCAGAGGACGGTCTGGCAGAAATGTCGCGGGCCGACATCATTCGAGCGGGGGTCGTTTCCGGTCGATCCGGTGGCCCACCGGCCTGGTGAGATCACGGGGAGTGTATCGGCGTGTTGAGCGGTACTCACTTCGTCTATATATAAACAAATTATGAAGCTACAGGAAATACATAGTCACGGAACGCCCTACATCAGTCGCTGGATAGCCTGATTCAGTTGTGCTGCGGCAGCGGCCGAGTGATGACTGTAGTCAGAGTTCGGGCTCGCATACAGGATCCCACGTGAAGAATTGATCAAAAGGCCCGCCGGCGGCCTCTGGGTGAGTTCCCTCAGGCAGACTTCAAGGTCTCCCCCCTGCGCCCCGATGCCCGGTATCAGCAGCGGCAAGTCGGGCGCGGTTTCCCGGACCAGTCCCAGGTCCCCGGGGTGGGTCGCCCCGACCACCAGGCCACAATTGCCGCGCCGATTCCACGACATGGCCAGCGCCGCGACGCGCAGGAAGACCGCGTTCTCACCGTCTCCCTGCAGATCGGGAGAACTGGGATTGCTGGTACGACACAGCACAAACGCTCCCCGGGACGGCTCCGTCAGGAACGGTTCGATCGCATCGATGCCCATGTACGGATTGACCGTCACGGCATCAAACTGGAACTCGTCGAACGCCATGGTCGCGTAGCGCTCCGCCGTATTGCCGATATCCCCCCACTTTCCGTCGCCGATCAGCAGCGTGTCCGGGGGGATGAATGTGTGTAATCGGCTCAATAGATCGAAACCGGCGACACCTAGCGAGAAGAAGAAGGCCACGTTGGGTTTGTAGGCGGCCGCATGCTCGGCGGTCGCATCGATGATGGTGCGGACGAACGTCTTGGCTCCGGCCGCGTCGGCCGCAACACCGTCCGGCATCCGCTCCAAGTCGATATCCAAGCCGACCGACACGTAGGCGTGGCGGTTCTGGTTGATCTGTTGAAGTCTTTCCGTGAACGGTTGCTCGGGCAATGCGCACTCCCATGTCGGCCTCGATGCTACCCCCTGCGCAGTCCCTTCCTCAAAGCCGAGAGCGCCCCGAAAGCCCGATCCGAGCGCCGATCCGAGCGCCTCGGGGCGTCTGTGGTCGCCCTGCAGACCGTGAAATAGAGAAGGACGCTACTTATGGGTCCCCGAAATGCAGCGTAGCCGATCGTGGGGCCACCACAACGATAGATATAGATTATAGATAGAGAAGAAAAGGGAAAAAGACATAGGCAGGACCGATAGTAAGGCCTTTATGATACCGTCCACTCCCTTAGGGAGGCCGCTCGGGTATTGCTGAGCGGGCGCGCGGTCCGTAATATGTCCGTGTCGGTGGGGCGTTCAGTTCATTGCCATAGGGAGTAGCGACAGTGGGGTTCTTTGGTAGCAAGAAGGAATCGGACCTTGGTGTGCGGAAGACTGTCAAGGTGCTTCCGCGAGAGACACTTCGAAGCATCTCCGAGCGCGAGTACGGGGACGAGACGAAGTGGGAAATCATCTTCAATAAGAACAAATGGCGGTTTGACGGCGCCGATCCCAATACGATCTATCCCGGGATGGACCTCGACATTCCCGAGATCGAGTAGGCCTAGCCAGCGGCGCGGCCGGAGTCATTTCCGGATTCGGGCGGTCGGGCAGAATGTGGGGTCCTGGTGGGCCGGGTGGTGCCGAAGGTCGGGCTTGAACCGACATGAGGTTGCCCTCACTGGTTTTTGAGACCAGCGCGTATACCTATTCCGCCACTTCGGCCGTGGCAGGAGTGGAGGGATTCGAACCCCCGACCTGCGGTTTTGGAGACCGACGCTCTGCCAGCTGAGCTACACTCCTACGAACCACTTATGGTAGCCAGCAAACCGGGGGCCCGGCAACCAGATAGTAGGTCCTAAACCGACCGTGCTGGCTCCCACTGCCGGCGGCGCAACAGCGAGCCCGGAGCGCACGCCACCCCGGCCCCGACCGATGCCACCGCCAGAATCAGCGCTGCGGAATGTTTCACCGAAGACACCGTCTCGGTATGCTTAGTGGTTGGTTCGGTGCGGCGGAGTCCGCATTTCGCACCAGCCCGGCTGTTCCACGAGATTCCGGATCCCGGCACCATCGCCGGGTCCCGTGTCAGCTTCGATAGGAGATTCCTTGAACGACTCACCGGAAGAAGAGGCCCTGCCAAAAGCCAGTTGGACCAGTGGCTTCGCGGCATACTACGAGGCCCTCACCGGCGATTTCCGCGGTGACGTGCCGATGTATCTCGAAATGGCAAAGCGACACGAAGGGCCGATTCTCGAACTGGCCTGCGGGACCGGACGGGTTGCCATCCCCCTCGCCGAAGCCGGCTCCACAATCGTCGGACTCGACTCGGACCCCGAGATGTTGGCCCTTGCCGAATCCAAGGCTCGCGTGCTTGAGCTAGGTCGCCGCATCTCCTTTGTCGAGGCCGACATGGTGAGCTTCAAGATGAAGCAGAAGTTCCCGCTCATCATTGCCGGCGCCAACTCGCTGATTCATCTGTTAGATTCCGCCAGCCTGCGCAAATGCTTGGAGCGTTGCCGCACACAGTTAGCCTCCGGCGGCGCCCTCTACATCGCCTTCGAGCCGAGCCCCTACATCGCCGCCGCCGGCAAGTACCGCGTCGAGCGAGAGCGGCCCCGCCAGGTCTTCAACCGCGAAACTGGCGAGACCCTCCTCTACCGCGGGACTACGACCGTCGACCCGAACTTCCAACTCATCGTCCGGCACCACGAATACGCCAACCCGCGCGCCCCGCATGACGCCACCAAGACCGCCACCTTCAACTATGTCACTCGACCGATCTACCCGGGCGAACTGGAAGTGCTGATGGAGCGTGTGGGGCTGGAGATCATCGAGACCTACGGCGACTACGACCTCCGTCCGCTCACTCGCCAGAGCGAAAAGATCGTCTACCACACCCAACGCGCCTAGCCGGCCCCCCGGCTGCCGCCGTCCCGCTCGCGTAGCGAGTAACGTTCCGCCCGTTCCCGGTAGGCCGCCACCTCTTGTTGGTGTTGGCGCTCGTCCCAGCCCAGTCGGCGGCCCATGATCGTGGCCACCCGCTCGACCGCGACCATGCCCTGCTCATCGTCGATCAGCAGGCAGCGCAGGCGCTGGCCCAGGAAGTCCGCCAGGCGGACCGCCATCTCGCGGGCCGCCGCGTATTCGATCTCGGCCTCCACATACGGCTGGCCCGCCAGAAGCGGCCGCGCATCGTCACCGGCTCCCCGGCCCGACAGCAACCTCGCGTCGGCGCCGTACGACCATTCCAGGTAGCTGGCGTCGTCTAGGCCGCTGACGCCGTCGCGGCTCTCGACCGGGGCATCTTCAATGCGCCGATTCAGCGGGATATGTTCCGTCCCTGCGCTCCCGTTCGGGACATCCACGCCGCGCTCGACCAGGTCCCGGATCACCGCATCCACAACCTTCTCGGCGATGGGCCGATAGGTGGTCAGCTTGCCTCCCCCCACCGCCAGGACCCCGGACGGCGTATGGATCAGCCGCTCCCGGCGGGACAGATCCTCCACGCCCTTGCCCGGTTCCGCGATCAGCGGCCGCAGCCCCGCCTGGGCCGCCACCACGTCGCGGCGGCCGAGCCCCGCCCCCGGGAAATGGTGATCGGCCACCTCCAGCAGGTAGTCCACCTCCGCCATCTCGAAGCCCGGATGGGCCAGGTCGCCCTTGTAGGGGCAGTCGGTCGTGCTGATCAGCGTCCGGTGATGCCAGGGAATCGCGAAAACCAGACGGCCATCGGCCGGCGCCGTCATCGCGATCGCCGCGCCGGCCGGCAGTCGGTCGCCCGGCACCACGATATTCACCCCGCGAGCGGGCCGCATCTTCGGCGCCAACTCGGGATCGTCCAACGCCAGCAGTTCGTCTAGCCACACCCCGCCGGCCAGCACAACCTTACGGGCCCTGATTTGAAACTCACGATCTGTCAGGGCATCCCGCCGTTGCCACCCCTATGCGCCCGTTATGCCGATGCAGGGCCGTCACCGGCGCGTGATTCGCCAGCACCGCGCCCAGCGACCCCGCCACCTTCGCCACCTGGATGGTCAGCCGCGCGTCGTCCGTCACCGCGTCGAAATAGCGATAGGCCGCATCCAGCCCGGCCGTCCGCAAACCCGGAAACTTCGCTTCGATCTCGGCCTGGGGCAGCCTTCGGTGGCGGGCGGTGTTGCCGAAGCCCGCTACCAGGTCGTATAACGTCAGCCCCACCCGATAGCGCAGGCTCTCCTAGGCGCCGCCGTAGACCGGCAGCACGAACGGCAGCGAACCTACCAGGCCCGGCGCCAATTCCTGCAGCCGGCGCCGCTCCACACTCGCCTCCCGGACCAGTCCGAACTTACCGTGCCGCAGGTAGCGCAGCCCGCCGTGGATCAGCTTGCTCGACCGGCTGCTCGTGCCCGACGCGAAGTCCCGCGCCTCCACCAGCGCCGTCGTCAGCCCCCGCGCCGCCGCGTCCAGCGCGATTCCGCACCCGGTAATGCCGCCGCCGACCACCAGCAGGTCGAACTCGTCGCTCGCCAGTTCGACCAATCGTTCCTCGCGCACTCCCAGCGACAATTCGGTCTGTTGCCCGCGCAGCCGGTCCGCTATCGGTGGCACTGGTAGGCACTCCGTTCGCGCCGGTCCGTTGGCGATCTCGTCCGGGAACACTCCCGGCAAGATGTTACCCATCATCGAGCGGTCTGGTGGATAACCGCGCGCTGCAACCCCTCAGAGGGCCAGACCGCCCGCTCCCGCCACGCCCTCTACCATGCGCGTTTTCCCTTTCGCCCCCCGGTTGGCGCTGTAGAATTACAGTCCGTCATCGTTGCCGTCCCGCGGGGACCGGCCAGCCCGGCGACTCCGGTCGCGAGGTTGATCTGGGGGCCTCGTGGGTCAATCCCGGCAGCGGCCGACTTGGGGCAACGGCACGGGCCATTTATGCGAGTACTCACCTACAACATCCTCGAAGGGGCAGAGACGTCTTTCGCCGGTCACGACAACCGTTTTGAACTGGTCGTGCAAACCGTTCGCGAGTCCGGCGCCGACGTCGTGGCCCTGCAGGAGTGCACCAACTGGGAGAAGGACGACAGCCGTCTCCTGCGCGAGTTCGAGAAGGCCGTCGAGATGCGCGGCGCTATGGTGATCACCGACGGCTTCCCGGTCGCCATCATGATCTGTCCCGACCTCCACATCATCAGCGCCAGCGCCACCACCGAGGGCTTCTGGCACGGTGTGCTCGACGTCCTAACCGCCGACGACCAGGGGCGGCAGACCCGCTTCCTCGCCGCCCACCTCCATCCGCGCAATCCGGCCAAGAAGCTTGCCGAGATGCGCAGAGTCCTGCGCCATCACCACCTCAACGAGCGCACCGTCTTGATGGGCGACTTCAACACCCTCAGCCACCTCGACGGCCTCGTCCCAGAAGACCTCGCCGAGCCTACATTTATCCGGCACTCGGTTGACGGCGCGCTTGACTTCCGGGTCACCGAGTTC
>JASLPR010000062.1 GCA_030744875.1 Chloroflexota bacterium
TCGGAGACGGTGAGGGCCGCGGCGAGCGCGGCGGGCAGCGCGAAGGTTGCGAGCACGGCGACGTAGCGCCAGGGGGATCGGCACAGGATGGCAATGCCCAACCGAAGGTAGTGAAGGCCAGCGCGGCGAAAGTCGGCGAGCCCGGTCTGCATCAGCGCTCCCGTCGGGCCGCCCGGCGGCCGCTCCGCGATGCCGCCGATTCTGGTATCCCCGGGGCGACTCGAACGCCCGCACCCGACTCCGGAATTCGCGGCTGAGCGTTTCGGTGCGTCCCGAACAGTACCGCCCAGGTGTCTTCCTCCCTTCGGGAGCCGGGTTGCCGTCCCCGGTTATCCCGGCTAGTGGTGCTGTGTTTCGCTCTGTCAGGTTGCAGAATGGTTGCAGAATCCTACTGAGGGCCAATCGAGTATTCCAGGCGGTAAGACCGGGGATTTGCGCCCCGTTCGATGTCCGTCGCGATACGAGCGGCTGCGCGTTCCCGCAACGAGACCTTCGCCAAGCACACCCTAGACGTGGTTGGCGCCGGGCGCACGTCAGTGCGGGTCGGGACTCAGGATCACCGCAGCGACGGCGAGGCCGCCGGTGGCCGACGGGTCAACATTGCGGGCCTCCAGGACGAGTTCGTGGATGCCGGCCTCCTCGACGGTTACGGAGCCCATGCGGGTGGCGAACTCGGGAAAGTAGCTCGCCCGGGGGGAATCGATCTTCTCATCCGGAGCAATGTCAGCTTCGAGAGTTGCCCCGGCGATATTGACGGCGACGCCGTGCCCGCCCTGCCATTCGGAGGCGTGGCGCAGGGTGCCGGTGACGACCTGTACCGCATATCTACCGGGGTCGGCGATCCGTATTCGCCAGGTCAGTGAGTTGGAGTTGTCGAGCCAGTCTTCGGTGAGGCCGCTAGGAGCCAGCCGTATGCCCTCGGGCGGTCGCGGGCCGTCGATGGTCGCCAAGCTCGGGATCAAGGTCATGCGGCCGTCCGGTTGCTGGAGAGGGAGCGGATCGACATCGGGCTCGCTGTCGAGTTCGAGGGCGACGACGCCGACATGCGGATCGGGCGAGCCAGGCGGCAGCGCCAGTTCCAGGATGTCCAGCTGGCGGGCCTGGTCGCGGGATTGGTGGATCTCAACGGCGGTCCCAGGATCGGCGAGCAGGCGGGCGTGCTTCACCTCGTTGCACAGGCCGTGCAGGACGAATCGCTCGCCGGGCCACGAGGTGAATAGCAGGAACAGTGTGTCGCCCTTGATCGTTAACGCACCCCAGTCGAAGGGGTGACGGAAGGGGTTGGGGGACGTGCCGCGAATCGCCTCACCGTTGACCCGCATCCACTCACCGATCTCGCCCAGGCGCAGGATACTGGGTTCGGGGATGTCGCCTTCGGGTGCCGGGCCGATATTGAGCAGGTAATTCACGCCCTTCCCGGTGAGCTCCGCCAACAGGTGCAGCAGCATCGTGGTGGACTTCCAGTTATGGTCCTCGATCTTGAATCCCCAGGTGTCGTTCATCGTCGCCGGGGTCTCCCAGGCGCCTTCGACCACCCCCATCGGGATCTGGTTGTCGCCCAGGCTGCCGTAGTCGCCGACGCCGTTGCCGATGCGCCCGCTCACGAGGCAGTCCGGCTGAAACTCGCGCACGAAGGCCAGCAGATCTTCGCTCTGCGCCTTTGAGATCGAGTAGGGGGTGTCAAACCAGATCAGGCAGATGGGGCCGTAATTGGTCAGGAGTTCACGCAACTGCGGCTTCACCTTCTCGCCCAGGTAGCGGTCGAAGTCCTTCACCGCGGCGTCAGGGAAATCCCAGTCGTTACCGAAGCCGTCGGGATGATGCCAGTCCTGATCCTGAGAGTAGTAGAAGCCCAGCGGCATCCCGTCCGCGCGGCATGCCGCGGCGAGCTCGGCGATGGGGTCACGTCCGAAGGGTGTGGCATCAACGATGTCATAGTCACTGGCCGGCGAGTCGTACATCGAGAAACCTTCGTGATGCTTCGCGGTGAAGACCAGGTACTGCATCCCGGCATCGCGAGCCAGGCGGACGCACTGCGCGGCATCGAAATCGACCGGGTTGAACCCATGCGCCAGGTTCGCGTATTCGGCCGCCGGAACGCGGTCGCGGTGCATGAGCCAGGAGGCGATGCCGGGTACGTCGCGGCCCTGCCACTTGCCGGCCGAAACCGAGTAGAGACCCCAGTGTATGAACATGCCGAAACGGGCCTCGTCCCACCAGGCCAGCTGCTCGCGGTCGGCCTCGGTCTGCGGGACACGGCCGCCTTCGTTGCGCCTTCGCGGACCGCTCGCCATAGCGCCTGCTTCCCCGACTAGAAACCGCTCGATGAGTTGAGTGGTCTTCCTGCGGCAGTATATCCAGCCGCCGGGTACGTAGTCGGTTTCGGCTGGTGGTCCGGGGGTGCCGAAGTCAACCTTCGCCCGCCTCGCGGTGGGCCGGCCCGCCCGAGCAGGTCTTCCCGGCTTGCACTACCGTAGTCACCGGATTCTGCCGGCTACATTTCTTCCGGGGCTCGACATGTGCGTGGCTCGCTCCGAAAATCCCGAGTTCGTGGATGGCGGATAGCCAACCCGCCGAGGACGAAGCGGCCTTCTACGGGCTCTCGCGACGAATCGCCACCTGGTTCGCCGCCTTCGGCGTGATGAGCCTGAGCTTCGAGCCGGTGCGCGTCCTGTTGCCCGTCTACGTGGTCAGCGAGGTCGGTGGCGACGCGCAGACGGCCGCGGTGCTCTTCGGGGTCACCGTCTTCTGGACTGCGATCGGCTCGCTGTGCGGCGGCATTGTCGCCGACGCCATCGGGCACCGCCGTTCCTACCTGATAGGGCTGTCGGCGCGCACGCTCCTGTCGGCCGCGTTCCTGACGACCTCGGCTCCGGCGCTATTCATCGTGATGTCGATCTTCGGCCTCGGCTGGGGTTGGAGCGACACCGGATTTCAGAGCTACGTTATCCAGTCTTTCCCGCGAAATCGCACCGCCACGATCATGGGGTTCTGGTTCAGTTCCATGGGGACGGCCGCGATCGTCGGCAGCGCCATCGCCACTGCGCTGGTCGAGGGCCCCGGTTACGTACCCATTGGAGTGCTCGGGATGATCACCGCGCTCGCCGGCTACGTCCTGATCTGGACCACCGTTCCGAACCTGCCGGAGCGGGCCGTGGAGGAGAAGGCCAATTCCGGAGCGAGCTCGCTGCGGCTGGAGTTGCCGCGATTGGCACGGGAGCGCGGGGTGCTGGCGTTCCTGGGGCTCACGGGTATTCCCACGATCCTGAACGGAGCAGCTTCGGTGGCCATTCCGCTGCTACTTTTCCGTGCCTCCGATAGCGAGACGCTGGTGGCCGCCTACGGCCTGGCCAACGCCCTGATCGCGCTCTTCTCCCAACCCTTGCTGGGGCGGCTGGCCGACGCCCGCGGCGCCTGGCTTCCGGTCACCACGGCCGCGATCTTGATCGTGGTCGCGGCGGTTGCTGTGGCCCTCGCTCCCAACGTTCTGGCGGCGGTATTCGTCGCGGGGATCGCCGGGCGGGTGGGGGTCGGCATGAAGGATCTGCTGACTCCCACGATCGCGCGGGAGGTCGTCCCACCGTCGATCCACGGTCGCGTGATCGGGCTGGGCAGCATGACATGGAGCATCGGCTTCATGATCGGCTCCCTAGCCGCGGGGCCGCTGGCCGACGACCGCCCCGGCCTGCTCTTCTGGCTGGTGGCGGCCGCCACCGCCACCGCTCTGCCGCTGGTGCGCCAGCTGCAGATCGAAGCCCGCCGGGTCGCCGGAACACACGCAAGAACCTGAATCAACTCCCTCCGGTCGGGCCCCCGAACCGTTTCCGGTCCCGCCTACCGTTCACCCCACGGTGCCGGCGCCGGCGCCAGCCGGTCGAGCTCCGACCGGACATCCAGCGGATACCCCCCGAATTCCCAGACCGTTTCGTACATCGCCATGATGTTTTCAGTGGGTACGTCGGGCTGGAGATTGTGGCAAGAGCATGCTATGTAGCCGCCGCCCTCGCCGAACTGGGCGATGCGGGTCAGAGTCTCACGTCGGACGCCTTCTGGTGTGCCGTGGGGCAGAACGTGCTGGGTGTCGATTGCGCCGTGGAAGCAGACCCTGTCACCGTACTTGCGTTCTAGCACTTCCGGGTCCATACCGGAGCAGGTCGTCTGGACAGGATTGAGGATGGCCACCCCCAGTTCCACCAAGTCGTCCAGGATCTCGACTATTGAGCCGTCGGTGTGGCAGAAGATGTCGACGCCGAGCGAACGGGCTAGGTTGAAGGTGCGCCGGATGGGCTCCTTGTAGCACTCGCGGAAGGACTTCAGGCTCAGCATCAGGCTGCTCTGCATGCCCCAGTCATCGTAGGTGGGGAGGAAGTCGATGCGACCGGCGCCGACCTCGATCGTCTTGCTCAGGAACTCGCACTCCCAATCGGCGCAGCGTTCGGCGAGCACCCGGGTGAAATCGGGGCGCAGTCCCAGATCGACCATGCACTCTTCCATCCCCCGCAGGAACCAGTGCCGGGCAAAGATAATGTGGAGTCCACCGTAGATGGAGAAGCTGCCGTAGGCGTCGAGATCGCGGGAAAACTGCTCCAGTCGTACACGTCGAGGCGGGGGAACTCGAACTTGCTGAGTCCTTCGATCGAATCGATATCTGCGAGCGGCGCGGTGATTCGCTCCCGGTAGCCGCCTCCACTGGGGTGTTTCTGCCAGGTCTGTCGACAGCCCCATTCGTCGATGAAGTCACCGTCAGAAAGGTACTTTCGGGCACCTTCTTTCAACGGAACGGGGACGTGGACCATGTCTACCTTCAGGAATCGGCGCAGAGCGGCGAGGTCCGGCAGATCGAACTCCGCCATCAGCCGTTCGTCAACTTCAGGAGTGGCCCAGTAGTCGAGTGGCACACGATCGGGTTGGCGCAGTCGGACAGTGGCAGCCACGCGCTCGCGAGAATTCAATTCGGGCTCACTCCTGATGATCCTTGCCAGGCACTTACGCACCCGATTCCGGCGGAGCGTCCTCGGGAAGCTCGGCCACTAGGGCGCCGACGGTCAGGACCATGGACGACACGGAGGCGGCGTTCAGCAGCGCCGAGCACACCACTTTGGCCGGGTCAATGATGTTGGCCTTGCGCATGTCGGCGTGGCGTTCACCGACCACGTTGAAGCCGAAGTCGGGATTCTTGCGCGAGCGTTGGCGACGACGGACGCCGTCCACTATTACAGAGCCTTCGAGGCCGGCGTTCTCCGCGATGCGGCGGATCGGCGCTTCCAGCGCCTTGCGGACCGCGCGGATTCCGGCGGCTTCGTCGTCACCATCGGATGCCATGTCGGCCAGGGCGTCGGCGGCGTTGAGCAGGGCGACGCCACCACCCGGGACGGTCCCTTCCTCCATCGCGGCGCGGGTCGCGTTGAGAGCGTCCTCGATCCGGAAACACTTCTCCTTGATCTCGATTTCGGTCGCGCCCCCTACCTTGATCACAGCGACCCCGCCGGACAGCGCCGCCAGCCGGCCCTCCAGGAACCGGCACTCACTGTCCGATCGCGCCTCCCCCAGCCGGGCCTTCGCTTCCTCGATCCGCCAGCCGATCCGCTCGCGATCGCCCGGTCCGCCGACGAGGATCGTGCTCCCCTTATCCACCACCGCCCGCCGGCATCGACCGAGATCGTCCAGGGCGACCGAACTCAGGGGACGACCCACGTCGGTGGAGATGACTGTGCCGCCGGTTACGGTGGCGATGTCTTCCAAGCCTTCGCGGCGCCGGTCGCCGAAGTCGGGGCCGCGGATCGCGGCGCAGGTCAGTTTGCCTTGGAGCCGGTTCATTACCAGCAATGCCAGCGCCTCGTCCAGCACATCGTCCGCGATTACAAGCAGCGTGTGCGGACCGCTCCCCGGCAGCCCTTCCAGCGTCGGCAGGATGTCCGCCGCCCGGGTCAGAGCCGCATTCGCGATCAGGATGTACGGCTCCTCCAGTTCCACCCGCCGCTCCTCGTTCGACATGAAGAACGGTGAGAGGTAGCCGCGATCGATGCTCATCCCCTCCACTCGCTCGATTTCGAGCTCCAGCCCGCGCGATTCCTCCACCGAAACCGCCCCTTCCCGCCCTACGTGTTCCACCGCGCCAGCGACAATCCGGCCGATCGATTCGTCAGCCGCCGAAATCGTCGCCACATGGGCGATCTCTTCCTGATCCCGCACCGGCCGCGCCTGCTCGCGCACATCCGCGATCGCCGCGTCCGCCGCCCGGCGGATCCCGTCCCGCAGCAGCATCGGATTCGCCCCAACCGCCACCGCCATCAGGCCTTCGGCCAGGATCGCCTGCGCCAGCACCGCCGATGTTGTGGTCCCGTCGCCGGCCACGTCGTTGGTGCGACTCGAAGCCTCCTTGATGAGTTGCGCCCCCATGTTCTCGAAGGAGTCATCCAACTCGATCTGGCGGGCCACCGTGACGCCGTCATGGGTCACTACCGGCGCCCCGAACCGTCGCCCGATGGCCACATTCCGACCCCGGGGGCCCAGCGTCGAACCCACCGCCTCCGCCACGGTGTCCATGCCGCGCACCAGCCGCGACCGGGCGTCGGCGTCGAAGGCGATTTCCTTAGGCATTCCAGTTCCGGGTAGCGATGACTTGCGTTCTCCCCTGCTGGCTCGTGGGCAACCCCGCGAATACGGTTCTTACTCTATCGGGGACTCGTCGGACAACATAGCGGCGTAGTCCCGAACGTCAATATCGCGTTCGGCGGGCTCAATCGGTGGGATGTGCGCTATCACGGTTCGCGTCGTCAGCAGCGACACGGCCGCGCTCACACCGTGTCGCAACGCCGCCCGTACTACCAGCAGCGGATCGATGATCCCCGCCTCGAACAGGTCCCGGAATGAACCGCTGAGGACATCGTACCCATAGCCATAGGGCTCCGCCAGCGCCCGCGGCAGCAGCGCCGCCGGGGCCACTCCGGCGTTATCCAGGATGGTGCGAAACGGTGCTTCCAGCGCACTCTGCAAGATCGTGGCGCCGTCGCTATCGCCCGGGTAGGTGCCATCGTCCAGGGCGCGGGCGGCGTGGAGGTAGGCGCTAGCGGCTCCGGCCACGACACCCTCGGCCATTGCAGCTTGACCGGCCCGGACGGCGTCTTCGGCCAACATCCGTGCGGCCGTCCGCTCCACTGCCGTCGCCGCCCCGATCTCGACAATGGCAACCTTGCCACTCAGGCTCATTAGGCGCCCTCGCAGAATCTCCCGGATAACCTTGCGGCGAGTGTTCGCCAACGCTTCCGCCACCGCATCGCGACGCTCGGCGATGGCGCCGGGATCGCCGGCGCCACCGACCACGCTGGCCTGGCCGGCAGTCGCCGACACCCGATCTGCAAGCCCGACCTGTCGCCGGGCAATGTTCGCCAGCGTCACCCCGGTCTCCGGCGAGATCAACGTTGCTCCCGTCATCACTGCCAGATCGATCAAGACTTCGCGATCGCGTTGATGCTCCGCCGGAGCTCGAATCGGCAATGTCTGCAGCGTCCCATCCTTCATGTTGGCGAGCAAGAAGCCGAGCACATCGTCGCCGAAAGCCGGCGCCACCAATACCACGCGGCGGGGCCCTTCTCCAGCCATTCGATCCAGCGCCGCCGCCAGATCCTCGGCGTCTGCGAGTTGCCGATCGGAAACCAGGATCAACGGATGCTCGAGCTCCACCAGGCCCGGACCGGTGCAGAAGAGATGCGATGCGTACCCGTACGAAAACGTCATTCCGGCCACAGTGCGGACGCCGGTGGTCAGCCCGGGTCCGTCCCGCACTTCAACCGCGTCATCCCGATCCACCAGCTCGAAGGCCCGGCGGACCGCCGTGGCGATGTCAGGATCGCCGCTTGAGACCAGGCCCACCCACTCGATCTCCTCGCCGGATTGAATGGGTCGCGCGAGCCGGGTGAGTTCCCGGTCCACGATCGCGACGGCGCGCTCGATCTGTCCGCGGAGCAGCATCGGGTCGGCCCCCCAAGCGGTGGCACGCGCTGCACCGCGCAGCACGGCCTGCGCCAATACAGTGGCCGTGGTGGTACCATCGCCGGCGGTCTCGCCGGTTTCGAGCGCCGCTTCGCGCAGAATCTGCGCGCCGACGTTCTCCACCGGGTCCGGCAGATCGATGTCACGGGCAACGGTGGCCCCGTCGTCGACGATCAGCGGCTGCCGGGCGTACGCTAGCGTCTTGCGTTCCAGGCCGGCGGCTCGGCCGGCGGGCCCCAGTGTCGTCTTGACCGCGTCCGCCATGGTGTCAGCTCCCCGTCGCAAGGCCGCCGACCCGGACTCGGCGGTGACGACGGCGATCTTGCCCGGCAGCCGCCGGGGCGGCTTCTCCTCCCGGTCCGGGAGTTGCGGCTCCGGCGTGTACCGGACCGCCGCGTCCGTCATCAGCATCGCCGTCGCCACGCTGGCCGCGCCGCGCAACGACGAACGCACTACCGTAAGTGGATCGAGCACACCGGCAGCGAACAGGTCAACGTACTCGCTGGTGCGGGCGTCGAATCCGACGTTCGGATCCTCCGCAGCCCGGAGTCGTTCCACTACCCGCGCGCCTTTTACGCCAGCGTTGGCGGCGATCTGCCGCACCGGTTCCGTCAGCGCCCGTCGCACCACATCCACTCCCACGGCCTCGTCGCCGGTCCCATCGAGGTTCTCCAGCGCGCGCTCGGCGTGCAGCAATGAGACCCCGCCACCGGGAAGCGCCCCACCCTCCAGATACGCTAGTGCCGCCGCCACCCCGTCCTCCACTCGGTGCCCAACTTCCCCCAGTTCAGTTTCCGTGGGAGCGCCCACGGAGAGAATGGCCACCTTGCCGTTCAGCCGCCGGGCCCGTTCAAAGATGCGATCGGCCTCCAGCTGGCCTCCCGTCGCCTCCGCGTCCTCCTGCAGAAGCGCGATCCGGGCCGCGACGCGGGCGGGATCACCACGCGGCTCGGCGATAACAAATTCTTCGGCGCGCACCACCACCCGGCCGGCCCGACCGAGCATCTCCGGAGTCACCTCCGCCCAACTCAGCCCCCGCGCGGCCGCGATAAATTCCCCGCCGGTGGCAATCGCCAGGTCCTCACAGATCTCCTGCCTGCGGCGCGCGAAGGCCGGCGCCTTCACAATTGCGGCCTCGAAGTCACCGTGGCGCATCGCCGCCAGGAACGCGCCCGAGACCGAATTGTCCACATCGTGGCAGGTTATGAGCAGCGACTTGATACCCGCCTGACCCAGGGTCTCGAAGAACGGGGCCATGAGGTTGGCGTCGCGCAGTCGCTGGTCGGTGATGAGAATGTAGGGTTCGTCGAGGACCACCTCAGCGGACGGCGAATTGATGAACGCCGCCGAGGTGTATCCCCGATCCCAGGTAAGGCCGTCAATGTTGCGCAGGGTGGATTCCGTCCCGCGCCCGGCGGTGACGATCACCGATCCGTCTGGCCGTGTCTGCTGGATAGCTTCGGCGACGAGCTCGCCGTTGTCCGGGTGGTTGGCGGCGATCGCCGCCACGGCAGCAACTTCCCTGCGATCGGCCACCGGCCGGGCGGCCGATTCCAGGTGGGCCACCACGGCCTTCGTCGCCAGTTCGATGCCACGCCGCAGGGACATCGGGTTAACCCCCGCCGCGACTCTGGCGTCGCCCGCAGCTAGCATCGCGGCGGCCAGGATAATCGCGGTGGTCGTGCCACCGCCCGCGACCTTTGCCGCCCGGTCCGCGGCCTCGAACATGAACCGGGCGCCCATGTTCTCGAATTCATCCGCCAGCTCGATGGACCGCGCGATGGTCACGCCGTCGTTGGTGATGATAGGCGGGCGCGGGGACTGCGCGATGATCGCGTTACGTCCCCGCGGCCCAAGCGTCGTTCTGACCGCGTCAGCGACGGTGTTGGCTCCTCGACGCAGCGCCGCCCGTGCAGGTTCCCCGACTAGGACACCGGCCTCGGATCGGCGAGGAAACGGCGGTCGAAATCGGAGGTCGGGAACCTCGAGATCGTATTGCGCCAAATCGATTCTTCCCGGAGCGGACGTCACGACGGATGGTTATGGATTCTACTGGCAGGGCGAATTGGATGGAGACCTCGCCCGGCTAGCACTCGCTGGCCGGCAGCGAGCCGATGAGTCCACGATGCCGGTGATGACGGTAGGATCGGGCGGCGGTGTTGGTGGGAAGTCCCGCCGGAGTCGAAGTCCCGGTGCCGTGACCGGGTCCGCCATGAAGGTTGTAGCCAAGATGCCCTCGATTCGCGCCCGACCAATTGGCCGGGCAAAAGAAGTACGACTCGGCGACGCCGCCAGCGAATCGCTCCGACGGGGTCTACGCCGAGTAGCGGACGCAGTCGCGGTGACCTTCGGACCCGGTGGACGAGCGGTCCTGCTGGAGCGCGAAGGAGGCGCGCCGAACGTGTCGCGCGACGGCTACACCGTCGCCAACACGATCTCGCTCCCCGACCGGATGGAGGATATCGGCGCGCGGATCATGCGGGAGGCCAGCAAAGCGACAGCCGAGAAGTCCGGAGACGGCTCGACCACCGCCACGGTATTGGCGCGCGCGCTGGTGGACGAAGGGGCCCGGCTGATGGCGGCCGGTGCGAGCGGCATGCTGCTGCGCCGCGGGATTGAAGCGGCAGCGACCCACGTCGGTCGGCAACTTGGCCTCCGGGCCGAACCCGCTGACGATGAGAGGACCCTGACGGCGATCGCCACGACGGCTGTCGGGGTGGCCGACGGAGGGCGCCTGGTCGGCGAGATGGTAAGAGAACTCGGCGGCGACGGGCAGATCCGGGTTCAGACCGGGCCGGTGCCCGGCCTGCAGGGACGCTACGTGCGGGGAATGCAGGTGGACCGGGGCTGGGCATCGCCGCGATTTGTAACCGATCCGCAGCAGAAGACCGCAGCCCTGGATGCGCCCCTGATCCTGCTGACGGGCGACCGGATCCAGGACCCGCGGCTGATGGCGGCGCTGCTGGGACGAATCGCGACCGTGCAGCCAAACCGGCCGGTGGTGATCGTTGCGCTCGAATTTAGCCAGGCGGCCCTCGAACTGCTGACGGTCAATGTGCATAAGGGGGCGCTGCAGGCTCTGGCGATGGCGGCGCCGGGGATCGGGCAGAGCCGATTTGAAATACTGCAAGACCTTGCCGCGTGTACAGGCGCGACGGTCCTGCCCGGTCTGGGCCTGGCGCTGGGACAGACGCCCGCATTCCTGGAAGGCGCCCTCGGGTCCGCCGGTCGCATCGTGGCCTGGCGCACCGCCGCGCTAATTGCCGATGGGGCCGGCGAGGCCGCCGCCGTGGCCGCCCGGGCCGAAGTGATCCGGAGGCAGGTGGAAGCGTCGCCTCCGGGGTTCGAGCGGCGCATTGCCCGGGAGCGACTGGCTCGGCTTGCCGGTCGGGTCGGGGTGATTGAGGTCGGAGCGGCCACCGAGGCCGAGCGACTCGACTTGGTGAGACGTCTGACCGGAGCGGTCGAGGCGACGAAATGGTGCCTCCGCGACGGCGCCGTCCCCGGCGGCGGGTCGACGCTGGCTTGGATCGCGGACGAGATCGACCCGGCCGGCTGGCCAGAGAACGAACGCCAAGGCGTGCTCGCCATGAAACGGGCACTCACGGCACCGCTCTGCCAGATTTCCACCAACGCGGGCTACGACGGGGACCTCGTGCTGGAAACCATGATGTCGAAGGACCGCAGGATGGGATTCGACGCGGGTGCTGGTCGATATGGCGATCTGCGCGAGGCAGGAGTGGTGGATTCGGTTGAGGTGTTGAGAACTGCGGTGCGGCATGCCGCCACGGTAGCTGGCACCATGCTTTCCACGGGCGCGGCGGTGCACTACTCGGCCACGGCCCAATGGCCCCGGGATTCCGAAGACGCACCACCGATAGGGTGAGAGTGGCCCGCACGGCGTAGTAGCCGCACCAAGCAGGCGAACTACCCTGCTATGACGAAGGTTGTGCCGGGCCAAGATAACGTATATTGTGGCCGATACGATGAGCGCTCGCGAGGTGCGCTGCTGCGCTGCATCGTGTCGTAGAGTTGAGGTTGAGTGGGATTTTGCTTCTACTCCACAATATCTAGAAGCACTCCCCGAGATAGGAGGATTCGGTCCATGGGCCCATTAGGACGGATTACACGCAGAAAGGTCCTCGGGACCGGGCTTTTGGGCGGGGCTTCGACGCTGGCCCTGGCTGCCTGCGGGGAGACAGTCGTCGAGCGCGTCGAGGTACCCGTCGAGGTGATCAAAGAAGTACAGGTCGCCGGCGAGACCGTCGTCCAAGAGGTAGAGGTAGTCAAGGAAGTCGAGGTTCCCGGCGAGACCGTCGTCAAGGAAGTCGAAGTCGTTAAAGAGGTTCCAGTGGAGGTGGTCAAGGAGGTCGAGGTCTTCGTACCGGCAGAAGCCGAGAAGGTGACGATCTCCACGTCGCACTCGTGGCCGGAACACCGCTACCAGGAACAGATCGACTTTGATGATCTGTTCATGGGACGGCACCCGAACATCGAGATAGACCGGCGAAACACGGTCTGGGCGGAGTACTGGACCAAGACGTTTGCTCAGGCGGCGGCGGGCACACTGCCGGACGTTTTCTACAACCAGGACACCCGTATCGCTGCCTTCCTGTCGTCCGATTCCTATATCGGACTCACCGATTACATGCGGCAGATGACCGATGGCTACGGCTGGGAAAACGATTTTGTGGACCTGCTAAAACCGATCGTCACCCGCGACGGTGAGGTGTACGCGATCCCGTACGACTGGGGTGGCCCGGTCTTGTCGTACAACAAGGCGTACTTCGACGATGCTGGCAGCTCGTATCCGGATGCATCGTGGATGAACACTGACGTCCTTGAATTCTCTAAGGAAGTCACTGTCGCTGAGGACCGCAAGTGGGGCTTTGCGTACCGCTATTGGGGTAACTGGGGTCACGAGGGCATCTACAACCGGCAGTTCGGCGGTCGCTGGATCAGCGATGATGAGCTGGAAATCAGCGGGGTGATGGACTCGGCGGAGACGCTAGCGTCGAACGAATTTTGGTCGAATTTCGCGCTGGTGGATAAGGTTACGCCTAACCCGGCCGATGAGGAAGCGCTGGGGGTGCATCCGATGACCGGTGGCCACGTGGCGATGTACCACGCCCCGCCCTGGCAGGCGGCAGGCTTCAATGACAACCCGGATTTGGATTGGGACATCGCGCCTAGCGAAAGCGGGCCGGAGGGTCAGTTCGGAGCCGCGCTTGGCTCGAACTACGGAATCGCCAAGAACACCGAGCATCCGGACGCTGCTTGGCAATACCTCAGCGAGTACATGTCGACCGAAGGCATGAACTACATGTGGACCTACCAGGCAACGGCCATCTGCGCGCGGAAGTCGGCGCAACTGGGTTTCCCCTCCGCGCCTGGCCAGCCGGACGGCGTGCAACACTGGATAGACGCGGTCAACACCTACCTGGTGCCTGGTAAGCCGCTGTCGGAGAACTCCAACGAGATCCTTCGGATCAACGGGGAGATCATGCGCGATATGATTCTGGGAGCGACGACGCTCCAGGAGGCCACCGCGCAGGCGGTCGAGGAGATCGAGCCGCTGTTAGTCGGGCTCTAGTATTTATTCCGGACAGGCGGTCGCCGCACTAGTTGGCGCATAGCCAACCCCGGTCGGGACATCCCGGCCGGGGTTGGTGTCGGATTTCTCAGGCGCAGGGGCGGCGCGCTGCAGTTCGGGTGAACGTGAGCGCGTATTGGCAACTGTAGTCACCAGAGCAATTCGTCGAATTCGGCCCAGACCACTGGGGCCCGCAGGCAAGCGTCGGCTAGAGTTCTACCTCTTCATATCACCGTGGCTGGTGGGTTTGGTGCTCTTCTGGGGCGTGCCGATCATCGCGTCGTTCGTGATCAGCTTCTTTGACTGGAAACTGCTGAGTCCCGGCGAGTTCGCAGGCGTCGAGAACTACACCAAGCTTGGTACCGATCGACGCTTCAAAGCGGCCCTTTGGCAGACGATCTATTACACCCTGGGAAGTGTGCCGCTGAATGTACTAGTCGCGCTAGCCGCGGCCATTCTGGTGAACCAGAAGGTGCGTGGTGTCACGCTCTTTCGGACGTTATTCTACCTGCCGTCGGTGACGGCTGGGGTGGCCATTTCAATACTCTGGTACTGGATGTTCAATCCAGATTTCGGGCTATTCAACTGGTTCCTGGGACTGATCGGGGTCCCTGGCATTGGCTGGATCTGGGATCGCAACTGGGCGATGCCGTCGATCATCCTGATGAGCGCCTGGAGCATCGGTGCCAACATGGTGATCTTTCTGGCCGGGCTGCAAGGTATTCCCGAACATCTGTATGACGCGGTCGATGTTGATGGCGCTACCCGCTACCAGCGGTTTCGCCATGTCACGTTGCCGATGTTGTCTCCGGTGATCTTCTTCGTCTCGGTGATCACGGTCGTCCAGTCGTTTCAGATCTTCACCAACATCTACGTGATGACCCGAGGTGAGCGCGGCACGATGGTGCTGGCGCTCTACCTTTTCTTTAAGGGCTTTGAGGATCTGAAGATGGGCTACGCCTCGGCCATCGCCGTGATCCTGTTCGTGATAACCGGCGTCATCGCCCTCCTGCAGTTTCGCCTCTCCGGGGCGTGGGTCTATTACGAGGAAGAGGGAGGGCAGTAGTGGGCTTGTCCGTGAATGACCAACCGCGAGCGATGGGGCCAAGAACTAGGACGCAACGAACCCAGCGGCGGGCAGTAATGCGCGTCCTGCGCTACGTCCTAATCTACGGCCTTCTCCTGACCTTCGGATTCATTTACACGGTGCCGTTCCTGTGGATGCTGTCCACATCGTTCAAGACGCTTAGCCAGACGCTTCGGTTCCCGCCTGAATGGATACCAGGACCGTGGGCATTTGAGAATTATCCTAACGGCTGGATGGGAGCCTTCGATTTCAATATCTTCTTCCGCAACAGCGTGGCTATTACGGGCAACGCAGTGCTGGCGCAGATGACTTCCAGCGTGTTGATTGCCTATGCGTTCGCACGAATTCGAGTCCCAGAGCGAGGCTTCCTCTTCGCGATCGTGTTGGCGACCATGATGATCCCGCCCCAGGTGACCCTGATTCCCCAGTACATCCTGTTCACCAAGTTCGGCTGGGTCGAGACCTGGCTCCCGTTGATGGTTCCGCAGTGGACCGGCTGGCCGCTTTTCGTCTTCATGCTGCGCCAGTTCTTCCGCACGCTACCCGCGGACCTAGATGACGCCGCCCGGATCGACGGTTGCGGATCGTTCCGCATTCTCTGGCACGTTCTGCTGCCGAACATGAAGCCAGCCCTGGCGACCGTGGCGATATTCACGTTCGTCGGCAACTGGAACGACTTCCTGCATCCACTCCTGTACCTCAGCCGCGACGACAACACCACACTAGCCGTCGGGCTGAACATGTTCCGCGGGCAGTACCGGACCCAGTTCAACGAAATGATGGCGGTGGCGGTGCTGATCCTGCTGCCGGTGATCCTGATCTTCTTCTTTTTCCAGCAGTATTTCGTCCGGGGAATCGCGCTAACCGGCATCAAGGGTTAGATGCGCCCCGGAACAGCCGCGGGGGTTTCGGAACATGGCGGACGGCTATCACGGGTGCATTCTGCACGTCGACCTCGGTGAAGAACGTAGCTGGGTAGAAGAGCCGGATGCCAACTGGTACCGGCGCTACGGCGGCGGTGGAGCCTGGGGCGCCTACTTCCTGTTGCGCGATATGGATCCGACGGCAGACGCCTTCGATCCCGGCAACGTCTTGGTCTTTGCCTCCAGCGCCGTCGCCGGAGCGCCCGTTCCCGGCGTCTCCAAGCACTCCGTCATCGCCAAATCTCCGCTGACCGGCGGCATCGGCGAATCTCAGTCCAGCGGGCCGTTCGGCGCCGCGCTCAAGGGTTCGGGGATCGACGCCCTGGTGGTCCACGGCGCCGCCCGCCGGCCGGTGTACCTGTTGGTCTCCGCCGCGAAAGTCGAGATTCGCGACGGAAGCGGCCTGTGGGGCCTGGAAACCGGGCCGGCCAGCGACCGGATCGAATCAGAGACCGGCCGCCCGGTCAACGTCGCGGCGATCGGGCCGGCCGGTGAGCGCCTGGTGCGCTTCGCGAGCATCGTGAACGACTCGCGTTTCGTGAACCAGCGCTGCGGGCTTGGAGCGGTAATGGGCTCCAAGAACCTCAAAGCGGTCGCGGTGGCCGGCGACGCACCGGCCACTGTTGCGGATCCAACTGATCTCGGCGACGTAGCCGCCGACTACGAAGCCAATCAGCCCGACATCCCGATCATGGAATTGCAGAATCGCCTCGGTCTCGGCGTCTGGCAGGATCCGGAATTCCCCATCCCGTTTTCGTCCCGGAATTTCCAACGGGGAGTATTCGACGGTCTGGCCAACATCGCCATTCAGGAACTTTCGGACAAATACCTAGTGGACACCGGCGGCTGCCACGCGTGCCCGACCGATTGCATGCGGCGATTCGCAGTGCCGGACGGCGCCAACATAACCGCCATCCGATACGGCAACCTGGATCACAATTCGGGTTCTTCGTTCGGTCAATTCGTGGGCTGTGATGATCCCGAGGCGCTGCTGAAAGCCAACGAGTTGGGCAACCGGTACGGGCTGGACCCGGAATCCTGCGGCCATACGATCGCTTGGGCCATGGAGTGCTTCGAGCGCGGCCTGATCGACCAGGAAGTGACGGGGGGACTGGACCTGCGTTTCGGCAATGCCGCCGCGATGGTCCGGTTGGTGGAGCAGATCGGTCTACGCGAGGGCTTCGGCGATGTCCTGGCCGAGGGCAGCCGGCGGGCCGCCGGCCGGATCGGCCGCGGAACCGATGAGTTCGTAATGTGCGTAAAGGGCAAGGAAATCCCCGCGCACGAGCCCCGCAACAAGCCAGGGCTGGCTCTGATCTACGCCGTCGGGCCGATCGGGCCGGACTTTTGCGGTGTCGAGCACGATCCCGATTTCGATCCTGAAGTCGGCGTCCCCTATGCGCTGGACAAGGGCCGCGCCTTCGGCCTGCTGGAATGGCTGCCGGAGAAGGAAATGAGCGCACGCAAGATTCGCCAGACAGTGGTGCTGGAACGCTGGTGGTCGGGGGCGCTGGAGTCGTTGATGTTCTGCCTGTACGCCACCGCGCCGGTGCGCTACATGCCGCCGGTGATGATGGCGCAAGCGGTCGGGTCGGCAACCGGCTGGGATTTCAGCCTCTGGGAACTCATGCAGATCGGCGAACGCCGTCTCAACATGTTCCGAGTGTTCAATCAGCGAGCTGGGCTGAGTTCAGCCGACGACGTGCTCCCGGATCGATTCTTCGACGAAACCATCGCCGGTGGGCCGTATGACGGGGTCAAGCTGGATCGCGAAGAGTTCGCGGAGGGGCGGCGGCTCTACTACGACATGGTCGGCTGGGACGCGGAAGGTCGCCCCAAGGCGGCCAAACTGCACGAACTGGAGTTAGGCTGGCTTGTTGAGGAGTGATCGGACTTGCGTGGAGTGCTCCGCCTATAGCCGGTAGAACTCCGCCGCGTTTTCGCCGAAGAGCATCGCCTCCTCCTCCGAAGTCAGCTCCCCGATACCTTCCAGCGTCGACTCAATCGAATCGTCGTAGTCGCCCGCCATCAAAACCACCGGCCAGTCGCTGGCCCAGAATAGCCGCTCGATGCCCGCCTCCGCGCGGATGAACCGCGCGAACGGCGTCACCGAGTCCGCGACCGTCCACCCGTCATTGAATGCGTCCCACATCTCCACCAGCGCCGACACTTTGAATGTGATATTCGGAAAGGCCGCAATGGCTGCTATGTCCCGCTTCCAGTCGTCGACGGTGCCATCCGGCACAGCCGGCTTGGCAAGATGATTGATGTTGATTCGCATCTCCGAATGGCGCCGCGCAATGTCGGGAAGGTGCTTCAAATGCCGGGGGAAGACCAGCAGTTCCAGAATCAAATCCCGCTCGGCGATCGCGGCGATCGTCTGCCTAACCGATTCCTGCAGCACCCAGTCGACGTCCGGCTCCTCCTCCAGCATCGGCCGCACGCCGAGGAACTTCGAATTCTCCCCGAACTCGTCAAGCCAGTCGGCAGCCTCCGCCGGGTTGGTGAAATCGACCCAGCCAATGACGCCGAGCACGTAGGAGTATTCGTCGGCCAGCCCGA
The DNA here is from genome assembly GCA_030744875.1 of Chloroflexota bacterium. Classification (GTDB taxonomy): domain Bacteria; phylum Chloroflexota; class UBA11872; order UBA11872; family VXNJ01; genus JASLPR01. The sequence goes on from JASLPR010000062.1 coordinate 18,158, forward strand.
GCCACCAAGCGTTATCGGCGTGGGTACGCCCGGCCTGCACCTTCACGACGCCCTCGATGTTGTTGCGGTCGAGGTGCTCTTTCACATTCGGAGGGAGGAACGTGTGATTGAGCGCCGGCTTGATGGAATCGACCATCCAAAAGAGGTCGTTTTCTCCCGGGACCCAGAAGTGTACATGGGGGTCAATGCGCCTAGCCATGGTCGTGCTCCTCTGCCAGATAACTGGCCGCGGTAGGGGAGGAGATTCTGGCCGTCACTGTCGGCCGGCGTCAAACCGCATGCATGTTTGCGGTGCGGTGGCCACTGTGGTAAACCCGTCCTCTCAGAGTAAACAGGATACCGATCAGGGTCGCTCGACCCGGTCAATAAGGGGGCGAAGATGGGCAGCGAATCGACGCCGACCTGGTTGCGAGATGACCTCGTTCGCGGCATGCCGCACTTTATCTCGCCCGCCTGGGTCAAGGATCGCCCGTACTTTGATGCGGAAGAGACGGCGGCGGCATGGGAGAAGATTGGCTTTGACGTTGTCCATTTTCTGACCAAGCATCACGACGGCTTCATGCTCTGGCCGTCGGAGTTCTGCCCCGACGACCAGCCGGAGATCGACTACTTCGGCCAGCAGGTCGCAGCCTGCGCGAAGCGCGGCATCAAATCAATCGCCTACTACTCGGTCGGCCACGACAACTGGGCCGGGAGCAAGCATCCCGAGTGGCTCGTCCGCGACCAGCACGGCGACCTACCCGACACCTCTGGCTGGAACAGCCCGACCTGGATGTGCCTCAGTTCGCCCTACGCCGATTTCGCCCTTGGCCAGATGGAAGAAATCGCCCGCGAGTACGAGATCAGCGGTCTCTGGCTCGACATCTGCGGCTTGCCGGTCGACGAGAAGTATTGCTTCTGCGACAACTGCCGGCGGGGCTTCACCGAGTGGGCCGGCGCCGCCAACCTGGACAACATGAAGGGATCCGAGGAGATGTGGGAATACAAGCTCCACATCCACAGCGAGTTCGTCAAGCAGACCCGCGCCATCCTGATCAAGCACCGTCGCGAACCTGTCGTCATCTTCAACGGCGCCGGCGCCCCCTACAACAAGCGCTACGCGCAACGCTTCGAGGGCTCCGATTCGGAAAGCAGCGAATGCCACGATCCACTCCTGATCGGCACCATCGGCCGCCTGCACCGCAACCTTGGCAAGCCCTTCGAGCTCCTCTCCTGCTCCGAGACGACCTGGGTGCATCCGGTCCTGAAGCCCGACACTTTGGTGGAGATGGAAGCCTTCGCGGCCACCGCCCACGGCGGGACGTACACGGTCGGCATCACCCACACTCCCGAGGGCTGGCTGTCGCCGGGCAACATCGAGCGCCTCTCCGCGATCACCGCCGAGATCAAAGCGAACCGAGATTTGTTGGTGGGAACCGAGCCGATCTACGACGTTGGCGTTGTCTCTTCGTGGGACAACCGCGAGATGCGCCGCGTCATGCCCCAGATTTGGCGCTGGGTAGACTTCGTCCGCCAGGGCCATTTCCTCTTCAATGTGCTGCCCGGCTTCCGCAACTTGGAAGCACAGCGGGTGGTCATTGTCCCGGGCGGCCTCCACATCGGCGACGACGACGCCCAGCGCCTGCGCGAGTACGTCAAAGGCGGCGGAAACCTGATTATTGAAACCCCCACGCCGCGTACCGGCGGTGACGGGCGGTATTTGCTCGCGGACCTGCTGGGGGTGGAGTACAACGGCCAGAGTGAATCAGAGTGGCATTTCATTCAGCCAACCCTGGATGCGCTGAGCAAGGACGGCATGACCAGCGATCCGCTTATGGCCGCCAGTAGCGCCGACCTGGTAACGCTCAACGGGGCGGAGCCGGTGGCGAACCTTGTGCACCAGTTTGTGCCGATGGACCTGGCACACATGGTGTGGACGCAGGCCAATGCGCCCGAGCAGGACCCGGCCGCCGAACCGGGAATCACCGTCCACCGGGTCGGCAAGGGGAACGTCGCGTTCAGCGTCTGCCAGCTGTCCTCGCGTGATCCGAAGGACGACACGAGCCCGTGGCTGACAACGCTCTCCCAGAATCTCGTGGGGATGATGCTTGGTGAGCGGTCCCTAGATCTTGTCGCGGGTCCGCTGGTGGAAATCGTCGCGAACCGGCAGGAAGGCCGAGTGATCGTCCACTTGCTGAACCACGCCTACGGGCCGGCACCGGCGCTGCGCACCTGGGCGGCAAGCGACGTTGCCGGGGCGGGCTATTCGGTGATCCAATCCCGTGGCGAGACGGATTTCACGTCACCGCTGGAGCTGCGCCTCAACTTGAACAGGCTGGGCTTAGAACCGACCAGCGCAACCCTCGCCCCGGACCGCGAGCCTCTGGAGATTCGTGACGCTGGGAATCACGTGGAGATCACGGTGCCGCCACTGGGAATCCACCAGACGTTGGTGTTGGAGTAGACCGGATCATGCCCCGGCAAGAGACGACCCGGGATCATGCGGCCTGGCTGCGCGACGACCTCATGCGCGGAATGCCACACTTCATCACCACCGCCTGGACGCCCGACCAGCGCCTTTTCGATACGGAGGCCATTGCCGAAGCCTGGCGCAAAATCGGTTTCCGCTCCGTCCACATCCTCTCCAAGCACGAAACGGGCCCCGCCCTCTATCCCGCTAGGCACCGCAACGACAACCTCGACCGCGACTTCTTCGGTGAGCAGGTCGATGCCTACGTAAGGCGCGACATCCGCGTGTCCGCCTACTATTGCGTCGGCCTTGACGACTGGGCCGGCGGTATGCACCCCGAGTGGTGCGTCCGCGACGAGCACGGCCAATTCGCCGACACCACTTTCTGGGCCAGCCCCAGCTGGATGTGTCTCAGCTCCCCCTGGCGAGATTTCGCCATCCAGGAGCTCCACGAAGTCGCCGAATACCCCATCAGCGGATTCTGGCTCGACATCCTCGGCCTCCCCGTCGACCCGGCCCTCTGCTTTTGCGATCACTGCGCCCGCGCCTATTCCGACTTCGCCGGCGCCGCCAACCTCACCAACATGCGCGGTTCCGAGGGGCACTGGGAATTCAAGATGTGGTCGCACAAACGCTTCGTGGAAGACGCCCGGCAGGTCCTCCGCGATCACGGCCGCGATCCGACCGTCATCTTCAATGGCGCCGGCGCCCCTTTCTTCAAACGCTACGCCGAACCCTTCGACGGTTCCGATTCCGATAGCACCGAGTGCCACAACCCCGTCCTCATGGGCGCCATAGGCCGGCTCAACCGCAACTCCGGCAACGCCTTCGAACTACTCTCCTGCTCCGAGCAGAGCTGGGTCCACACCGTCCTCAAACCAGACACCCTGGTCGAACTCGAAGCCTTCGCCGCGGCCGCCCAGGGTGCCACCTACACTGTCGGCTTCACCGTCACCCCCGAGGGGCGCTTCTCTCCCGGCAACATCGACCGAATGGCCTCCATCAACGCCAAACTCGAAGCCCAGGGAGAATACCTCCGTGGCACCACCCCCATCTACGACGTCGGCGTCGTCTCCTCCCGTGACAACCGCGAGATGCGCGAAGTCATCGGCAACGTTTGGCGCTGGACCGATTTCATGCGCCAGGGCCACCTGCTCCACAACGTCCTACCCGGCTTCCACAACCTCGACGCCCAGCGCGTCGTTGCCATCCCCGCCGGAATCGCCATCGACTCCGCCGCCCGCGTTGCTCTCGAGGCCTACGTCCGAGGCGGCGGCAACCTTATCGTCGAGGCCCCCACCCGCCACGAACTCGGTGACGGCCCTTACTTCCTCCGTGATCTCCTCGGACTCACCTTCCAGGGCCGCAGCCAGTCCGACTGGCATTACATCGAGCCCGCCGACCCTATCCTGCGCCGCGACGGCATGACCACCGACCCGATCCTCGTTCCCGGTCCCGCCGATGCCGTCCAGTTGGACGGTGCCGAGCAACTCGGCGCCCTCATCCACGAATTTGTCCCGCACGACCTGGCCCACTTGATCTTCCTGGCCAACCCACCCCATCGCGACCCGCCCGATCAACCCGGCATCACGCTCAATCGCTACGGTAAAGGTTGCGTAGTCTTCATCGCCGCGCAACTTTCCCGACGTTCGCCGCGGGATATGACCGACCCCTGGGCCGGCACCCTCGCGCAGAACCTCGCCACCCTTCTCCTTGACGACCGCCCCGCCGCAACCATCGAAGCCGGCGCGCGCATCGAACTCGTCGCCAACCGGCAGGACGGCCGCATCATCATCCACCTCCTCAACCACGCCTACTCACCCACTCCCGCCCTTCCCGCCCCCGACGTCCGCGAACTCCAGACCGCCGGAATCATGCCCACCTCCATCCATTCCCGCGGCGTCATCGACCGCACCGGTCCCATCGCCGTCTCCCTCGATCCCGAGATGCTTGGAATGTACCCAACCTCCGCCCGGCTCGTCCCGGAAGGCGAAGACCTGGCCCTCTCCACCGAGAGCAACCGGCAGCTATTTGAGGTGCCAGGATTGGGAGTCCACCAGACGATCGTGCTGGAGTAGCACGGTGAGCGCCCGCCGGAGAGGAGACGATGAATGCCTCTGGACGAACTGAGTCTCTACGAGTCCCCGGCGATCCCACCGAAACACGACTACGGAATCGGCATCATCGGCGCAGGTGCCATCGTGCGCTTCGCCCACCTCCCCGCCTACCGCAAGGCCGGCTTCAACGTCATTGGCATCTACGACAAGTCCCCGGAGGCGGCCGAGTCCGCGGCCGTCGAGTTCGACATCCCGACCGTCTACAACGGCATCGACGCGCTGCTCGACGACCCGCGAGTCGAGATAGTGGACATCGCCGTGCCCGCGCCCTTCCAACCTGAGATCGCCCACGCAGTTATCGCTACCGGGCGACCCATGCTCTGCCAGAAGCCGCTCGCCGAATCCTTCGACGAGGCAAAGGCAATCGTCACTGCTGCCGAGGCCGCCGGACTCAAGATCGCCGTAAATCAGCAGATGCGCTGGGAGCCGGCCATCGCCACTACCCGCGCCTTCATCGAGCGTGGTCTCCTCGGCGAGCCGCTAGTTTCTACGATCGATGTCAGCATCATGCTTGGCTGGGAAGCCTGGCCGTGGCTAGTGGTCAGCGAACACCTCGACCTCATGTATCACTCGATCCACTACCAGGACGCCACCCGATTCCTTTTCGGCATGCCCGACCGCGTCTTCACTAGCGGCGGCAAGTTCCCCGATCAGCCGGAAAGGGCTGAGACCCGCACTCACACAATCTTCGAATACGACTCCGGCCTCACCGCGATGGTCCGATCCAACAACTGGAACTGGACCGGCGACCAGCACGCTATCTGCCGCTTCGAAGGCTCCGAGGGCCGCATCGAAGGCACCTTGGGACTCCTCTACAACTACCCGCACGGCCGCCCCGACACGATCCGCTACATGTCCAAAAAACTGCGACCGGATCACTGGTTCGACGTGGTGGTTGAAGATCTCTGGATACCCGACGCATTCATAGGTCCGATGGCCTCCCTGATGGAGGCGATTCAGACCGACGGCGTCCCGGTTACCGCCGCGCGCGATAACCTGGATACGCTGCGGACCCTCTTCGCTGCCTACCGTTCAATGGAGACGCATCGGGTCGTGGCACCCATCGATATCGATTAGACCGGCTCCCGGCGCCGGTCGCGAATACCGCCGGGCAAATGGAGACCCAGCCAGTATGAGACTCGCAGGCAAAGTTGCCGTCATAACTGGATCCGGCCGCGGCATCGGCCGTGGATGCGCCCTTGTTTTCGCCCGAGAAGGGTGCAAGGTCATCGTCGCCACCCGCACCGAAGCCCCTGGTCAGGAAACCGTCACCGAGATCAAAGCTATGGGCGGCAAGGCCCTTTTCGTGTCAACCGACGTCTCCGTGCCGGACCAGATCGAGCACGCCATCGATGCCGCCATCCAGCACTACGGCCGCCTCGACACGCTCATCAACAACGCCGGGTGGCATCCTCCGGCTACCAAGATCGATGACATCGCCCTCGAGGATTTCGAGGCTCTGATCCGCCAGAACTTGACCAGTACATTCCTGGGATGCAAATACGCCGCGCCGCATCTACGCGAGACCCGCGGCAGCATCATCAACATGTCATCGATGGTCGGCATCCTGGGCCAGCGGGATGCGGTCGCCTACTGTGCCACCAAGGCCGGCCAGCTCGGCATCACCAAGGCCCTCGCCGTAGAACTAGCCCCCCAGGGAGTCCGCGTCAACGCCATCCTGCCCGCCGGTGTCGACACCCCCCTGATGCGCGAGTGGGCCAGCTCGACCGGCGATCTCACCGAGGCCCTCAGCATCATGGACGACATCCATCCTCTCGGACAGATGGCCACAATCGAGGAAATCGGGCGTGCCTGCCTGTTCTTGGCTTCCGAAGACGCGGCGTTCGTCACCGGTCACTCGCTGGAGGTGGACGGGGGAGCCGCGCTGGACTACTAGCCGCCAATCAACGCGGGGCGAGTTCCTCATAGACCTGGTTGTAGTAGAGGGCGGAGTCGACGGGTGTGTTGTAGGGGATGTGATTTCCGACCGCCATAAAGAATCCGGGGCAGCGCTTCCCGATGGACATGCAGCGCTCGACTTCGGCCCTGATCTCGGACCTCACGCCTCGCAGCAAAATGCGCGTATCAGCGTTGCCGATGATGGCATGGGTATCTCCGTACCTCTCCGCCACGTATTCCAGATTGGTCAGCGGTTCGAGGACGAATCCGTGCACCCCGACCGCGGCGATGTCGTCGACGAACATCGTGTAGTCGCCGTCGGAGGTGAACAGCACCTTCTTGCCGCTGTCCAGCAACGGACGCAGCAGACGTCTATAGGCCGGAAAGACGCGCTCCCGATACCACTCCGGCCGGATGAACGGGCCTGACGACCACACGATGTCGTCGTGCATCATTACCACCGGCACGTCCGCCTCGGCCAATGCCTCGAAGAATTGCAGTGACCAGTCGGCGTAGCGCTGGGTCAACCGGCCAAATCGCTCCCCATCCACGCCGGCGGCCAGCAGCAGCATCTCCCAGCCGAATACCTCGATGAGGCCGGACACGCAGCTAACGTAGACGCCGGTCATGTTCACGGCGTCCGGCGCCCGCTCACAGTTGGCCCGGTAGTGCTCCTCAAAACGTCGCGTCGTCGCCCGTCGATCGATCGGCCCGTAGCTCTCCCGCGGATCGAATTCCAGCGCCTCCTCGGGATCGGTGAACGCCGTCACGATACCAGCGTCAAAATCCGAGCCGTCCTCCAAGTACTCCGCGTGTCCCATGTAGGAGCGCTTTGCTCCCATGTCTTCACGACTGATCAGGGTGCTCCAGATCAGGTCGAAATTCCATGCCCGACGAAAGGCCCGTTGGACTCGCCCCCGGATCGCCTCGTCGCTGTCGGGACTCACGGCAATCCCGGTGACCTTGGAGATCAGCGGCCAGTGTTGCTCCGCCGAGTATTCGGTCCGCGGCACCCGTGACGGCATTTCCAGGTTAAGAGCGGCCCAGCCATCGTCAAAAGGCATGCTGGCTCCGGGCCCGATCTTCTGATGCATGGCGACCGCCCACCGCCGGCATTACCGTCTTTGCCGAGTAGGGGGTCCTGGCAGTCATGTGCTTCGTCGGAGGACAGAGGTGGGCATGAAGGCAGTTCGATCCTGCATGAGGGCACATTACTCGCCTCAGCCGAATGAGACAACGAACCGATCATAGTCGGCCTTCTCGTCAATCTACCTGACCCGGCCCCGGCCCCGGCGCGACGCTGTCACATGACCAGCGTCGCTCCAGCCCGGCTACGGATCTACAGCTAGTCTGCGGTCGAGTTCCGCGGCGGCGTCGGCCTGCATGTCGGGGATCAGGTGGCTGTACGTGTCGAGCGTCATCGTGATGGACGCATGTCCGAGTATCTCCGACACAACCTTCGGGTGAGTCCCAGCGCGCAGATGCGTCGAGGCGCACGTGTGTCGAAGCATGTGCGGGTGGACATGCTGTATTCCAGCCTTGTCGGCAATCCGGGCTATCCGACGATAGAACACGCCGGGGTCCTGCGGTCCGCCGGTGGGCGCAGCAAACACCAAGTCGTTGTCGTCGTAGGTCGCCCCCAGCGCCAACTTGCTCTCGCCCTGCTTAGCACGCTGACGCGAGAGCGCCCCGATCGCCGTGGGCGTCAAATAGATCTGGCGGGCGGAGCCGTCATTCTTCGGTGGCTCGTGAAAGAAACCTCGCCGTGGGAGCCTGTAGACGGTCTGCTGAACGTGCAATGTCCGGCCATCTCAATCGATGTCAGACCAGCGCAGTCCAAGAAGCTCGGCGCGTCGCATGCCGGTACAGACGGCGGCAGCGAATCGGCACTAGAAGATTCCGACCCTCCAAGATCCAGCGGAAGGCAGGCTATTACCCCGGCGGTAGCGGGCACTCTTGAATGAGCGCGACGTCAGGTCGCAGATCGTCCAGCGGGAAGTCCCAAGCCGTCGTGCGGTTGCGAACATTCCGGCTGATGACCTTCATAGGAGGCGATTCTACAAGCTCGGTGCCGGAGGCTGAGATCACCCCCGGCCGTAGCGGCCATATTCAAATCAAGCCACCAGACTTCAGTGCCAGATCTCTGTTCGCGGGACAGCCGATATTCTCGAATCTGTTGCGAATGTCCGGACCGGCCCCAAGAACTATAGAGATCGCGCGCGCGGCCACCGGCCCTTGGGGCCCCGTCGATCTCAAGGTCCGGGTGGCGCCGTACGCCCAGCTCCGGAGTGCTCGGCGCGGACGGTCAGGGGCCGGATCTCGGCCGTGTGGTTGCAGAATGGTTGCAAACTACCGAGGTCAGCAACCATCGCGGTGTGCACAGTCACCGCCCCAAACCTGTAACATAGCGGTACCCCCGGGGCGACTCGAACGCCCGCACCCGACTCCGGAGGCCGGTGCTCTATCCACTGAGCTACGGGGGCAAATACCTGGGGCCGGAGTATATCAACCGGAGGGTCGGGTAGGGCTGCGCTACCCTAGCCGCGGCAAGGACTGATCTGGCCGGGAGGCAACGCGTCATGCGCATCACCGACGTGTCGATGGAGTCGTTTCGCTGGCCCCGCACGCGGCCGATTCGCAACGGGATGTTTGTCTATACCCACGTGGAACTGAGCCTGATCCGGGTGGAGTCGGACGCGGGTATCACCGGGATCGCGCCCGGCGTGGGCGGACCGGTGGGGGCGGCGCTGCTGGACAGGTTTCGCGAGGCGCTGATCGGGCAGGACCCGATGAACGTGGAGCGGATCTGGCACGCGCTCTGGATCCCGAAGTTGTTTGGCCGGCGCGGGACGGAAACCCGAATCATCAGCGGGATCGATATCGCGGTCTGGGACCTGGTCGGGCGCTACCTGGAGCAGCCGGTCTGCAAGTTGCTGGGGGGCTTTCACGAGCGGGTGCCGGTGTATATCGCCGGGGGCTACTACGAGGAGGGGAAGGGACTGGACGACCTGGCACGGGAGATGGCGGAGAACGTGGAGATGGGGGCGACGGCGGTGAAGATGAAGGTGGGCGGGGAGACGATCGCGGCGGACGTGGAACGGGTGCGGGTGGCCCGCGAGGCGGTGGGCCCGGGGCTGGAATTGATGGTCGATGCGAACGGCGCCTATCGCGCCCACGAGGCGATCCGGCTGGCGAAACTGATCGAGCCGTATGACATCTACTGGTTCGAGGAGCCCTGTGGCGCGGATGACTACGCGGGGCACGCGCGGGTGGCGACGGCGACGTCGATTCCAATCGCGACCGGCGAAAACGAGTACACGCGGTACGGCTATCGCGATCTGATTGAGCACAAGGCGGCGGCGATTCTGCAGCCGGACGCGAACATCATGGGCGGGGTGACGGAGTACCGGAAGGTGGCGGACCTGGCGGCGGCGTACGACCTGGCGCTGTCCCCGCACGGCGCCCAGGAGGTGCATATCCATCTGGTGGCCGGAGTGCCGGCGGGGATGATACTAGAGTACTACCGGGGGACCGTGGACCCGCTGTGGGACACGAAGTTCAAGCACACCCTGAAACTGGACAAGGACGGGATGCTGGCTCCGCCGGACCGGCCGGGATTCGGCATCGAGCCGAACTACGAGGCGCTGGAGCCCTACCGGGTTGGCTGATTCAGCCGGGCGTCCGGAGTGGCGCCTGATCGTGACGGAACCGGGGCCGGGGGCGGCGAACATGGCCGTGGACGAGGCGCTGATGGAGTCGGTGCGGGCGGGCGGTAGCCCGGTGCTGCGGTTCTATGACTGGGTGCCGGTCTGCCTGTCGATCGGCTACTTCCAGGAGTTCGCGGCGGTGGACGCCAGCGAGTGCCGACGGCAGGGGATCGAGATCGTGCGGCGCTTGACCGGCGGCAACGCGATCTTGCACCGCGAGTCCGTGACCTACGCGGTGGTCGTGGGGACCGATGCGGAACTGGTGGCGGGCGGGGTGGTGGCTTCGCAACGACGGCTGAGCGCACCGTTCGCGGCGGCGCTGCGCCAGGCCGGCGCGCCGGTGGCGGCGGCGCCGGATTCGGCGCAGCCGGCGAAGGGTTTTGACTGCTTCGCGGAGCCGGGGCCGTGGGAATTGACGCTGAAGGGCCGGAAGGTCCTGGGTAGCGCGCAGACGCGGCGGCGAGGGGTGGTGCTGCAGCACGGCTCGCTGATGCTCGGCGAGGCGAACGGCACCCACGGATTGGCGGCGGGGGCGAACGGCGCCGGGGGTGAGGCTTCGCCGGCCCGGATGCTGCGTGATTATTTGCCGGATGGCCGAAAGGGGCTGGCGGCGGCGATTGCCGGCCAGGCGGCAGCCGCGTGGTCGGCGGAGTTGCGCGAGGACCGGCTGACGGCCGCGGAGGAGGAGCGGGCGGCGACGCTGGCAAGGAAGAAGTACAGCGCGCCGGGTTGGACCGGGATCCGCTAGGGGCGGTTGGCCCAACGCTGTACGAGGCGGTCGAGGCTGTCGACGGGACGGGAGCCGTTCTTGTCGAGAGTGGCGCCGGCGGCGAGGTTCCAGACGGCGGCGAAGCCGAAATCGAGGAACGCCGGGGCAGCAACCGGGTCGGCTCCGATAGGTACCGCGACGGCGTCGGCCCCGGCGCCGTGCAGCGCGGCGTTCAGTTCGGCCAGCAGCCGCTCGTCGACCGGTTCGCCGAGGAGGCCGAAGGCGGTGGTGGCGGGGCCGATTTCGCGGGCGCGATAGGTGTGCAGAAGGCTTTGGAGCGAAAGCTGCCCGGGGGCGACCTCGGCGCCGGCGGCCAAGGTGGCGTAGGTGAGGAAGCAGTTGTCGTGGCGCAGGGCGAGAACGCGGCTGACGAGGCCGGCGGAACCCATGGCGATGGCGATGGTGGGAACGCGGGATTCTTCGAACAGCTTGAGGACGGGGAGGGAGTCTTCCGGGTGACCGGCCATGCCGACGACCTTGACGATCGCGACGCCGGTGGCGGCGAGACGGTCGCGGATGGCCGGGAGGTCGGCGGGCATACGCTGGAAGTCGTGGTGGGAAAGGATGGTGCGGTCGAGGTAGTCGGGCGGGACAAGCGGGAGGGCGTCGTGCTCGAGGTCGATGTATTCGGCGCCGAGATCGAGGGCCTGGAGAAGGGTGGCGACGCGGCCGGACTCGTCGCCTTCGTAGCGCCCACCCTCGCGGACCGGGCGGTTGGTCACAACCAGCGGGAGGGGGCGCTCGGCGACCAGCGCCGCAAGGTCGTACCGGCTCATCAGGTCGAGGCGCAGCTCGATGATGTCGGCGCGATCGGCGACGGCGGTATAGCCGGCAACGGTAGCTGCGGTGTCGGCGGGGCCGAGCCCGACGCCGAGCAGCGGGCGGGGTGATTTAGTGCGGTTCGATGTCATGGTGGCGGTCCGTGTAATGTATCCGCGCACAGACTAGATCGACGGCGCGATGGCGCCAACCAGAACCAGCGAACAGCCCCCCCGGAGGACACCTTGGCGCGGATCATTGGATTCTCTTCGACGCTGAAGTACTGCCTGGACGAACTACAGGAATTGCTCGACAAAGAGGGCCATGAATTGCTGATCGGCCCGGACTATAGCGGTGTGCCGACCGAGGACGAGGTGGCGGAGATGCTGGGTGAGTTCTTGCCGACGGCGGACGCGATCTTGCTGGGTGGGGCGGTCTTCACCCGAGGGCTGCTGGAGAAGGTGCCGAACATCAAGACGGTGGCACGAGCTGGGGTGGGGTTTGACGCGGTGGACCTGGAGGCGACCGCGGAGAGGGGGGTACCGGTGACGATCACTATCCACGCCAACGCCGACACGGTGGCGGATTTCGCGATGACGATGATGCTGGCGCTGACCCGGAAGCTGATTACCAATCACTCGAACCTGAGTTCGGGCGACTGGACGCGGGCCATCGGCAGCGATTTCTATGGCAAGACGCTGGGAATCGCCGGGCTGGGCCGGATCGGGCGGGCGGTGGCGATTCGAGCCCGGGCGTTCGGGATGAAGGTGCTGGGTCACGAGCTTTACCCGAACGCGGAGTTTGTGCGGGAGCACGAGATCGAACTGGTGGACCTGGACCGGCTGTGCCGGGAGTCGGATTTCATCTCGCTGCACATGCCGCCGACCCCGGAAACCGAGAACTGCATCAACGCGGAACGGCTGGCGATGATGAAGCCTACCGCCTACCTGGTAAACACGGCGCGGGGACCGCTGATTGACGAGCCGGCGCTGCTGGCGGCGCTGACCGACGGCACGATCGCCGGTGCGGGGCTGGATGTGTTCGAGGTGGAACCGCTCTCGGAGTCGCCGTTCTTCGGTCTGGACAACACGATCGTGACGCCGCATGTGGCCGGGATCTCCGAGGGGGCAAACCAGCGGATGATCGTGCAGGCGGCGAAGAACATCCTGGCGGTGCTGTCGGGCGAGTGGCCGCGGGACATCGTGGTCAACGGCGTGTATTCGGACTAGATCGAGCGGCCGGTGATCGTTGCGTTCGACCTGGATGGCGTGATCTATGCCGGGGCGCGGCTGATCCCGGGGGCGGCGGAGGGGGTGGCACGGGCGCTGGCGCTGGGTCACGCGACGTACTTCATCACCAACAATGTGCAGTTGAACACGGTGGAGCTGGTCGTCCGCCTGCAGACGCTGAGGCTGGACGCGGACGCGGCGGAGGTGGTGTGCGCGACGGAGGTGACGGCGGATGTAGTGGATCGGCTGCGGCCGCGGCCGGAGCGGGTGCTGGTGTTGGGGACGGACTCGATTGCGGAGCCGGTGGCGCGGACCGGAATCGCGGTGGTGCGCAAGCTGGGCAAGGAGCCGGTCGATGCGGTGGTGCTGGGAATCGACACGAACTTCGCCTATCGCCACCTGACC
>JASLPR010000063.1 GCA_030744875.1 Chloroflexota bacterium
GTCTGCACCAAAAACCCGGCGCTTTCAGGTCGGCTGGCGCCGGTTATTTAGATGCCGCTCCCTGCCCTGGTGGACCCAATCGGGCTCGAACCGACGACCTCCTCAATGCCATTGAGGCGCTCTTCCAACTGAGCTATGGGCCCGGAGCAGTTTAGCCAACAATTGCGCGGCGCGGCATGTGATTGTGATTACATTTTCCGCCGGCGAGGGGCGGCGGCCGCACCGGGGCGTCTGTCATCATGGCGCGAGGACTCCACCACGAGGGAGCGGACCGATGTTTATCGTCGATAGCCACCTGGACCTGGCCATGAACGCGCTGATCTGGAATCGCGACCTGACCCGCTCGGTACCCGAAACCCGGGCACTGGAAGCCGGGATGGCCCAGAAGGGTCGCGCGGGAGGCACCGTGGCCCTGCCGGAAATGCGGCGGGGTGGGGTGGGGCTGTGCTTTGCGACGGTGATCGCGCGGACCTCGAAGGACTGGCGCGAAGACGGCGGACTGGACGCCAGTTCGCAGGCGATCGCTTTCGCTCGCGCCGCCGGGCAACTGGCGTACTACCGGCTGCTGGAGCGGGGCGGCGAAATACGGCAAATCCGCTCGGTGGCCGATCTGGATGCGCACGTGGCCGAGTGGCGGGACTCGCCAACGAACGCGCCGGTGGGCTACGTGTTGGCGATGGAGGGAGCGGACCCGATTCCGGACGAAGCCGCGGTGGGGCGGTGGTGGGACGAGGGACTGCGGATGGTCTCGCTGTCGCACTACGGGGTCAGCAGCTACGCGCATGGCACCGGAACCGAGGGCGGGCTGCTGCCGCGGGCCGGCAGGTTGTTGGACGCCATGCGCGAAAGCGGGATGGCGGTGGACCTGACCCACCTGGCCGATCAAGCCTTCTGGGAGGTGCTGGACCGCTTCGACGGCCCGGTGCTGGCGAGCCACCAGAATTGCCGCGCACTGGTGCCCGGCGAGCGCCAGATGAGCGACGACCAGCTCAAGGCCATCATCCAACGCGACGGCGTGATCGGGGCGGCGATGGACTCCTGGATGCTGTATCCGGACTGGGTGAAGGGCGAAACCGACCCCGCCGTGGTGGCGCTGGATCAGGTGGTGGATCACATCGAACACGTCGGCGACCTGGCCGGCGGGACCCGCAGCGCCGGCCTGGGGACCGACCTGGACGGCGGCTTCGGCAAGGAGCAGGCGCCCCATGATCTGGAAACTATCGCCGACCTGGGGCGGGTGGGGGAATTGCTGTCCGAACGGGGCCACTCCGACGAGGACGTCGCGGCGGTCATGCACGGGAACTGGCTGCGCTTCCTGCGCGAGTTCTTGCCCGAATAGACGGGCCTAGCGGGTGGGGTCTTCCACCCGGATGTCGCCGTCGAGGACGTCGATTTCCCAGATGGTGACCAGGTCGGTCTCCACCGAGTGCACGCTGAATACCAGGACGTAGTCGTCACGCCAAAACGGGTCGAAGGTGGATTGCTCGTCCTGCGGACCGAAGCGATTGACGATGCGCGGCTGGATCATCAGCTCGGGCGGGTCGGCGAGGCGGTAGATCTCGACGGTGGGCAGGGCGGCGGTGTTGATTTCGGCGGCCAGGTAGTCGGAGACGGGCGACCAAGCGAAGGCGGTGACCGAGCCGAGGATGACATATCATCGGTGGCCTACTGGTACCAGACGTTGCCGACGGCGCCGTTTCCGGAGCTGCCGGATCGTGACTACCTGGAAATCATTTAGCTGCAATTCGAATGCAAAAAGAGCAAATTCGCCGGTCCACGATCGGCCGGCGGCGGGAAGCAAAGGAGGCCTTCGATGGCAGGATTCAATGGGCTGGGGATGAACCTGGGCAATCTTTCGCGACTTTCGGACGCCGTGACGCGGTCGATCAGCGCGGAGAATCCGACGGGCGCGAAGGGCGACGGCGGCAAGGCGACGGAAGGCTACGGGGCCAACGCGGCCCGCGACCTGGGCCAGGGCTGGAAGGTAGCACCGGCGGTCTGGATCCAGCCAGGCGAGACTTTGACAATGGCGGAAATTGAAGGCCCGGGCGCGATCCAGAGCATCTGGCTGGCCGGGCGGACGATCCGGCGGGAGTGCATCCTGCGGATTTACTGGGACGGGCAGGAGCAGCCTTCGGTGGAGTGCCCTCTGGGAGACTTCTTCGCCGTCGGCTGGGGCGTGTTCGCGCAGGTGAACTCGATCCCGGTTTCGGTGAATCCCAACAATGGCGTGAATTGCTACTGGGAGATGCCGTTCCGCGAGAGTTGCCGGATCACGGTGGAGAACCGGGCCGGCGACCAGGTGCCCTGCTACTACCAGGTGAACTACACGTTGACGGAGGTGCCGGAGGATGCGGCGTACTTCCACGCCCAGTTCCGCCGCAACAACCCGCTGCCCTACATGGAAGACCACACCATCGTGGACGGCATCAAGGGCAAGGGGCATTTCATCGGCACCGCAATGTCCTGGGGAGCGAACAACAACAACTGGTGGGGCGAGGGCGAAGTCAAGTTCTTCATGGACGGCGACGGCGAGTTTCCGACGATCTGCGGTACCGGCCTGGAAGACTACTTCGGCGGCGCCTACGACTGGGACGTGGACGGAAACTACGTGTCCTACTCCACGCCATACCTGGGAATGCACCAAGTGATCCGGGGCGGCAAGACCTACCGGGCCAACCAGCGTTTTAGCATGTACCGCTGGCACGTGATGGACCCGATTCGGTTCGCGGAGGACCTGCGGGTTACGATCCAGGCGCTGGGGTGGCGGACCGATCCGGACCGGCGCTACCTGCCGCTGCAGGATGACATCTCGTCGGTGGCCTACTGGTACCAGACGCTGCCGACGGCGCCGTTCCCGGAACTGCCGGATCGCGACTACCTGGAAATCATCTAGCGGTATTCGTGGTTACCGCATTTGCCGGGCGGGCTCCCGATACAGGCGGAGCGAGGCCGGGTTGAGCTTCTGAAGGATTGGACTGCGTCCTGAATTTGAAGCGATTGTTGCCCCTGGTGGGGACCTTGTTGGTGGCGCTGACCCTGGCCGGCTGCAACGGGGAAGAGGCGGTGGCGACCGGTGCGGCGGCGGCGCCGCCGGCGGTGGCGGTTGTTGAACCGACATTCACGCCGACGGCTGAGCCGACGGTTTCGCGGGAGACGGCGGCTGCCCCCGGAGCAGGGGCGGCACCGGCCGAGCCGGAGGTCGAGCCGACAATAGCGGCCCCGGAGCCGGCCACCCTGGCGCCGCTGCCCGCCGGGTTGGAGGACTCAGGGCTGCTGGTGGACACCGCCTGGCTGGCCGCGAACGGCAATGAGGTCGGGGTCCGCGTGCTGGACGTGCGCTCGACCGAGGAGTTCGACAGCGGGCATATCCCGGGGGCGGTGAACGTGAACTGGGTCCTGACGCTGAACGACGGCGCGGCGCCGACGGTTTGCGGGCGCTCTACGAGGCAGTCGGGGTCACCACCGACCTGACCATCGCGACCCACTGCCAGACCGGCGTGCGCGGCTCGCACTCGTTCTTCGTCCTGCGTCTGTTGGGCTACGCGAACCTGGAGCTATATGACGCCGGTTGGGAGGAGTGGGGCAACGACCCCGACGTGCCGATCGAGCCGGATGTGGCTCCGGCCGCCGAGCCGGAGCCCGACGACGGCAGCGGCATGGACGGCGACATGTAGCCAGCCGACCCGGCCTCAGAACGCGAAGGAGGCCAGGAGGCCGCCGTCGACGGCGATGCTGGAGCCGGTGACGTAGCCGCACTCGTCGCTGGACAGGTAGAGCACGGCGGCGGCGACGTCGGCTGGAGTGCCGGAACGGGCCGCTGGGACATTTTGGGCGGTGGTGTCGCGGAAGGCGTCGCTGGCGTGACGGTCGACGTTGCGCTCGACCACGATCGGCCCCGGGGCAACCATGTTGACCGCGATGTTGTGAGGGGCAAGTTCCTTGGCCATGGCCTGGGTGAGCATCTTGACCGCGCCCTTGCTGGCGGCGTAGGCGGCGAAACCGGGCTGGTACATGTAGGACTGGATGGAGCCGATGTTGACGATCCTGCCACCCTTGCCGGCCGCGACCATCGCCCGCGCCGCCGCCTGGCCGACCAGAAACGATCCGGTGGCGTTGATCGACATGTAGGTGGTCCAGTCCTCGAGGCTCAGGTCGAGAAAGTCGCCATGGGGCCAGCCGATGCCGGCGTTGTTGACCAGGATGTCGAGGCCGCCGTACTTCGCGATGGCGCCATCTATCACCGCATCGACGGCGGCCAGATCGGCGACATCGCCGACGATGCCAGTGGCGATGCCGCCGGCAGCTTCAATTTCGGCGCAGGTGGCGGCCAGGCTGACGGAATCTCGCTGGGAGATGACGACGCTGGCGCCTTCTTCGGCGAAACGGAGCGCGATGCCCTTGCCGATGCCTCGGCCACCGCCGGTGATGATGGCTGTTTTACCTTCGAGTCTGCCCATCGGTCTCTCCTTCTACTTGCAGATATGATTCCGTCGTTTCCGGGCTCGGCCCGGGGATCGAGCAAGACTGTGCGCCTGCCTAGTACCGGCCGGGCTCCCCCGGCGCCGGCGGCGACCAGGCGAAGTTGCGGTCCAGCGGGTACATGGGGCGTTTGGCCTCGTTGAATCCGAGGGTGTCCAGATCCAGGGTGACGGTGCCAGGAGTGAGCGCCATGAGGCCCAGCGAGGCGATTTCGCGTAACTCGCTGAACAGGTAGCCGAGCTTGACGGCCACCACCCGGTATTTGGTCGGGTCAATGTCCAGCAGGTCGAACTCGGCGAGGTCGGTGAAGGAGCAGCGGTGGGCGGTGACGATGATGTCGACGCCGCCGATCCGCAGCAGCGCCAGCGCCCCGGTGTCGAATGGCGCGCCGGGGTCTTCGCGGAATAGCTGGACGCGGCCGGTGACGGCCAGCGGCTCACCAAACGCCGGGGCGAACTTGCCGCCGAGCGCAATGGACACTTCGGCACCCTGGCCAGCGGCGCGGATGCGCTCGATGGCGGCGTTGTCGGCGATGCTGGCGTAGAGCGCTTCAGTCTCTTCGCGCTCGATGAGCTCGGCTACCGCGCTGTTGAGGTCGGCAACGCCGCCGGCGGTCGGGTTGTCGCCGGAGTCGGAGATGAACACCGGGCGGCCGTCGTGCTCGCGGGCCCAGTCGAGGCACTGCGCAAAAGAGCCGTCGCGGACGCCGTAGTTGCAGGCTTCTCGGGCCTCCCAGTAGGCCGCGGCGATGCGGGCGCACTGCGCCCGGCAGGCCGCGGCATCGAACCCGACGACAATGGCGTTGGCCATGGCGATGGGACTGTCGGTCCAGGCGAAGCCGACCATCAGCGAAGCGTTGAGGACGCCGGCCTGGCGGTCGACATCGGGAAGCATGGCGTAGACGCTCTTCATCGGCTCGTGAATGGTAGAGGTCAGCTCGCCGGGGAAGAGGACCGGGATGCCGAGGCGATACACCACGGGCTTGAGGTCTTCGGTGATGGTGCGCACCAGCAGCGCGACGGCGCGGGCGCGGGTCTCGACCATGTCGTCGTGGGGAGCGGTGCGGTAGGCGGTGGCGATCTGGACGTTGTCGGTCATGGTGTCGGAGACGTTGCCGTGCAGGTCCAAGCTGATGGCGATGGGGATGTCGGGGCCGACGACGGCGCGGCATTCGCGGATGAGATCGCCTTCGGGATCGGGTCGGCCGGCGGCGTACATGGCCCCGTGCAGATCGAGGTAAAGGCCATCGATGGAACCGGCGGCGCAGAGGCGGTCGAGGAACTCGTTCTGCATCGTGTTGTAGTCGCCGGCGTCGATGGGCCCGCCGGGACCGGAACGGGCGAAGAGCAGTGGGACCAGGTCGACGTCGGAATGGTCGGCGAGGAAGCCGTAGCGGACGTTGGGGGGCAGTTCATCGCCACGGATGATCTGGAAGTCGGCCAGCCGGGTGAGCACCGGATTGAAGGTAGTGTTCTCGCACGAGATTCCGCCGTAGGCAATTCGCATGGCAACCTCCGCCGCACCGGTCGGGCATTTCGGTGACGCCCGGGCGGGCCGGCTCTGACCCGGGCAGGGCAATCAGAGTACACGCTGGGCGGGTGGCGGGAGTTTGACGCGCTGTCGCGGCGAGATGAAGCGTGGTTGACGGATGGACATGAGAGGACGCCAGCAGGGATGGAGCGGTAGGCCGGACGGGGCGGGGAGGTGCGAATCGTGCGGGATGGCGGGTCGACGGACCGGTTTGAACGGCGGGTTCTGCTGATGGGAGCGACGGTAGCGGGGGTGTGGGCGGCGGGTCGGTATCGCCGGGAACTGGATCGGGATGATCCGCTGGGGGCACTGCGGTTCGCGTCGGTCTTTGCGGAGTTGCCGGCCGTGTGTGGGTCGAATCGGGGCAACGGTGGGCGGCTGAGCAGTCTCTTCTACCGGGGCGCCGGCCCGCTGTGGTGGCGCGCAGAGGTCCACGCCGCCGAATGCCCGGACTGCGCGGCGGCGGACGGGCTCGCACCGGCGGAACTGGACCAGGGCGCTGCCGTGGCGGCGATCCGGGAGTTGCTAGAGGCGCGCTTCGCGGCGAACGGCGACGCCGGGCCGAGCGGCTGAGCCCCGCCGGCTCCGGCGGTCCCGTGGGAGGCCTGCGAACACGGTATTCGTGTGCAACGGACGGACCGAACGACGGACGAGGCACGACGTTCCCGAGGAGCAGGTTGACGACGGAGATCCGGTTAATGCTGGTGGATGACCACACGCTGTTCCGGGAGGGCACGCGGATGCTCATGGAAACCCGTGAGGGCTGCAAGGTGGTGGCGGAAGCCGGCTCCGGGGGTGAGGCAATCGAGCAGGTGCGGTTACACAAGCCGGATGTGATCGCCATGGATATCGCCATGGAGGGAATGGACGGGCTGGACGCGACCATCGCCATCAAGAAGGAAAACTCGGACGCGAAGATCATCGCTTTGACGATGCACGGCGAGGACGAGGTATTCTATCGCACCCTGAGGGCCGGGGTGTCGAGCTATGTGCCGAAGGAATCGCCCGCCGAGGAACTGGTGGAGACGGTGGTGGTGGCGAAGGGCGGCTACTACATAACCCCGCAGATGACGCGGCGGTTGGTGACCCAATTCCTGAAGGTCTCGCCGTCGGCGGATGCCGGTTACAACTACTCGGACCTGACCGAACGGGAACTGGAAGTCCTGCGCATGATCGGCGAAGGGATGACCAACCGCGAGATCGCCGAGGATCTGAATCTGACCGTGCGGACGGTGCAGACGCACCGGACCCACATCATGCAGAAGTTGGATCTGCATAACCGGGCGGAGTTGATGCGCGGGGCGGTGCACCTGAGCCTGAGCGGAGACCCGGGAGCAAACCGGGACGGGGAGGCCTAGGCCGAAAGCACCGCCGGAACCGGGATGACGGTTTCGACGCGAGTGCCGACGCCGGGTCGGGCGCCAATCTGCAGCTGACGGCCAAGAATCTCGGCACGCTCGCGCATGCCGACCAGCCCGAGATGGTTGCTGGCCACGAGTCCGGTGAACTCGGGCGGTAGGAAGAACCCCCGACCGTCGTCGGCAATGATGAGGGTGAGCCGCTCGGGCGCGAAGCGAAGCTCGATATCGACCTGGCCGGTGCCGACGTCGCTCAGTCGACGCAGGCGATACCCGGAGTCGGGCGAGAGTCTCGCTGTTCGTGGGACGATAAAGAGACCGGGCGCTCGCGTGCCCGGTCTCTCTTCTTTGTGGGAGCGGGACGGTCGGGGCGGGCCGGCCGATTGCCCTCGGCGGATCGCCCGATCTCAGGACGGGTAGAACGCCGCCGGAATCCGCCCCTGGTGGGCCGCGAATAGTTGGTCGGCCATGGCGATGATGTCGTCGGGATCGACGACTGCCGCCGTGAGCGGGTCGAGCATGAGCGCCTGGTAGATCGGCTCCCGCGATCCGGAGAGCAGTCCCTCGACCGCCAGTTCGTGGACGTTAACGTTGGTGCGGTTGAGGGCGGCCAGCTGCGCGGGCAACGGGCCGATGTGGTGCGGGTGCGCGCCGAGCGCGTCGACCTGGCAGGGTACCTCGACGCAACTGCCGGCGGGGAGGTTGGTGATCAGATCACGGTTGGGGACGTTGGCGTTGATCCGGCAGTCGCCGCGGCCCTCGAGCGCGCTGACGATCTGGAGGGCGAACTCGTCGCTGCTTGCGAGTTCGAAACCGGAGGCGTCGCGGGAGTGCCGTTCGAGGCGCTCGAACACCCGTCGCGAACGGGCGCGGATTTCGTCGCCGAGAAACGGATAGAAGCCCTCCCGCTGGAGCCGCGCGATGTCCTTGCGAAAGAACGGGGCATACTCGGACATGTGCTTGCTGGATTCGGTGACGAAGTAGCCGAACCAGCGCAGAACGTCGAAACGGACGGGATCGAGATCGTGGATGGCCGGATCGGCGGCGGCTTCGCGGAGCCGCGGGTAGAGATCGCCACCATCGCGGCGCAACTCTAGAAACCAGGCCACGTGGTTGATGCCGGCGACCCAAGAATCGAGTTCGTCGATGGGCAGGTCGAGGTAGCCGGCGAGCTCGCGGGTGGTGTTCTGGACGCTGTGGCAGAGGCCGAGGGTTACTACGGGAGATCGGCGGCCGATGGCGCGGCAGATGATGGACATCGGGTTGGTGTATTGCAACAGGACGGCGCTCGGGCAGCGCTGCTCCATCTCGGCGACGATGTCGAGCAGCACCGGGGCGTTGCGCAGGCCGCGAAAGACGCCGCCCGGCCCGATGGTGTCGCCGACGCTCTGGTCGACCCCGTACTTGCGGGCGATCTCGATATCGGCCTGCCAGGCGTCGTCGGATCCGACGTGGATGGTGGTCAGGACGTAGTCGGCACCATCGAGGACATCGCCGCGATCGGCGTGGGCTTCGATGGCGACCTTCGAGCCGCGCTGGCGAACCAGGCTTTCACAAAAGGCCCGCAGGGTCTCCAGGCGGTCGGCGGCCGGATCGACCAGGGTGATAGTGGACCCGTCGAGATCCGGATCGGCGAGGATGTCGGCAACGAAACGGGTGGAGAACTGGGCGCTGCCGGCGCCGATTAGCACGAACTTCGGCATGGTCCGCGAACTCCTTGTCTCAGACTCGGGCCCGCCGGCCGGGATTGCGCCCGGGCCGGCCAGCCGGCTAGGCGAATCGGCCGCGGCGCCAAGACGGCCCCCAGGGTTTGCCGTCCATGCCATCGACAACGATCTTGATCTCGTCCTGTCGGTGGCGCACGTCGGCCTCGATCGCGTCCGGGTCCCAGCCGTCGAGAACGAGCGCGGTGAGCTCCTGCACGATACCGGCGCTGGCCGGGTCGGCGGCAAGATCGTTCATCTCGCCGGGGTCGTCCTCGAGATCGAATAGCTCGGGCGGCTCGCCGTGATAGTAGTTCAGCTTATAACGACCACGCCGCACCATACGCTCGGCCCGATCGGTGCCGTGGGCCTCGTATTCGCAAAAGGCGATGCCTTCGGCATCCTCGTCGTCACCGCGCAACAGCGGCTGAAGACTGATTCCGTCGGTTCCGGTGGCGTCCGCTTCGCCGATGTCGAGCATTGTCTGCACGACGTCCAGTAGCGAGGTGACCTGGTCAAAGCGGCTGCCGGCTTCGGTCACCCCGGGCCAGTAGATGATCAGCGGGATGCGCGACGCCTGCTCGTAGAACGAGCATTTGAACCACATGCCGTGCTCTCCGTTCATCTCTCCGTGATCGGCTACGTAGATGACAACCGTGTTGTCGGCCAACCCGTTGGACTCGAGCGAGTCGAGGATGTGGCCGAT
Source organism: Chloroflexota bacterium (assembly GCA_030744875.1). GTDB lineage: Bacteria > Chloroflexota > UBA11872 > UBA11872 > VXNJ01 > JASLPR01. The sequence goes on from JASLPR010000063.1 coordinate 9,780, forward strand.
GCAGCTGTCGGCGAACTCGACGAGACCGTAGTAGGCGGCCCGCGCTTTGCGAACCTGCTCCTCCGGCACACCGTTGCAGCTGAAGTACTCGCGCAGGCGCTTGCTCTGGGGATGCTGGTCCTCAAGATGGCCTTCGGGGATGTCGGGCAGGTCGGCATGCTCGGGGTAGTAGTTGTAGTAGTACTCCGGGCGGGCGATGAAGGGGTAGTGCGGCGTGAAAATCGAGGAGCAGAGCACCCAGGGCTTCTCCTGGCGCTCCGGCTCGGATAGGAACGCGGTGGATTGCCGCACGACCTCGTCGTCGTGGTCCATGTGCGGGTGAGGGCCGGGACCGGGATCGTCGTGGAGGCGGATGGTGTTGGGCTTCATTCGGCCGACGTCCCAATCGGTCAGACCGAAGTCACCACCGCCCAAGCCGTGGATTTCGGGCACGATGCGCCGATCGAACCCGTGCATCTGGTCGGGCCCGACGAAGTGCATCTTGCCGGCCAGGCAGGTTTCGTAGCCGGCGGCTCTCATCCGGTGCGCCCAGGTCGGCTGGTCGGAACCCAGCGACATGCTGTTGTTCCAGACGCGGATGCGGTGCAGATGCTTGCCGGTCATGAACGACGAGCGGGACGGCACACACAGCGGCGAGTTGCAGTAGGCGTTTTCGAAAACCGCGCCGGCGTCGGCCATGCGCTGCATCGCCGGCGTCTCCATGAACGGGTGGCCGTAGGGACTGCTGACTCCGGGATCGTGCTCATCGGTCATGAAGATCAGGAAGTTGGGCCTTGCCATCGGTCAGCCTCGTTCTGGTCGGTGGAGGGGTTGCGGCGATTCGGGCGATGGCCGCGGGCGGCCACCGCGGCCGCCCGCTCCAGCGTATTTCAACGCACTGGCCCCGCGGGGGCAAATCGGCCCCGCGGCGACCGAAATCAGGGGGCTTCCCGAGGGCGCCCCGGGGGCGATTCAAGGGCCGGTCGCGAGTCGGCGGTGAGGCTCGTTGGGCCGTTCAATCGTTGACCGGGCAACGGCGTGCCGTATTTCCGCGTCTGCCCATCGGTTGCCGCTTTAGTATTGGCGGAGCCATCCGTGACCAGGGAGCGATCCGATGCGAGCTGAAGAGGGGGGCGCATCACCGGCCACGATTCGCGCGGCCGGCCGGGAGGACATTCCGCAGATCCTGTCCCTCATCCGCGAGCTCGCGGTGTACGAGAATCTCGCCGACCAGGTGGTTGCCACCGAGGACCTTCTCTCCGAGAACCTCTTTGGCGACGCGGCAATCGCTGAAGCGCTCCTCGCGGATGTCGACGGCGCCACCGTGGGATTTGCGCTCTTCTTCCAGACCTTTTCGACGTTTCTCGCGCGGCCCGGCATCTACCTAGAAGACTTGTTCGTCAAGCCCGCCCACCGTGGCCGGGGCATCGGCAGGGCGCTGTTTGAGCGTGTGGCCCGCGAGGCGCATGCGCGCCGTTGCGGCCGGCTCGAGTGGTCGGTACTCGACTGGAACGAGCCGGCGATACGGTTTTACGAATCCCTGGGCGCCGTGGCCTTGGATGAGTGGACCGGCTATCGCCTGACCAGCGACGCCATTCGTCGTCTTGCCGAGCCGGACTGATACCGCTGACCAAGAGGGCCGCTCGACCCCGGGTCTCGGGAGCGGGCAGTGGTAATCAATGCGGATTCGAACCCACGACCCACGGATCAAGAGGGAGGTTCTCGGTTTGGCCGGGGAGGTTGGTTCCCTTCGAGTGGGAAGCTGTGCGGACATCGTGGTTCTCGAGGAAGGCAAGACTTCGATTACGTTTCTGGACGTTAACGGCGATTCCCGGATGGGCACAATTTAGGAGGCAGTCTTGGTTGTGAGGAATGGCGAGGTAAGGCTAAGAAACCTCCGCCCACAACGTACTTGATGTGCGGAACACAGACAGTCAATACGATTATAGGATTTATGTAGCAGTTCTTGGCGCACGTCGGCGGAATCGAAGGGGCAATTCACAGGTTCAGCGGACAAACGTGAGCGCCCAGGGACGCATTGGTGCCGAAGGTGGGAATATGCACCGAGTAAGACTCTCAGTAGCCCCTTCACTCCTTTGGCAAGCTAGCAATCCTGCCGTCGCTCTGGCCGAATGTAGCAACCAGTCCTCAGAACTGACCTGCCCCCAGTGCTTGTACCACTCGCTGTGGTAGCCCCGGGGTGGTTGCCTGCCTTCCGT
>JASLPR010000064.1 GCA_030744875.1 Chloroflexota bacterium
CGCGTTCGCGAGCGTTCGCGACGGCAGCCAGAACATCTACATCATGGACGCCGATGGCGGGAACGTCCTGCGGCTGACGGATGTTCGTGGGTGGGATGAAGATCCCGCCTGGTCACCAGTGCCGTAGCCGAGAGCCCTGCGCTGCGCTCGATCGTCGGACGGCCACTCGCGATGCGTGGGCTTGGCTGTCAAGTTGGCTGTCAAATGGCCATTCGAGCCTGCGCACCCCAGGGCAAAAAGAGACTTGACAGGTTCAAGTAAGGGTGAGCCGGGTGGGATTCGAACCCACGACCCACGGATTAAAAGTCCGTTGCTCTTCCAACTGAGCTACCGGCCCTGACAGGTTCAGAGTGCCTCTTGCGACCTAATCACACCCCAAATTGACAGCATACTTGACAGCAACGCGCTCCCGCTTAGCCCCACAGAGCATCTGCCATTCGTTCCGCAGCTTCGCGCTGAACGTCGGGGGCACGTGTGCATAGATATTCATCGTGGTGCCAATCTGAGCATGCCTCAGAATCTCCATGGCTATCCGTGCCGGGACGTTCTGGGCGGGCATCAAACTTGCTGCTCCATGCCGAAGGTTACGGTATCTCATTGTCGGCAGACCCGCGGCGTCTTGCAACCGCCGAAAGCGGCGTGTAACCCCGAATCCCGACAGCTACCGACCCGACTAGTACGGCCACAGCGACTCGCTCGCCGTCCGCATCCCGGCCAGGATCGCCTCCCCCTCCTCGGCATCCGCCGGCCACGGCTGGCCCCAGTCCCGAATATGTACCGGCAGGTATTCCACCGCCACCAGCGTCGCGTCATAGAATGTGTAGCGCCCGATCACGCCCCTCAGCGTTTCCACCGACCACTGCTGATCGAAGATGAAGTTTCCGTGTGCGTACGCCACCAGCACCCCGTCGACCATCTCTACGGCCTGCACCCAGTGCGGATGATTTCCCAGCACCAGGTCCGCCCCCGCCGCCACCAGCGTCCGGGCGATGTCTCGCGGCGCGGTCACCGTGCCAGCCGGCGCCACCGGCACACTGGTGTACTCCGCCCCCCAGTGCACTATCGCCACCACCACGTCCACCCCCCGCTTCAGCGCCCCGATCTCCTCCGTCAGCGCCGCCGGGTCGTAGCCCCACAGCAGGTTGTAGGCCACAAAGCCGAACCGCACCCCGTCCACCACCTGGATCGATGCCATCCCCTCCCCGGCGTGGTCGATCCCCGCCCCCTCCACCACCCGGCGGGTCGATTCCAGCCCCGCCCCGCCGTGATCGTAGATGTGGTTGTTGCTCAGGCCAACCAGGTCGATCCCGGCGAACTCGAGCCCTTCCACGTTTCGCGGGTCGCCGCAGAACTCCAAGCTTGAATACTGCAACTCGCACCCCGCCACCAGCGGCCCCTCCAGGTTCGCCACCGTCAGGTCGCCGCCTACCAGGATCTCGGCCGTACCGCGAAACGGCCACACGAAATCACCCGTTGTCACTGTCGTCACGTTCACCATCCGCACCAGCCCGATGTCGCCGGTAAACACCAGCGTGTTCAGCCGCTCCCGGTCCAGCCCGGCCAGGTCCGGCGGTTCCGCGCCGAAGATCGCTTCTAGGTTCACCGTCGGCAGCACCACGCCCTCCGAAAGCTCCGGCAATGTGCTCGCCACCGCTGCCCCCGGTGCATCCGACCCGTTCCCGGTCCAGGTCACTAGGCCCCGCTCCGTCCACGCCCGATGCAGCGCGCCGTCGGTAAACGCCGCCACGTTGGTCGCCGCCCGGTAGTAGGCCAGTCCGGTTGTCGTCTGCTGCACGATGTCGCCGCCGGGGATCTCCACGTGGGGGCACTCCACCGGCTGTCCCATCTGTGCCCCCAGAGCCGTGCTCAACTGGGCAAACCCGTAGACGAACTCCGGCTCCTGCCCCGGCTGGCAATACCGACCATCCACCGCCGTCCCCGGACCGCCTAGAACCGCCGCCATCGCCGCCGCGATAGCCAGCTGAATCACGCGAATCTTCCCGGTCCCCACGTCGGTCCTCCCCGTCGGCCTTTAGCCCGCTGCCGACCTCGATCCTAGCGGAAGCCCTGTTCCGGCCCGCAATTCGGAGCTGCCGGACGAGACCGACGATGTTGCTGCGACTCTGCGGCCCGGCTGTCCCCCGAAATCGATGAGTACAGTGTTTACACGGGAATCTGTGCGAGCAGGAGAGCGGTGGCCATGCCTTACGAAGGTGGCCGAGCACTTCGGACAGCTTCTCATTACCCCCCACGGGGGCAGTTTCGCAATCACCATAGCGCATGATTACGCGGGCGGGCACTGTTCCGTAGCGATGGAACCTGAGGAACGTCAACCAGAACTTCTCCGATTTCGGCAGATCGAATCCAGCGGATGGGACAGTCGACCCACGACCCTGATGACTTTGGGAATTGCACGGCTGGGTGAAGAACTAGAAGAAACAGTGGGGTACAGCAGTAGCAAATTGACAGAAGGTAAAGGTGGCTCAACACGCTGAAGAAGTCGGCCAGACGCTCTTCACGGTCAGGGTTGCCGCCTAGTGTTCTAGAGTGAAATCAGACAGATTCGCCCTGTACTTTGGAGCCTGAAAGTTGCCGCCGCTGCGCGAACTAGGCCCCGGCCGGCAACTCGGACGTCCACCAAGTAGCTTCCGGCCTCGAAGCGCCACCCTGGGAGTGACATAGCGACTGGTACGGGCATGGGGTAGATCAGTGCGACCCGGGCCGTCAAGCCCGATCACGGAAAGGATCGATCCATGAAGTTGGGGATATATATGGAGTGTCTTCGAGACCTCCCTTTTCCTGATGCGCTTGATACGGCCGTCGCGTTGGGCGCCGAGGCGGTGGAGATCGGCACCGGCGGCATCAAGCGCTACGGGCCTGCCCGGTTTCGCCCGTACCCAGAATCTCGTCCAGTCGCCTGGTTAGGCCCCTGTATGGTGGGGATCACATGGGCGTAGATGCCTAGGGCTGTGACGGTGCCGGTGTGACCGAGGCGTTCGATTTGGCGTGCGCGAGGTGGTCGCCTAGCCGAGACCGGCGACGAAGGGGTCGGCCGGGTCGAGCACCAGGCGTGCTTCGCCGGTTACGTAGGCCGAGCCCTGGACAGTGGGAATGATCTCCCCGTCGTGGGTCCTGACACCGGCAGAAAACACGCTGCCGACGGTGCTCTCCTGCCGCCAGGTGTCTCCCTCGGCCAAGTGGCCGTCTTCATAGAGACAGGCGATCTTTGCGCTGGTGCCGGTGCCGCAGGGGGAGCGGTCGTATTCGCCGCCGGGACACAGGACGAAGTTCCGCCCGTCGTTTTCCTCCTGAAGCGGCGGACCTATCAGCTCGATGTGATCGATTTCCGCGCCGTTGGCCCCGGTGATTCCGGCCTGCTCGAGGCCGCGTCGGATCTGCGCCGCCCGGGCGGCCAGGCTGTCCACGTTGGCCGGAGTCAGTTCCTGTTGCGGTTCGTCGACCAGGAAGAACCAATTGCCGCCCCAGGCGACGTCCCCGCGGACGAGTTCGCCGGATTCGAGCTCGACTTCGACGTCGCGGGCGTGCCGGTAGCTGGCCACGTTCTCGATACAGACTTCGCCGGAATCCAGAAGTGTGCCGGTGACATCACCGACCGGGGTCTCGATGCGGTGATCCCCAGGTGCGACGCGTCCAAGGTGTGCCAGTGTGACCACCAGCCCGATGGTGCCGTGCCCGCACATTCCCAGGTAGCCCACGTTATTGAAGAAGATGACCCCGGTCGCGGCCGACGGGTTGACCGGGGGACATAGCAGCGCTCCGACCAGCACGCCGGAGCCGCGGGGCTCGTTGACGATGCTGCGACGGAAACTGTCGTGGTCGTTGCGAAACCGCTCTCGGCGATCGTCCAACGGGCCGGTCCCGAGATCGGGTCCGCCGGAGATCACCACTCGCGTGGGTTCGCCACCGGTATGGGAATCCACCACCTCTACTATCAAGGGTACGGTTCGGGAAGAACTCATTGACGGCCACTTTCTCCCAGTGCGGGGGAGTCATGCGGTGTCCCGCGACCCTACACCAGGGCCTCGATGTCGGCGATGTTCCGCAGCGCTTCCCGGGTTAGCACACTGACTCCGTTCTCGGTGATGGTGATGGCGTGTCCGACGCGGATGTAGCGCCGTTCCTCCGGTACCCACGTCTGCGGATCAACGGTTAAGGCCGGGCCCGACTGAAGGGCATTGGTCGATTGAGCCAGGCTGACCGCCGATCGCAGATCTAAGACGTCGCTGTATATCTATAATTGAACTCTCGGCGGCCGCAATGACACCCGGCCGGCTGCGCTATGCGGATCGACCGCCGAAGCCGGACCGCCTATCTCGACGGGAAATCGTGCCTTCCGTATTATCCCCACACGGCAGCGGGGCCGCCTTTTGGGGTGGCGACCCTGACCCGCTGAGAATCAGACAAGTTCCCCGGGAGCGACGCGCGGATGGGCAACACCTTCGGCCGGGCCTTCAGGGTCACAACATGGGGCGAATCACACGGCGACGCCGTGGGCGCGGTGATTGATGGCTGCCCGCCCCGCCTGACCATCGACCTGGCGGAGATTCAACGCGACCTGGACCGACGCCGGCCGGGGCAGAGCAGCCTGACGACGCAGCGTGGCGAGGCCGACCAGGCGCAAATCCTGTCCGGCGTCTTTGACGGGCTGACCCTGGGCACACCGATCATGATCGCCGTCTGGAACGAGGATGCCCGCGGCCGCGATTACGAGCATCTCCGGCACACCTACCGACCCTCCCACGGCGACTACACCTACCAGGCCAAGTACGGGATTCGGAACTGGAAGGGCGGCGGCCGGGCCAGCGCGCGGGAGACCATCGGCCGGGTGGCAGCGGGGGCGGTGGCGCGGAAATTGCTGGAGACCGCCAACGGCGTCGAGGTGCTGGGCTACGTCAAGCGGGTCGCCGACCTGGAGGGTCAGGTCGACCCGGACACCGTGGCACTGGCCGACGTCGAAGCCACGCCGGTGCGCTGTCCGGACCCGGCGGTGGCCGCGGTGATGATCGCGAGCATCGAGCAGGCCCGCAAGGATGGCGACTCGCTGGGTGGGGTGGTCGAGGTGGTGGCCCGCAACGTGCCGGTGGGCCTGGGTGAGCCGGTCTTCGGCAAACTCGAGGCAGACCTGGCGGCGGCGATGCTTTCGATCCCGGCCTGCAAGGGATTCGAGATCGGCTCCGGGTTGGCCGGGACGCGCCAGACCGGCAGCGAGCACAACGATCTCTTCTATAACGACGCCGGACGAGTCCGCACCCGCACCAACAATTCCGGTGGCGTGCAGGGCGGGATCAGCAACGGCGAGAACATCGTGCTGCGAGCGGCGTTCAAGCCGACGGCGACGATCATGCGCGACCAGGCCACCGTGGACGACCAGGGCAACGAGGTGGTGCTGCAGGGCCGCGGGCGCCACGATCCCTGTGTGCTGCCTAGGGCCGTACCAATCGTCGAGGCGATGCTGGCGCTGGTCCTGGCCGATCACCTCCTGCGCCAGCGGGGGCAGGTGGGCGACACCGGGTAGGAGGGAGCGGCAATGGATAGGACGGTGGGGATGCAGGGGGAGGAACATTGCCCACAACCGGAGTTGGACCCATGGCGCTGACTCGATCGCCCCACCGTAGTTACTGGTTCCTGTTCAAAATCAGTCTCTTCTGGCTCGGGCTTTCGACCGTCTGGGGCGGACTGAACATCGTGTATCTGCCGGACCGGGTCGAAACGCTGGTCGGCAGCGCCAACAAGGGCACGTTCGTCGGCCTCCTTGTGGCCCTGGGGTTGGTGGTGGCGGTGATCGTGCAGCCGGTGATGGGGGCGGTGAGTGATCGGTCCTCGCATCGCTGGGGACGGCGGCGGCCGTTCATGGTGGCGGGCGCGTTGGTTACCGCGCTACTCCTGTTGATGATGGCCGCGATCAGCACTTACGCCCTGCTGCTGACCGCCGTGATCTTGATGCAAATCTCAGCCAACACCGCGCAGGGCGCCTACCAGGGCGTGATCCCGGACCTTACCCCGGAATCACAGCGCGGACGGGCGTCGAGCCTCTATGGAATCATGAACATGGCGGGCCAGGTGCTCGGCGCGTTGGCGGCTGGTCTGCTATTGGACGCCGGCTACCCGGGGGCGTTCCTCTTCGTCGCGGCCGGCATGCTGACGCTGACCGCCCTGCTCGCGGCGTTCGTCACCCCCGAGGAGGCGCGGCCGCCGGCTTCCGATCGGACCGGGCTGCGGGTGGAGGCGACGCGCCGCTGGCGGGAGTTGCGGGATGCCCCGGGGTTTCGCTGGTTTCTCATCTCGCGGGTCCTCTTCTTTATGGGGCTGCTGGCTTCCGACAACATCCTCCTCTTCACCCTGCGAGAGCGGTTGCAGGTGGACGATCCGGGAGCGACCGCCACGCTGGTTCTCGGCACGATGATCGTTTTCGCCATTTTGGTTTCTCTCCCCGCCGGCTGGCTCGCCGACCGTTACGGCCGACGCTCGCTGGTCTACGCGGGCTGCGGGATCGCGGCGGTAGGTGCGCTCATCATGATGACCGCGCTCCAGCTGTCGGTACTGCTCGCCGGCGTTGCGGTGCTGGGGGTTGGGTTGGGCGCCTTCACCGCCGCCGACTGGGCCATGGCGATGGATTTGCTACCGGACCGGAGCGCGACCGGCCTCTACATGGGAATTACAAACCTGGCTCCGGCCGGAGGGGACGCGCTGGCATCGCTTATGGCGGGACTGGTGCTGGACACCTTCAACCGCGTACAACCCCTGCTCGGATACGGCGTCGTTTACGCGATGATGGCGGTTCTGTTCGTCTTGGGCGGGCTGGCCCTGATCCGCGTGCCGGCGCCGGAACGGAACATTGGATCGACTCGATGACCGACCATCGAGCGCGGACCGGCCCGGCGGCACGATCCTGTGGAATAATCACTTCCTGGTAGAAGTGTTGTAGGCCGGGCTGGATGGGAACCGAAAAACCGCATCCCAAGAGCGTCGAAGCCCTGTTGGGAACCCTGCGCGCGCATGGCTTTCGGGTGACCCCGCAACGCGTTGCCATCTGCGCTGTGCTGGCCGGAATGCAGATCCACCCCACCGCCTACGACGTCTACGACGCCGTGCGCCGGGAGCGCTCGGATATCAGCCTGGCCACGGTCTACACGGCGCTGAAGGCGCTGACCCGGGCGGGCGCCATCCTGGACCTGCACACCGCGGCCAACAATTCGACGCACTACGAACTGGACACCCGCCCGCACGTGAACTTCTTCTGCACCCGGACCGGTCGCGTGGACAACATCGCCGCGGCTTCGGTCGGCGCCCTGAAGCAGGCTATCGAACTGGATGGGCGGACGGTCTCCGACATGCGCATCCTCGTCTACGGCACCACCGACGACGCCGACCGACAGTCACCGCACGATTCCTAACTGATAATCATTATTGACGCGCCACCGCCGCCCGGGTGATGATTACGCCCTCATGATCGCCCGCCTCCGAGTCTTCCAGAACCAGGTCTCCGAAGTCCGCCTGATGTCGATCCTGACCGGCATTTCCCTGGTCGGGTTGGTGGTCGGTTTCGCCATCGAGCATTTCGCGGAACTCGGCGTCGCGGCGCTGGCGTTCTACGTCGCCGCCTACATCTCGGGCGGATTGTTCCCGATGCGCGACGCCTACGAATCGGCCCTGGAGCGCGTCGTGGACGTGAACGTGCTGATGGTGGCGGCGGCGATCGGCGCGGCGGTGATCGGGTTCTGGCACGAGGGCGCAACGCTGATGTTCCTCTTCTCGCTCAGCGCTACCCTTGAGACTTACGCGATGGCCCGAACCCGGCGGGCGGTACAGGCGTTGATGGATCTGCGTCCCGAGACGGCCCGGGTGGCGCGTGGGGAGGAGTCGGTCGAGGTCCCGATTGAAGATCTCACGCCGGGCGACGTGGTACTCGTGCGGCCGGGAGATCGGATCCCGGTGGACGGCACGGTAGTGGCCGGGCAGTCGGCGGTGGACGAATCCACGGTGACCGGTGAGGCGATCCCGGTGGACAAGTTCATCGGCGATCTGGTCTACGCCTCGACGCTGAATCAACTCGGCGTCCTGCGGATCGAAGCCACCACCAGCGCCGCCGACAGCACGCTGGCGCAGGTCGTGCGGATGGTCGAAGAGGCGGAGGAGGCGCGGCCGCGCGCCCAGCGCATCGCCGAGCGGGTCGGTCCGATCTATACCGTGGCGGTGATCGGGGTGGCGGTGCTGGTGCTGCTGGTTACCCGCCTCGGGTTTGATTTCGAGTGGAGTGAAGCGGTGTATCGGTCGATGACGGTGCTGGTGGTGGCGTCGCCCTGCGCGGTCATGATTCCGATCCCGGCGGCGATTCTGTCGGCCATCGCCAGCGGAGCCCGGCGCGGCATCGTGTTCAAGGGCGGCGACCGCCTCGAGACGGCCGGGGCCATCGCGGTCATGGCCTTCGACAAGACCGGTACGCTGACCATCGGCCGGCCAGTCGTGGTCGCGGTCCACCCGTTCAACGGAGATTCTGAGGACACCGTACTCGGTCTGGCCGCGGTGGTCGAGCAGTACTCGGAGCACCCGCTCGCCCGGGCCGTGATGGTGGAGGCGGCCGATCGCGGACTCACTGTTCAGCCGGCGCACGAATTTGTGGCCGACCCCGGCTGGGGCGTCACTGCCGATGTCGATGGCGAACGCATCTGGGTCGGCAAGGACGCCCCCGACGGGGTGGATCGAGCGGCCATCCCGGAGAATGGCTTTGCCGACCTGCAAGCCGCCGGCTACTCGACCCTGGTGGTCGGCGGCGATCGTCGCGGCCCGGTGGGGATGGTAGCGCTGTCCGATCGAGTCCGCCCCGGCGCGGCCGACGCGGTGCGCGAGCTCCGCCGGCTTGGGATCCATCCGGTGATGGTCAGCGGCGATTCACTCGAGGTCGTGCGCACGGTCGCCGCCGAGACCGGCATCGACGAGTTCCACGCTGGATTGATGCCGGATCAGAAACTTCAGATCGTGACCGACTTGCGCAACCTTCATGGGCCGGTGGCGATGGTCGGTGACGGCATCAACGATGCCCCGGCGATCGCCGCCGCCGACCTCGGGATGGCGATGGGCATGGCCGGCACCGATGTCGCCCTGGAAACCGGCGACGTGGTCCTCACCGGCGAGGAACTGGATCGAATCCCGATGGCGCTCGATCTCGGCCGGAGGACCAACACGGTAGTCCGGCAGAACCTGGTCTGGGCGATCACCGTCATCAGCCTGCTGCTGCTGATGTCGCTGGGCGGTTGGCTGACGCTGACGATGGCCGTGGTCGGGCATGAGGGCAGCACGCTGCTGGGCGTGGTGAATGGATTGCGCCTGCTGCGCCGGCCGGTTCTGCCCGAGCGCCCGCCGGCGCGAACGGCCGAAAGACCGGTGGCTTCCGGCTAGGCGATTACCCGCAGCACGCCGGGCAGCACCTCGAAAGTGGCCGGGAGCGCCCCGCGGATGTCCCCGTCGCCCTCCACGATCAACGGGCGCTCGGCGCGGATCGACACCCGCCGCCCGCGCCGCACCCGGACCTTGCCGTGGTGGATGTGCGAGCCGGTGTAAAGGCGCGGATAGGCGGCCACCAGTTCGAGCCTGCCGATGTCGCCGACGCTGATGATGTCGAAAAGTCCGTCGTCGGCAACCGCGTCGGGGGCCACCTTCATCCCCTGCCCGAAATACCGGCCCAGGGCCATGATGATGCTGTTGGCCGGAAACTCCTCGCCCGCACCATCGATTTCTAGGTAAACCGATGGGTTGCGGAGGCTTGCCAGCGTCGCGATCGCGCTGACCGCGTACCCGGCCACCCGCGGCCAGGATCGGAACGAACGCTCGGCGCGCTCGGCCACCGCCGCGGAGAACCCGGCGTTGGCGGCGTTGATAAAGAACTCGTCCGGGCGATCGCCGGATTCGAACCGAATGCGGCCGGCGTCTACGATCGCCGGTTCCGATTGGGCGATCCGCGCGGCCAGGTCCCCTCCGGTGACAAGGGCGCGGGCCGTGCGCTGGTAGTCATTGCCGGTGCCGAGCGGCATGATCCCGAGAATCGGGCGGGCGCCGGTGTCGGCGCGCCGTAGGATCCCGGCTGCCACCTCGCTGACGGTCCCGTCGCCACCGGCCGCCAGGACCAGGTCGTGGTCACCGGCGGCGGCCAGTTCGGTTGCGTGCCCGGGGCGCTCGGTCCGGCTCTCCTCGACCCGCATCCCCCGGGCCTCCAGGGCGACGCGCAGCTCGTCCCAGTCGGCGCCGTGCTTGCCGGCGGCCGGATTGATGACTGCGTGGATCGACTTCCGGGTCATGCCTTCCCCTGGGAGCATTCCCGGTGCTGCCGGCCTACGCCGGATCAGCGGGTGGTTGGCGCGAGTCGAGTTCGGCCAGCGCCTGGCTGAAGCCGTGTTGCTCGACGAAGTGCCGCAGGCGGAGTTCGTCGGGCGGGAGCCGCTGGCCGAGTTCTTCGAGCCGGGCCAGCTTCTGCTTGTACTCATCAAGGGCGCCTTCGCCCCCTCCGCCGGCCGCCCGGTCGATGGCCACCAGGATGTCAACCAGTACCGGGCGCAGGGCGTTTGTCAATTCAGAATCCATGTTTGCAGCTCCAATCTGGCTCGATTATCGCCGCATGGCGCGCGATGGCGATAGCGGAGTCCGGGGCGGGTCAGCAATGTTGAGATTGGCGCTTGATCCCGACCGGGCGGCTCGCCGGGCTGGCTCCGGGCTAATCACCGGGCTCGTCGGCCGGATCGCCGTCGCTGGACTTGCTATCAACCAGCCGCTCAAGCGCGTCCATCTCTTCGTCGTATTCCGTCAGGTCGGGCTGTTCGGGTTTCCGTCGCTTCACGATTCCAACGGTGGTGAGAAGGTAATGGATTGATCCGAGCAACAGGTGCCCCAGCACGCCAACTGTCCCCTCTCAGCCTACGTCTCCCCGGGGACAAGCATACCGGCGACACCGGGCTAGACCGGGCCGCGCGGCTCGATGGTGGCTACTTGCCTGGCTCGTTCGCCTGGTCGCCGTCGCCGTGTTTGCGGTCGGCGAGCGCCTCCAGTTCGTCCAGTTCCTCGCCATACTCTTCTTCAAGGGAGTCCTCGGTGTGCTCAGGTTTCTTCTCCGAGGCAGGTCCGATGAAATGAAACAAGTCGTAGATGAACTCGAATAGCGACCCCATCGCGCCAGCCTCCCCCCTTCAATCCGATATTTCCCGCGGACAAGAATACCTGCGAAGCGGGAATCGACGGTATTCCCCGGGCCCTTGAAATCGTGGCCCGGAGTCTTCCGTACCGGGCCCCCGGGGTGCTACAATTCTTCGCTCGGACCACGACTACCCCCGTAAAAGAGACGAGGGCTTGCTATGCCCAAACTGAAGACCCGCAAAGCAGCCGTAAAACGAGTGCGTGTCACCCGCACCGGGAAATTGCTGCACGCCAAGGGCGCGGCGGGCCACCTGAAAAACAAGAAGAGCTACCGCGCTCGCAAAGCCGGCAAGAAGATGTTCGCGCTGCCCGGCGGGTTCGCCTGCAAAGTCCGGGCGATGTTGCGCGGCGGATAGTCGTACAGGAGATCCTTCGCGATGGCAAGAACCAAGAACTCCGTAGCGACCCGCACAAGGCGCAAGAAGGTCCTGAAGGCCTCCGCCGGCCGGCACGCCGGGCGCCACCGCCTCTACAAGACCGCTCACGAAGCGGAGATGCATGCCGGGGACTACGCCTATATCGGCCGTCGCCTGCGCAAACGCCAGATGCGGCGGCTGTGGATCATGCGCATCAACGCCGCCTCTCGCCAGCACGGCCTGCCCTACGGCCAGCTCATGAACGGCCTGCGCCGCGCCGGGATCGAAATCGATCGCAAGCAGCTGGCGGAAATGGCCGTCAACGACCCCGCCGCCTTCGGCAAGATCGTGGAATCCGCGCGGACGGCGATCGCCGCCTAGCCGGTTTCCGGTCGGGTCGCTCGATCCGCCGCTTCGCCGCCGCCGGTCCGACTGGCATACTCGGCGGCGGGCCACCATCATTCGTCGAGTAGCAACCGGGGATTCAACGCGAGATGAGCATGCAGGATCAGATTGAACAGCTGGTAGCCAGGGCCCTGGAAGAGCTGGCCGGGACCCCGGCGGCCGATCTGGACGATTGGCGCCGTCGCTACACCGGCCGCAGCGGCGAGCTGACCGGCATCTTGCGCGGGATCGGCAAGCTCTCAGCCGGGGAGCGTCCCCTGGCCGGGCAACTGGCCAACGCCGCCCGGCAGCGACTGGAATCGGCCTTTGAGGACCGCAAAACCGTGGTCGAGGCGGAGTCGTCGGCCGACGTGGAAGCGATCGATGTCACCCTGCCCGGCTACCGCCCGGTCGTCGGCGGGCTCCACCCGGTTACCCAGACCCTGCGCGACATCCGCCGCGTGTTCGCCAACATTGGCTTTCGCGCCGTCGACAGCCCCGAAGTGGAATGGGACGAATACAACTTCGAGAAGCTGAACATCCCCCGTGACCACCCGGCGCGGGATATGTGGGACACGTTCTTCGTCGACAACCCGGACCGCCCGGGCGAGATGCTGTTGCGCACCCACACCTCGCCGGCCCAGGCGCGGGTGATGGAACAGACCGATCCGCCGATTCGCATCATCACCCCTGGTCGCTGCTATCGCTACGAGGACGTCGACGCCAGCCACGAGGCCACCTTCTTTCAGGTCGAGGGCTTGGCGGTAGACACCAACATCACCATGGCCGACCTGCGCGGCACGCTGGAGTACTTCGCCCGGGCGCTCTTCGGCGAGGATCGCAGAATTCGCATCCGCGGTAGCTACTTTCCCTTTACCGAGCCCAGCTGCGAGGCCGAAATGTCGTGCCATGTCTGCGGCGGCGACGGCTGCCGCGTCTGCGGGCGCACCGGCTGGATCGAAATGCTCGGCGCCGGGATGGTGCATCCGGATGTCCTCGAAGGCGTCGGCTACGACCACCGCAAGTATTCCGGCTTCGCCTTCGGGATGGGCGTTGAGCGCATAGCCATGCTGCGGTACGGCATCGACGATATCCGGCACTTCTATCGCAACGACCTCCGCTTCCTGCGGCAGTTCAATTAGCGGCGTGAACCTATGAAAGTCCCCCTGATCTGGCTGCGCGACTACGTCGATGTGCAGGTTCCCGTCGCCGAACTGGCCCGACGGCTCACCGATGCCGGCATCGAGGTGGAAGCGGTTGAATCCATCGGCGCCAGCTGGGATCGCGACCGGGTGTTCGTCGGCCGGATCGTCAGCATCGACCCGCACCCTAACGCCGATCGGCTGACGCTGCCTACGGTTGATTTCGGGGCCGAACAGCGCCGCGTGGTAACCGGCGCACCCAACATCAAGGTCGGCGACCGGGTGCCCTTCGCCACCGAGGGCGCGACCCTCATCGACGCCCACGGCGATGGCGGCCCGCTGGTCCTGAAACCGGCCAAGATTCGCGGCGTCGAAAGCAGCGGGATGGTCTGCTCGGCCCTGGAACTCGGTCTTGGTGAAGACCACGACGGCATCCTGATCCTGCCCGAGGACGCGCCGGTCGGTACGCCGCTTGTGGACTATCTCGGCGGCGATGTCATCGAACTCGACCTCAAGCCCGATCGCTCCGATTGCCTGTCGATGATCGGCGTGGCGCGGGTCGTCGCCGGCCTGTTCGAGCTGCCACTCAAGTTGCCCGAGCTGGGATCACCGCGCGATGACCGCGCGGTGATCCCCGAACTCGCCATCGACATCCGCGACCCGGAGTTGAGTTCCCGCTACGCCGCCGCCTACCTGCATGACCTGACCGTGGCACCCTCGCCCCATTGGATGCAGCGCCGCCTTGAAGCCGCCGGGCAGCGACCCATCAACAACCTGGTCGACATCACCAATTTCGTCATGCTGGAGACCGGCCAGCCGTTGCACGCCTTTGACCAGCAGAAGCTGCGCGGCGGGGTCATCGGCGTGCGTCCGGCCGAGGCCGGCGAGACCCTGCGCACTCTGGACGGACAGGACCGCAAGCTCACCCCGGACGACACCATCATATTCGATGGCGGCGGGGCGGTTGCTCTGGCCGGCGTCATGGGCGGCCTCAACAGTGAAGTCACCGAAACTACAAGCGAGATCCTGCTCGAAGCCGCGAATTTCAACCAGACCCGCATCCGCAATACCTCCCGCGGCATGGGCCTGCGCAGCGAAGCCTCGCGCCGCTTCGAGCAGCGCCTCTCCGCTGAGACCGCCGAGTACGCCCTGCGGCGTAGCGTCCACCTGGCCGAGGAGATCGGCGCCGCACGCGGCGTCGACCTCTGGGAGGACGCCTACCCGGGGCGGACCGAGCCGGTCGTAATCGAATTTCCGCTCAGCGAAGTCCCGCGCCTGCTGGGTATCGAGTTTCCCCGCGAGCGGGTGATCGACGCGCTGGAGCGGGCCTACTTCGAAATCGAAGCCGACGACGGCGACACCATCCGGGTGAAGGCGCCCGACTGGCGCGGCGACGTGACCATGGACGCCGACCTAGTCGAAGAGGTGGCGGTGATGATCGGCTATGACGCAATCCCGTCCACCCTGCCCCGCGGCGGAGTCGTGGGCTCGGTGGTCAGCGAGGTCGATCATCGCGACGAGATCGTCCGCGACATCCTCGCCGCCGCCGGCTACCAGGAGATCATCACCTACACGATGTCCAACCCGGAGCGCCTGCGCCGGGTCCTCGGCGGGGACGGCGCCGACGCGGTTGACGCCGCCGGCGCGCGGGTCGGCGAGCGCTTCCTACCGGTGCAACTGGAACCCTTGAAGCTGGTGAATCCGCTGCGCGCCGAAGAGGATTCACTGCGCACCACCGCCCTTGGCCATGTGCTGGAGACGCTCGCCGCCAACCTGCGGTTCGCCGATCGTGACGTCGGTCTTTTCGAGCTGGCCAAGACATTCATTCCCGCCGGCGCCGAGCTACCGGAAGAGCGCCGCGTGCTCACGGCGGTCGTGGGCCAGCAACTCTCCAGCCCCGGCTGGGACCAGCGGCGCGAGGCAACGTTCTTCGACCTGAAGGGATTGGCAGAGCTTTTGCTGCGGCGGTTCGGCATCGCGAGCAGCGACACCGCGCCGTTCCGGCACCCGACCTTCCAGGCGGGCCGCTGCGCCACCATATCCGCCGGCGACACCTTGCTGGCCGCGTTCGGTGAAGTCAGCCCGGCAACGCGGGCGCTGAGCGACATCGATGAGCCGGCCTGGGCGCTGCTGGTGGATGTCGATGCGCTGCTGTCCATCGCCGATCACGCCCGCCAGTTCGCGGTGTTGCCACGGTTCCCATCGGTGGTTCAGGACGTTTCGATCGTCGTTGACCTCGACTCGCAGGCCGCCGATTTTGTTGACGCCATCCAGAGCGCCGGCGGGGAGGTGGTCGAGAGTGTATCGCTGGTCGATGAGTACCGTGGCGACCAAGTCGCGGCCGGGAAGCGTGGCCTGACGTTCTCGATCGTTTACCGGGACGCACTGCGGACTCTGACCGACGACGAGGTGGCGACCCGCCACGCGAAGATCGTGCGCTCCTTGGAGGCTCGCTTCGGAGCCACGCTCCGGGTCTAGCGGTTCGGTCCGGGCCCGGGCAGAAACGACGCTGGGTTCAGTCCGAGGTCTCCGAGCAGACCGGCGATTCGGATCGAATTGGGAGAAGCGTCCAATCGCAGCAGATGTCCGGGACAGCGGCAGTCCGAGGCGCCGAAACGGGGCGGCCACCGGGTAGCTCCCGGCAGCGCGGCGAGGGCGGCGGCGACCTCACATTCGCGACTCTGGGTGGTGACCGCGATCCAGGCGCGCAGCGGTTGGGCAACGTCCTGCAGGTGATCCACGTGCCAGTGTCGCTTCCCTTCCTGATAGAGATGCCGCTGCACGCGCGGCCACAATGAGTTCAGCGCGCTGCCGACGTAGAGGTAGTCAGTGCGCGGGAATTCGAACGCGCCCAGCCGGCCTATCCGCACCGGCGGCCCGGGACGCTCGATCCGCAGGTGCAGGACGTACATCCCGGCCGTGGGGTCGGCGGGCGGGTTCGGGGCGGTAGGTGTCCGCGGCAAGGCTGCTTCCTTTCGGTCGGCGCCGCCGCCAGTCGGGCCGGGCACCCGACGGGGAGCGGAGTGTACCCGATCGATGTCTGCGGTTCTCGGGACCGGCGGCGATAATCCGGACGGCGGCAGGGTATCGGGAACCCTTTGCTAGCCGGCCGCGTCTTCCGGGTGAACAGAGTTCCGAGTTGCTGAGAATTGGTAAGGAGAAGAGAAATGTCTGGACCCCAACGACTGCTGATTGGAGTGCTGGTGGCGGTGCCATTGGCGACCATCGGGGCCCTCGTGGTCGCGGTTTTGCTGATGCTGCCGGTGAGCAGCGAGACTTCGGTAGATGCCCCGACGCCGGTCCATGTGGCCGCGTCGGTCATCAATGTGCCGGACGAGATCTCCCTGGGCACCAGCGCCGCGATCGCGCGGACCATCACCGCCGGCGGCACCGGCACCGCCACCGCGGTGCCGAACGTTGCCGAGGTCACCCTGGGCGTTGAGACTGTCGCCGATGACGCTGGCGCGGCGATCAGCGACAACAACACCCGCATGACCGAAGTCACCGAGAAGTTGCTGGAACTGGGCGTGGCCACCGACGACATCTAGACCACCGGGTTCAACATGTGGACCGAGCAGGTCTACGGCCAGGACGGGCCCACCGGCGAAGTTCGCTACCACCTCAGCAACCAGGTGCGCGCGACGGTGCGCGATGTTGACGGGCTGGGCGATGTCTTGCAGGGGGCCTTGGATGCAAGCGCCAACAGCGTCCACAACATGATCTTCGCGGTGGACGACGAGGAGGGGTTGAAGGCCCAGGCGCGCGCTGAGGCCATCGACAACGCCCGCGCCCACGCCGAGCAGATGGCCGCCGAGCTGGGAGTTGAGCTGGGTGAGGTCATCAGCATCACCGAAGTGGATGGATCGGTATTGGCTGCGTCCGGCGTCGCGGTTCGCGCCGAGGGGATGGGTGGTGGTGGCGGCGGCCCGCCGGTATCCGGTGGCGGCTACACCGCCAGCGCGTCGGTTGCGGTGGTTTTTGCGATCGCCAACTAGCAGAACCAATCGGAGGCGACCGCCGGGCGGTCGCCTCCGGCGCTGCTAAAATCACTCCGCGTTTGTTCCCACTGGAACCCGCGGAGGACTGATTGGCGAAGCTCTTCGGACGTGACTACACCCGGGCCGAGTTGGAGCGCCGCGCCGGTCGGATTTCACAATTCGCGGGAGTGCGCGAGTACCGGATCGAGGGTGGCGCGGCGGACGGCGTTTCGGCCATCGACGTATACACCGGGTCCGGATTTCAGTTCACGGTGCTCCCCGGGCGGGGGATGGATATCAGCCACGCCTCCTACCGGGGGATACCGCTGGCCTGGATTTCGCCGGCCGGCGAGGTCGCGGCCCACGCCTACGAACCGACCGGGCAGGGCTGGGCGCGGACCTTCGCCGGAGGTCTGCTAACGACCTGCGGGATGGGCCACGCCCAGCAACCGGCCGATGAGGACGGGATCCACTACGGCATGCACGGCCGCGCCTCCACCCTGGTCGCCGAAAACGTGGCGGCCGACTGCCACTGGGATGGTGACGAGTACCGGATCCTGGTGAAGGGCCGTACCCGCGAGGTGGCGTTTGGCAATCCGCAGTTCGAGTTGGTCCGTAGGATTTCCACCAGCCTCGGCGCTAGCCGGCTGCAGATTGAGGATGTGGTGACGAATGTCGGCCATCGTTCCGAGACCTACATGTACCTGTATCACATGAACGTCGGCCACCCGGTGCTCGGCGAGGGCGCCGAATTGGTGGCCACAGTTGATGGCTTTCGGGTGCGGACCGGGCAGGCGGCCGATGCCGCCGATGACCCGTTCCACTTCGGCCCGCCGGCGTCCGGCTACGAACAGAAGGTGTTCTCCCACTATCCGGTCGCCGACGAAGCCGGTTACGCGCACGCGGCGCTGATAAACGAGTCGTTGGACTCCGGCCCGCTCGGAGTCTCGTTCCGGTTTGCGACCGCCGCTTTCCCGTACCTGGACGAATGGAAACTACTGGCGCCGGGTGAGTACGTTGTGGGGGTCGAGCCCAACAATTCCGGCATCCTGGGCCGGGTGGCGGCCCGCGCCGCCGGCGAACTGGTGGTGCTGGAGCCCGGCCAGTCAGTCCGCTACGACACCGAGATCGGCGTGCTCGACGGCGCACCGGCCATCGGGGAGTTCCGCGATCTGGTCGCGGATATTTTGGCCGATGACTGAGGGCGCTTCCGGCGATGGCCGGGAACCAGACCACATCGAGCGGTTGCGGGTGCGATTTTCCGACACCGATGCCGGCGGGATCGCGCATCACTCGAACTTCTTCCGCTGGCTGGAGGAGGCGCGAATCGGCTTCCTGCGGGAGATCGGGCTGAGCTACCGCGAGATCGAGAAGTCGGGCGTGCATTTCCCGGTAACGGCCTGCACGGCGGAGTTCTTGCGGACGATCCGCTCCGAAGACAAGATCGAGATCGACCTCTGGGTGGCCCGGTCGAATCGGGTGCGCATGAATGTCAGCTACCGGGTGCGGCTGGGGAGTGCGGTGGCAGCGGTGGCGACCACCGGCCACGCCTTCGTCAGCGACGCCGGCGAACCGATTCGACTCATGAGGGATTCAGCTCTCTGGCAGGCTTTGACAGAGTTCAATCCCGGCTAGGGCGGCTGGTGGTCCGGAGGGTTCGCCGGTTGCTTCTGGCAGGTGCCCTGCAGGGGTGGTGCCGGTGGAAAGCCCGGACCCGGTAGCCGACTTCCCGCCCGGAACGCAGCGACACCCCGGCTCCTGGCCGGGGTGTCGCCCGTGCAGGGAAGCAGGCTACGCGGCTCCGGGCAGTGCCGGTCCCGGACCGCGATCGTTTCCGCGCACAAATCCGGCCTCCACGGGGAGGCCGGATTGAAGGGGCGGGCGCCGCCGCCATGCTGGGGGCGGCGGCGCCCGGTAGGAGCTCAGTTAATCGAGCTTAATCGGCGGACTGCGTAGAGCGCCGTGCTCGTCAGCAGCATCGTGCTGGCGCCCATCAGAATGGCTACCACTCCGACCCCAAGGGCCAGGTCGGCGACGCCGAATCCCATGATGCTCAGGTTCAGCGAGTTGCGCAGCGTGAGACCCTTCAGGTACGACTCCCGGTTCGGGTCTTCACGGTCCATGCTGGTGTATGGCCCGTTGCATCCGCGGGTGTGCTCGGTGAGGACCGCTTCCTCCGCCCTGGCCGTTTCGACATCCTGCACCAGTGCGTTCGGGATGCTGGCGTCGTCGCCGGTTGTGACATCCTTCGCAATCATCGCGGTGCGAATCTCGTCTTTCGCGCCGTTCGACAGGACGATGAACACAACTCCGAGAACGATGAACGCTATGCCCACCAGAACCGATGCGACCCACCCGACTTTCGTAAGGGCTGCCATCTCTTCAGCCACCGTTCTTCTTGAGGGTCTTCGCCCTCATTGATACACGTTTTCTACATCGGAATTATCGAAGCGGCCGGATCGCCCGGCATCGTAGGAAATGACGAGAGGCATACGTACTTAGTGACGAGTTCTCATAAAGAAAAGCGGTAGTTAGTACGTATACGCCTCTCGGCAATTGCCGAGACATTTTTCCGCACCCCCTATTTGCCCTGTAAAGACCCCCAAAATCGGCCCATCAGTCGATTCAGTGGCGAGACTGTGCTTGTGAAAGAAATCGCAAGTACAGGACACGCAGCAGTGGCCTGCAGACGGCTCCGATAGCCTTGTCCCGGGCCGGTCGGCTCAGCCGGCCAACCGCGCCGTCGCCGCCGCGACATCGGGAACTTCGTACTCTGGTGTCGCCGCCGCCGCCGGCAGCGCCCAACCGTGCAGGTTCACCCAGATCGTATGTATGCCCAGGGCCGCCGCGCCGGTGATGTCGGCCAGCGCGTTGTCGCCGATCATCACCGCCTGCTGGGGCTCGACCTCCGTCAGCGACAGCGCGCGCCGAAAGATGGCCGCGTCCGGCTTCGCGGACCCGACTTCCGCGCTGATCAGGATGTGTTCGAGCTGCCCGGCCAGGCCGAGCCGTTCGATCTTCACCCGTTGTCGGTCGCTCTGACCGTTGGTTACCAGGCAGGTGCGGAACCGGCCGGCGACCTCCAGCAGGTGGTCCGCCCCGAGGAGCAACCGCAGACCCTCTTGATAGTTCTGCTCGTACTCGTGGATGATCCGGGCGGGCAGCTCGCCGAGTTCGACCCCGGCCCGCTGCAACGCCGACTCGATTCGCGCTTCGCGGGAGAGCTCGCCCCATGCGTTG
>JASLPR010000065.1 GCA_030744875.1 Chloroflexota bacterium
GCTGGCCAAGGACGTGGAGGACGCGGCGCTGATGTTGCAGGCGATCGCCGGCCACGATCCGAAGGACTCGACTTCGATCGACGCGACGCCGCCGGACTTTGCGGAAGGGCTGGACGAAGGTGTAAAGGGGATGAAGATCGGCGTGCCGGCGGAGTACTTCGTGGACGGGATGGAGCCGGGGGTGGAGCAGGTGGTGCGGGCGGCGATCGAGCGACTGGCCGGGCTGGGGGCCGAGATCGTGGCGGTGTCGCTGCCGCACACGAGCTACGCGCTGACCACGTATTACATCATCGCCCCGGCGGAGGCCAGCGCCAACTTGGCCCGCTACAACGGCGTGAAGTATGGCTACGCCGACCTGGACGCGACCGATGTCGACGAACTGATGATGAACAGCCGCGGGACCGGGTTCGGCGACGAGGTGAAACGGCGGATCGTGCTGGGCACCTACGCGCTGTCGAGCGGCTACTACGACGCCTATTACAAGAAAGCGCAGCAGGTTCGCACGCTCATCAAGCGGGACTTCGACGCGGCGTTCGCCGACGTGGACGTGCTGGTGACGCCGACCAGCCCGACGGTGGCGTTTGAGCTAGGTGCCAAAACCCAGGACCCGCTGGCGATGTACCTGTCGGACGTGATGACGATCCCGGCGAATATGGCCGGGCTGCCGGGCATCTCGATCCCCGGCGGCTTCTCCGACGGGATGCCGGTGGGGGTGCAGTTCATGGCCCCGGCGATGGAGGAGGCGCGGTTGCTGAGGGCGGCCTATGCGCTGGAACGGGAACTGGACGTGGCGGCGGCCGCCCCGGCGAAGGTGGTCTAGCGATGGCGACGCAGGCCGGCACGAAATACAGAACTGTCATCGGGCTGGAAGTCCACGCGCAACTCAGCACCGCCAGCAAGATGTTCTGCGGCTGCTCGTCGGATTACGCCACGGCCGAGGCCAATACCCACGTCTGCCCGGTGTGTATGGGCATGCCCGGGGTGCTGCCGGTGATGAACCGGATGGCGGTGGAAAAGACCATCCTGACCGGGCTGGCGCTGGGCTGCGAGATACCCGGCTTCGCCAAGTTCGACCGCAAGAACTACGCCTACCCGGACCTGATGAAGTGGTACCAGATTTCGCAGTACGACATGCCGCTGTGTGTGGAGGGCTCGCTGGATGTCGAAGTGGAAGGGGAGACGCAGCGCATCGGGATCACGCGGGTGCACTTGGAAGAAGACACCGCCAAGATGATTCACGCCACCGGCGAGGCCGGCGACGAGGTGAGCCTGATCGACGCGAATCGCTCCGGGACGCCGCTGATGGAGATCGTCAGTGAGCCGGACATGACTTCGCCCGACGAGGCGCGGGCCTACCTGGTGGCGCTGCGCAACATCCTGCTCTACCTGGGGGTCTCGGAAGCCAGCATGCAGCACGGGCAGTTCCGCTGCGACGCCAACATTTCGGTCTGGCCCGGGGACACGCCAATGGGCGACGTAAAGGTCGAGATCAAGAACATGAACTCCTTCCGGGCGGTGCAACGTGCGCTGGCCTTCGAGGAAGTGCGGCTGCGCGAGTACTGGGACGAGCACGGCGAGATGCCGGTGCAGGAGACGCGCGGCTGGGTCGAGGGGACCGGGCGGACCGTCTCGCAGCGCACCAAGGAGCATTCCCACGATTACCGCTACTTCCCGGAGCCGGACTTGCCGCCGCTGACCGTGGACCGCGAATGGGTGGAGCGCATCCGGGCAGATATGCCGCAACTGCCGGAGCAGGTGCGGGCTCGACTGGTGGGGGAGGTCGGCCTGCGCCCGGACGACGCGGCGCAATTCATCAACGACCGCGACCTGCTGCTCTTCTTCGAGAGCGCGGCGGCGGGCTACGAGGACCGGCAGCGGCTGGCGAATCGAGTGCTGAACGACCTGGTGCGGGAACTGCGCGACGCCGACAAGACGGTGGCCGATTCGCCGGTGTCGCCGGAAGGGCTGGTGGAACTGCTGGAACTGGAGGACGCCGGCAAGGTGAACCGCAAGATGGGGGCGGAGATCTTCAAGCAGATGGTCGCCGGCGGGTGCGGCGCCGCTGCGATCGCAGCCGAGACCGGCGAGCAGATCTCGGACGAAGAGGAGTTACTGGAGATCGTGCGGAGCGCGATCTCCGAGAACCCGCAGGCGGTGGCGGACTACAACGCCGGTAAGCAGCAGGCGGTGGGCTTCTTGGTGGGGCAGGTGATGAAGGCGACCCGCGGCCGCGCCGACCCGGGGGCGGCGGGCGGATTACTGCGGGCGGAATTGGGTGCGGCGGACTAGGCGGCACAGCGCCCACACAGCGCCCACACAGTGGGTTTTGCTTTGGGTTGATGGCCGGGCAGCACAGCGCCCGCGAAGCGGCCCACACAGTGGGTCTTGTTCTGGTTGATGGCCGGGCAGCGGGCGGACGAGATTGGTGGCTTCCGTCAGCGCCCGCGGCAAGGGCGCGGCAAAACAGAAAGTCGTCGGACGTCGGACACCGGATGTCGCGACATTCACGGCAACCCTTTACACGCGACACGCGTGATATCATCACCGTTCCCTCTTGCCGGGGAAGATGGTCGATTTCGCGACCGCGCGACCGGCGGAGATGTCGTTCGGGACAGCCGTTCATGAGCATGGAAGACAAAACTCCACGGGGCGACTATCGCGGTCGCCAGAATATCCGCCAGGTGTCGAAGGACATTGTGGATGAGCTCGTGGCGCAGTGGCCCGGAACGACGGTGACGGTTGACCTGGACGGCACCGACGAGGAAGACGCCTACCTGTGGATCAGCGTCAACAAGCCGGAGAACCGCGACCGGGTGGCGCTGACCGCGCTGGAACTGGTGAACGCCTTTGGCGCGCGGATGGGTTTCTGGATCGTGCCGCGAGTGCTGAATTGGACGGAGGGGAGGGAAGAGTCGGCGCACCGGCTGCGACTGGTGCGACCGGACGAGCAGAACGACGGGCGCAACGTGCTGCATCGCGGCTAGGGTGGCGGGGCCGGCGGGCCGGGTTGGAGTCATGAGTCATTTGAACAGGCCGATTCGTGGCGTGGTGGCGTTGCTGCTGGTCGTTGTGATCGCCGGGTGCGGCGGTGCGGAGCCGGAACCGGAAACGGTCCGGCCGGCGACGCCACCGGCCGGGGAAGCCCGCGCGGCCGATGCCGGGCCGGACGCGGCGACGGAGTTGGTGGGCATCGACTGGGTGCTCGATCGGCTGAGCGGTGCGGATGCGACGAACGGAGTGACGATTACGCTGGGATTTGCTGACGGGAAGGCCCGGGGCAATGCCGGGTGCAATGGCTACGGGAGGCCCTATGCGGCCACTGAGGACGGCGGGATCGACTTCGATGTCCTGGCGATGACGGTGGAAGAGTGCGTGGAGCCGCCCGGGGTGATGGCGCTGGAGGGAACGTACCTGGCCGCGCTGGATGCGGCGGGGCAATACCGGACGGGGGAGGGACGCCTGGAGCTATTCGACGCGGCGGGCGAAATGCTGCTGGAGTTCGTGGCGGCTCCGGCGGAATAGCCGGCCCCGGTATGGCTAGATGGATTTGCCCTTGCTGAGGCGGTTGTCGACGATCGGGCGGACCCGGATGGGCGACGACCAGGCACTGCCCGTATCCCACATCTTCACCCGCAGGTAGTAGGAATCCTCGCCAGGAGTGCGGATACGGTCTTCCCAGGTGAGGGTGTGGGTGCTGCCGACGGCGGTCTGGGAAATCACTGATTCGCCGTTGCGGATGATCTCGATGCGGCGCAACTCGCCGTCAGCCACCACGCGGGCGGTGAAGTGGCGGCGCTCCTGGGCGCGCAGGCGCAACTCGGAGCCCATGTGCGAGTCGTTGAGGCTGAAGCTGAGCAGAGTGCGGTTGCCGGTGGTGGCGTAGACGCGCCCGGCGCGGATGGCCTCCAGAATGGACTCGCGGGTGAGGTCTTCGGCCAGTACGCCGGTGAGGCCGCCGCTGAAGGGACGCCAGCCGTGCAGGCTGCGCACCAGGGATTCGATCTGGTTGATGCCGGGCACGCCTTCGTGGCCGCTGCTGTTGCCCATGAAGAAGAGCCGCGCGCCGGTGGAGAGGACCTCTTCGACCGAGATGTCCCGCCCCTGCTCTTCGTTGGCCGGCCGCTGGGCGCGGTTCTCGGAGGGGCCGTAGCTGGAGTAGACCTCGATGGCGGTCTCGTAGTCCGGGTTGTACTGGTCCCAGGAGGCGTCTTCGATGGGGTGGTTGGCGAAGGCCAGGATGTCTTTGGCGTCGCCGACCCGAGTCCAGAGCTGGCGTAGGGAGTTGCCGGTGTCCGAGTGGGTGACCAGCGGCAGGCTGTCGGCGGCGCTGATGACCGTGCTCGTACCGGGGCTGCGCAGGTCTTCGGGGGCGGCGGAGTCGATCCACTCGTAGCTGACGAAGCTGACGAACTCGCCTTCGCGGTTGAAGCGCTCGGTCTGGCGCTGGCTGGCCGACCAGGAGGTGGGGTGAGCAGGTTGGAGCGGTCGGCGACGCAGCAGAAGTCGAGGTAGCCGACGTCACGGGCGAACTCGAGGTTGTCGGCGACCGAGCCGCGCCCGCCGGATAGCTCGGAACACCCCCCCGAGATCGCCGAAGTAGATGGTTTCGGGGGACGGCTCTTCGAGGACGATGATCGGGTTGCTGACGCCGTGGCGGCCGGTGGAGTCGTCGACGATGACCTGCACCGTGCCGGTCTCTTCGGGCGTCCACATGATGGTCTTGATGCCTTCGTCGGTGTCGAGGAAACTCGCGCGGATGATTTCGGTGCCGGGTGAGCCCTCGAAGTCGAGCCGCACGGAGCCCTTGAACTTGGGCAGCGCCGGGTTGAGATAGGCGTCGGTGGCGACGATATTGATGGCGTGCGGTTCGCCCAGGATGGCGTGGCCGGCGGCCAGCACGACGAAGCGCTGCGTCTCGCCGGGATTGATGGTGAAGGTGTGGGCCCGGGCGGCGGCCACCGGCGACCAGCGGCCCAGGTTGTGGCGGTCGGATACCACCGTGAGTGGCGGGAGCAGGTCGGTGCGCTTGCGCAGGCGGGTGCTGTCGTAAACAAACGGGGCCGACGGCGCCAGTGCGCCGGCGCCGCCGCGGGAGCGGTCGCCGAAGACCAGGGTGATGGCGTCGCCGGATTTCATGTCGACGCCGGCGACTTCAACGCGGATGCGCCAGTAGTCGGGAAAGCCCGGGTTGCCCGGCGGGATGATGGTCTGGATGCCGGTGCGGGCGCGGCCGGTGTTGTGGATGGTCAGAGAACCGGGGCCGGTGGGCTCGCGGATCTGGGGCTCCTGCCAGCCATTGTCGGCGAGCAGGAAATCGATCTGGCCGCTGACCGGCAACCCCAACCGGCCGACCGCGTGGGTGACCGTGAGCAGGACGTCTTCGCCGGCGCCGACCTCATCGGGCGTGATTAAGGTGTGGCCGGTGACGTCGGTGAACATGGCGTTGAGGTGGTCTTCGCTGCCGACCCGGTAGCCGGGCTTGAAGTCGGCGTCATCGGTGAAGATGATGCCTTTGACTTCGCTGAAGTCGCCGCCCGGGAAGTAGACCTTCATCCGGGCGTAGGGGCCGGTATCTTCGATGCCGATGCCGGACGACTAAGCGACGCCGGGGTTGGTCGGCGGCGGGCAGGCGTGGGTGGCGGTGTGGCCGTTGATGTCCACGACCATGACGCGGTCGCTGGAGGCGGGCCCGGACTTGACGCCGGCGATGGCGCGCAGGCCTTCGACGGCGCGCCAGTTCTCGGTGGGCACGGCCAGCTCGGCCACCGGGCATCCCTCGGCGTCGGCGCCCAGGTGGAACGCGGTCAGTTCAAAGAGCAGATAAAGCTGGCCGGGCGGGATACCCGGGGGTAGCTCGGCGCTGGGGCGCAGCCGCGCGGCGCTCGGGTCGCTTGGACTCGGGCTCGGGCTGCGACGGTGGGCGGTGGCGCGAACGCGGTGGCCGGGGCGGGGTCATGCGGTCAACTCTCGCTTCGACATCAACGTGGACACGGGACCTAGAGATTATTCGATCTGTCTGATCTTAGGCTGCGCGACCAGCAATAGCAGCAGGAGCCCGAACGCGAGCGCGCCGGCGATACCGACGACCAGCGGCACGCTGCTGCGTTCGGCGAAGAAACCCATGGGCAGACCGCCGACCGCGGAGAGTCCCCAGAGGATGATCTGCAGGGAGCCGACCCGGCCGCGATATTCGTCGGCGGCGATCAACTGCATCAGGGCGCCGACGGTGAGCATGCTGATGCCGCTGCCGATGCCGGCGAGGACCAGGATGGCGACGGAGAGCACCAGCGACGAGGAGAGCGCCAGCCCAATGGTGCCGGCGGCGGCCAGGAAGCTGCCGGCGAAGAGCAGGTAGCCCTTGCGGTGCATATTGCCCATCGCGGCGGTGACCAGCGAGCCGAGCAACCCGCCGGCGCCGGCGGCGCCCATCAGAATGGCCAGGCCGCCGGGACCGGATTCGTAGACATCTTTGACGAAGGCCGGCAGGAACTGCACGTAGGGAATAAGCAGGGTGGTGCTGACCGCCCCGGCGAGAAACACCCCGCGCAGCTGGGGATGGGTGAAGGCGTAGCGCACGCCCTCGACCATGTTGGCGACGAAGCCGCTGGCGCCGGTCGGGGCGATGGTGGGGCGGACGCGGATGCGGCGCAGGTTCTGTGAGGCCCAGAAGTAAGCGCCGCCCTGGCCGATGTAGCA